>JAEEPQ010000054.1 GCA_016284885.1 Desulfovibrio sp.
GCATCCAGACAAACACGAGATGCAGGTAGTACACCGTGTAAGCGAAGTAGACCCAGTCAAACAGCCTGAACATCTGCGAGAAGCAGCCGGTGAGCGCGATGGCCCAGATCAGCCCCAGCAGATACCAGTCCTGGTAGCTGGAGGAGAAGAACTTGGGATTCTGGTTCTTGCGGCGGACGGTCAGGGCAAAGAGGCCGACGAGGAGCAGGATGGCGCCAACGTTGGCCAGGATCTTGATCGGGTACATCGTCGGCATGGGCGTATGGATGGACAGGCAGGGGATGACCTTGCCGATCCAGTGGCCGCCGGCAACGACCGCGGTGACTACCATGAGGGCGACAAAGCCGTAGACGACGCACTGGTGGCCGAACTTGCGGGAGTTTTCAGGCTGCCCGGTCTTGGGGCCGGCGGTGCAGGTCTCGAACTTCTTGTGGGAGCCGATCTCGTCCCAGAGCAGGGAGGCGAGATGGACGTACCACGGCTTGGTCGGACCGATGACAAGAACCTTGCCATCGTTGCTTTTGAACATGTTCCACAGGCGGCTGCAGCCCTTGTACATGATCCAGAGGGCGCCAAAGAAGGTGACCATGAAGATCGGGTCGATGGTGTAGTCGCCGTAGAAGATCTGACCGAAGACAATCTTTCCTTCGGGAGTTCTGGGGAAGAAGGACCCGACGCAGGCGGCCCTGATGGTCCAGATGAGGAGCCACAGGACAGCGGGGATCAGGAAGAGCTTGAAGAGGCCCTTCTTGCTGCTCATGAGCTCGCCAATCTTGGCGGGCTGGCAGAGGTCCTTGTACATGACGTTTCTGGCGGCGGCCATGACGTCGGCGGGGTTGGCGCCACGGGGGCACAGCTCAGCGCAGTTGCCGCAGTTGTGGCAAAGCCAGATGTCGGGATCAGCCGTCAGTTTGTCTTTCAGGCCCCACTGCGCCCAAACCATTTCCTTGCGGGGATAGGGATGGTTGGCAGGGGCCATCGGGCAGGCCACGGCACACGTGGCGCATTGGTAGCACTTTTTCAGTGACTCCCCGCCCGCTTCCATAAGTTCTCTAGCAAAGCCAGAGTCTGGCGTAAGGGTAACTTTTGCCATTCTGCCTTCCTCCTACATGGCCTTGAACGGGTTGGCGCCCATGGCGACAATCCTGTCGACGAAGTCGTTGATCATGCCGGAAACCTTGTCGTATTCGTCAATTGCGACTTCGAACTGCTCAACGCGCTGAGGCTCGACGCCCAGGCGGTTGAGGGTCTCGGCGATGTTCTGCATGCGCCTGGAGCAAAGCTCAGAACCCTTGATGAAGTGGCACTGGTAGTCGTCGCCGTATTTGCAGCCGAGGAGCATGACGCCGTCATAGCCCTTGCTCATGGCATCGGAGATCCAGATGGCGTTGACGGAGCCGAGGCAGCGCACCGGGATGATGCGCACGTAGGGGCTCCAGGTGTTGCCGCGCATGGCGGCCATGTCCAGAGCCGGGTAGGCGTCGTTCTCGCAGGCCAGAATGAGGACGCGCGGGCCCTCGTTCTTGAAGTCCTTGGGAACGTTGACCTCGCGGATCATGGAGCCGATCTGGTCGATGTTGTAGTTGGCAAAGGAGATGACGCGCTCGGGGCAGGCGCCGAAGCAGGTGCCGCAGCGGCGGCAGCGGCCCGGATTCGGCTTGGGCGTGCCCTTCTCATCGTCGTCCAGGGCGCCGAAGGGGCATTCTTCCGTGCAGCGCTTGCACTGGGTGCAGCGGACGAAGTTGAACACCGGGTAGGTGGCGTCGCCGGAGCGGGGATGGACCGCCACGCCGTGGCCGGCGCACTCGATGCACTGGATGGCTTTGAGCACGGCGCCGCGGGCGTCCTGCACGCAGGCGTCCAGGGTCAGGGGCTGGCGGACGCAGCCGGCGGCGTAGACGCCGGTGCGGCGGGTCTCGTAGGGGAAGCAGATGTAGTTGGAATCCAGATAGCCGTCGAAGAGGTTGAGGTCCGGGAAGTCCGGGCCCTGACGGTACTGGAACTGCATGACGGCTTCCTTGGCAGTCACGGGCACGAGGCCGGTGGGCAGGACGACCATGTCGCACTCGAGGTCGAAGTCCATGCCGAGCAGCGTGTTGGCGCAGGAGACGACAATCTGGTCGCCCTCTTCGCGGATGCCGGTGACGTCGGCCTTGGTCAGCATGAGGCCGAGGCGGTCCTGCATCTTCTTGTAGAAGCGCTCGAAGATGCCGGGCATGGTCATGTGCTTGTAGATGACGTAGCACTGGGCTTCGTCGCCGGTCTGCTCGCACACGGTGTTGGCAAGCCGGAGCATGCCAACGGAGTTGACCACGTTGGAGTAGCGCAGGTGGTCGATGCACTCGAGGTCTTCCTTGACGAAGACCTTCTCGCCCTCTTCCTCGGCGGGAGCGGCGGGCGCTTCGGCGGCCGCGGCTTCGGCAGCGGCTTTGGCGGCTGCTTCAGCTTCGGCGACCTGCTTTTTGATCTCCTCTTCGGCCAGGGTGGTGTCGAGGACGAAGGCGATGCGCTTGGCATTCACCTTGCCGGCGACCAGCATCTTGCCGAACTCGGCCGCGGTCACGATCTTGGGCGTGGAGCCGAGGCCCATGGGGGCAAGGTACTTGTCGTCGAGCGGCACCCAGCCGGTGGCCACGACTGCCGCGCCGATCTGCACTTCCTCTTCGCCCTTGGGGGTGGCGAGGGTGCAGGTGTAGTCGCCGGGCTGGCCGGCGAGCTTGGCGACGGTGGTCTCAAGCTTCACGGTGATGGCGCGCTCGGCATTGACGGCGCTCACGAGCTGGGCAACGTTGGTGGGTTCCTTGTCTTCCCAGGGAGCGTGAAGCGGAGAGCCGGTGGGGATGTTGTTGGCAGCGCCGCCGAGCGTGCCGGTCTTTTCGACGAGCACGACCTCGTAGCCGCTCCTGGCAGCTTCGAGGGCCGCGTTGAGGCCGGTGTAGCCGCCGCCGACCACCATGACGCGCTTGGTGCCGCCGTTCTCCAGAGCCGCGGAGTCGGGCAGATTGCCTTTCTGCATCTTCATGACGCCCATGTTGATGTAGTCGGTGGCAATCTGGACCAGGAGCGCGGGAGCGGCCTGGCCGGCCTTGAGGGGGTTGCCCTTCTCGTCCTGGAAGGAGAGCACGCACTGCTCGCGCAGGTTCACGGTCTCAGTGTAGACGGGGAAGCGGTAGGAGACGGAGTCGGCGCGGGGGCTGGCGCCGCACATCAGGACGCCGTCGAGCTGCTGGGCTTCGATGTCAGCGCTGATCTCGTCGTATTTGTCCGCAAGAACAGGAAAAACCTTCACCACGGCGGTGAAGGAGCCCCATTTGGCTGTCACGCCGGCGGCAAGGGCCTCGACGTCGAGGCCGCCGCCAATGTTGGAAGCGTCAAAATAAACGCCGATCTTAGTGGCCATGCTGACTACCTCCCTTTCACAGCCTGTACCGCCTTGAGGGCGGCAGCGGTACCGGTCTGTGCGGAACGCGTCACGTCAAGCGGCATGACGGCACAGCCGGCAGCAAAGATACCCGCTTCCTCGCCGCCAGTGACGAAACCGTCGTCGTCGAGCGGGAGAGGCAGGGGGAGCTTGTCCTCGGACAGGGTCGGCTGCATGCCGGTGGCGAGAACAACCAGGTCGTAGGTGAGGGTGAGCTTCTCGCCGCGGATGGCGTCTTCAACCTGCACGGTGACCTTGTCGCCTTCAGCCTGCTCCAGATTGGCAACTTTGCCCTTGACGAAGGAGACCTTGCCGGTCGCCTTGCACCTGTCGAGCACGTTCACGTAGCGGCCGGGGGTGCGCAGGTCGATGTAGTAGACGTCGGCGTGCGCGTCGGGCAGCTGCTCGGCGAGGTAGAGGCTCTGCTTGATGGAGGCCATGCAGCAGATGTAGGAGCAGTAGTTGAGGTGGTTCTGGTCGCGGGAGCCGGCGCACTGCACGAAGCAGACCTTCTTGGGGGCGACGCCGTCGGAGGGACGGACGATCTTGCCGCCCGTGGGGCCGAAGGGCGAGGCGATGCGCTCGAACTGCATGTTGCTCACGACATTCTTGAGCTGGCCGGCGCCGAGGTTGGCGAGGCGGGTGACGTCGTAGGGCTTCCAGCCAGTGGCAACGACGATGGCGCCAACTTTGAGCTCAATGGTTTTGGGCTCTTCGTTGACGTTCACGAACTTGCAGCCGGCGAGCTTGGCGGCGTCGGCGGGAGTCAGCGATTTGGGATCCAGTACGTAGCGGGCAGGGAAGGCAAACGGCATGGACTTGTAGAGAGCCTTGCGCTTGGACAACCCAAAATCGAACTCATTCGCAGTCTCGCCTTCGAGGGCCGAGGCGAAAAGGCCGAGATCGGCATTGTGAGGAGCCGTGTAGCGCGGCTGGACAGTCACCTGGACAGCATAGTCTCCCTTGGTGCCGGAGAGTGCCGTAACCTGAGCAAGAGTGAAAAATTTGATGCGGGGATTATTCCTGATGCGCTGGAACTGAATTTCCAAACCGCAGGAGGGGGGGCAGAGTTTGGGGAAGTATTTGTTGAGCTGGGCGACACGACCGCCGAGGAAAGGTGTTTTCTCGACTATATAGACATCATGCCCCAGTTCCGCCGCTTCTATGGCAGCTGTCAGGCCTGAAAAGCCGCCACCGACGACGAGAATGGCATTGGACATCCTGGTTATCCTCCTACGTTTCGGCGTTAAAAGGGGGAGAACCCCCTGTAAAGGCGATTCTCCCCCTAGAAGTCCGTCAGTGAATACTAGTCAGGGATGATCTGATAGTAAGCCTTCTTGAACACCTTGGTTTCGCCGGTCTTGGGGTCGAAACGGGAGTTGACGAAGCACTTCCACTTGTTGTCGTCGAGAGCCATGAAGTCAGCGCGATAGTAGAAGCCGGGGTAACGGGTCTCTTCGCGGAACGCGATGTGCTGCATGTGCAGGCGCACGGTCCACAGACGATGGTAGTTCTCCCAGCAGCGGAGCAGTTCATGGAGGTCGCGGGCAGCGAGCTTCTTGGAGTCTTCCTCGAGCATGCCGAGGAGGAAGAAGCCGGTGTCGAGGCTGGCCTTGGAGGTCATGTAGTAGGTGGCAACGCCGGCGCCGTATTCATCGGTGCACTTGATGAGGCGCATCATGAAGTTGCGGGGCGAGATGAAGTTGGGGTTCACGACGCAGTCGGTGGAGGCGTCCTTGAACTCCTGGTAGGTGTAGTAAGGCTGGTAGATTTCCTTCTTCAGAGCTTCGGGATCGGCGGCGAGCTCGGGCTTGAAGTCGGCATGGTCGCGCACGTAGCGGACGGCGGCCTTAGCAGCCATACGGCCTTCAACGTGAGAGCCGGAGGAGAACTTGTGGCCGGAAGCGCCCACGCCGTCAGCGCAGGTGAAGAGGCCGTCGACGGTGGTCATGCGGTTGTAGACCTTGCCGTTGGCAGCTTTGATTTTGTACTCGTCCGGGACCCACTCTTCGTCGGGACCGGAAGCCCAGATGCCGCAGCAGCCGGAGTGAGAACCGAGGAGGTAGGGCTCGGTCGGCATGATTTCGGAACCGCGGTTTTCAGGGGCGGTGTTGGTGGCGGCCCACAGGTTGGCCTGGCCAACGCACATGTCGAGGAAGTCTTCCCAAGCTTCGGACTCGAGGTCTTTCTGCTCTTCTTCGTTCAGGGTGGCGAAGGTGTTCAGAAGGGCGGTCTTGGTGTCCATGTAGATGGGGCCGCGGCCTTCGCGCATTTCACGAAGCTGCATGTGGTTGCGGAGGCAGGTGGGGACAACCTTACCGGTCGCGTAGCCGCGGTCCTGGTAGGGTTTCAGCATGGCCTTGTTGGTCACGCAGTAGTCTTCGCCCTTCGCGTTGGTGGCTTTCGCCTTGAAGAGCAGGAACCAGGCGCCGACCGGGCCGTAGCCGTCCTTGAAGCGGGCGGGCACGAAGCGGTTTTCCATCATGGTCATTTCGGCGCCAACCTGGGCACACATCGTGTAGGTGGAGCCGGCGTTCCACACGGGATACCAGGCGCGGCCCATGCCTTCACCGGTGGAGCGGGGGCGGTAGATGTTGACGGCGCCGCCGCAGCACACGATCATCGCGTTGGTGCGGAAGATGTGGACTTTGTTCTCACGGGTGGAGAAGCCCACGGCACCGGCGATGCGGTTGGGGGTGTTCTTGTCGAGGAGCAGCTTCACGACGAAGCAGCGCTCGAGGAGGCGGTCCTCGCCGAGGGCGTTCTTGGCGGCCTCAGCGACGATGCATTTGTAGGACTCGCCGTTGATCATGATCTGCCAGCGGCCGGAACGGACGGGAGAGGCGCCGTTGCGGAGGGTCTTGCCCTGGTCCTTGGCCTGCTGGCCGTTCAGGTTGTGGCCGTCTTCGGATTTAGCCCAGATGGGAAGGCCCCAGTCCTGGAACAGTTTGACGGAGTCGTCAACGTGGCGGCCTACGTCGAAGATGAGGTCTTCGCGAACCAGGCCCATGAGGTCGGTGCGGACCATGCGAACGTAGTCGTCAGGGGTGTTGTTTTCGAGGAAGGTGTTGATGGCGGACAGGCCCTGGGCCACGGCGCCGGAACGCTCGAGGGCGGCTTTGTCCACGACGAGGATCTTCTGGCCGAGCGGATCGCCCCAGCGCACAGCCTCAACAGCGGCGCCGGTGGCACCCATGCCACCGCCAACGATGAGCAGGTCAACGTCATGTTCCTGGATGGTGGGCTCAGCAATGGCAACGCCGCGAGGCGCTTCCTTAACAGGGATCATAGGCATGATGAGTTACTCCTATTGTTCTTCAAACAATAAAGTTGGTACGCTAGGACCGAACTAGAAAGTAGCGGACTTGTCGGCTTCAGCCACTTCAAACTTCTTGCCGAGCACAGCCTGGGGCTTAACGAGTTCCTTCTCGGTGTAGAGAAGTTCGCTGTCCAGATCGCCCTTGTCGTCCCAACCCTCGAAGGGTTTGATGGAGCCTTCAGGAGTAGTGCGGATGGGGAACTTGAAGCGTTTGGTGCTGCCATCGCGGAAGTTGACGGTCCACATGATGGAGTCCGCAGAACGCATAGGAATACAGGTGCCGCCCATGGGAGCGAAGTCAGCGTAGGGGCGGGCGGTGATGGCGCCCTGGGGGCAGATTTTCACGCAGGAATAGCATTCCCAGCAAGCGTCGGGTTCCTGGTTGTAGGCTCTCATGGCATCCGGATCCAGGATCATCAGATCGTTGGGGCAGATGTACATGCAGGCCGTCTTTTCGCCGCCCTTGCAACCGTCGCATTTGGACGGATCAACAAACGTAGGCATACGTTCCTCCAGCTCTAAAAAGGTTGATTTGGGAGCCGGTCGAAAACAGCGCTCTCGCTGTCCGGCTATCCGCTTTTTCATAAAAGCTTCCCCGAGAAAAGGGAAGCGCTTGGTGCCAAGGCAAGGCGGAAAAAGAAGAAATTTCTTTCCCGCTGGTGAATTCCGTAACAAGCTATCGACACTGAGTCAAGCCCGTTCCGCCATCTTTTGCGGGTCGCGCAGGGTCGCCTCCACCTTTCCAGCTTAGAGAAAAGCCGTTTCGGACGGGAGAAAAATATTTTTTTCACAAGCCGTCTCCCTGCCCCCGTCTTGCAAGGAGGGGGCTTCCTATAGTATTCACCTCTCGCCCCCTCAGAGGGCAACCTTTTTCAACTCACCGAAAATACGGGCAGTTTTCTTCGGAGCACACTCTCCTTCCGCCCTTGCCCGGCTCTTCCCCCACCAAGCAATTTCATAAGGAAGCAATACTGATGCGCGATGCCTATCAGGACAGACCCCGCCGCCCGCTGCGCGAGACCGTGTGCGAGATGGACCGGGACATACTCAGGCTCGTCATGCGCCGCCACAACATGCTCAAGCGCATGGCCGGCCCCAAGGGCCATCTGGACAACCGCGAGGAGAAGCAGATCCGCGAATCCTGGGAAAGCGCCGTCGCGAAGGTCAGCAACGATCCCAAGCTTTCCGGCCTCTTCTTCTCTCTCATGCAGGAGGTTACCTTCCTTCCGAAGCCGGGCGAGGACGGCGAGCAGCGCCGCGAGGCCTTCAACCTTGCACCCGTCCAGCAGCCCGTGAAGCTCGACATGGACGCCCCCGCCTCCTGCAGGGCCACCAGGGCCTGGCTCTCCCTGGCCGCGGGATCGGGCCAGCACGTGAAGCTTGCCGGCTCCCTGATGAACGATGCCGTCTTCGACTGCCTCAAGATGTTCAACCAGATGGGCGCCTCCATCATCCGCGACGGCGACGCGGTGGAGGCCCTGCCGGCCACGCCCTGCCAAACGCCGGACAAGGTCATCTTCTCCGGCGCCTCTTCCTTCAACTTCTACCTCGCCCTCGGCCACTACCTGGGCCGGCCCAGCCACGCCAAGTTCTCGGGCGACAGCCAGATGCGCATGGAAGGCCTCGACGCCGTGGTCTCCTTCGTCCCCCAGCTCGGCGCGCGCCTCGTGCACGTCATCCCCAAGGGCGAAGGCCTGCCCGTGCGCATCGAGAGCTCGGGCATGCTCCCCGACGCCGTCGACTTCCCCGATGCCGTGCCCTTCGAATTCATCGAAGGCATGCTCCTTGCCGCCCCCTTCTACGAGAAGCCCGTCGTCTTCCGCTTCGGCTCCCATCCGGACCGGGCCCGCATCGAGGAGCGCATCCTGCCCCTCCTTGCCGCCTGCGGCGCCCAGGTGGAAGGCGACTGTGAAAATCTTCACATAACCCCGTCGAAGCTTGCCCTTCCGCGCGAGCCCAAGCTCGCCATGGAACCTGAGCTGGCCGTCTTCCTGCTGGCGCTGGCGCCCGCCCTTTCGGGCAGGGTGCGCCTTGCCGGCCAGTGGCCCGGCACCGCTGACGCCGAGGCCGCAAAGGACCTCTTCAGACAGGCGGGCCTCCAGGTCGAGGCCGGCCCTGCCGAGGTCAGTCTCCAGTGCGGTGCGGAGCTTAGGCTTCCCGAAGCCGGCCTCGAGCTGCCCGAGGCCCTGCCAGCGGCATGGCTGCCGCTCGCCATGGCGCTCACCTGCCTCGGCGCCCTGAAGAACAAGCAGGCTAGAATGCCCCGGGGCTGCCAGCCAGGCGGAGAGGGCTTCGCCGAGGCCGAGGCCTTTGCCCGCGCCTGCGGCCTCGAAATACAGGAAGACGGCGCCGTGGTCTGGGCCAAGCCCATCGCCCTCAAGCGCGAAGACGGCGAAGGCGGCGAGCGCGAGGAACTCGTGACAATACATCAGGTGTGGCCCGCCCCGTCCGCGGCCTGGGCCTGCGCCCTCGCCGTGTGCGCCTGCGCCCGCCCCGAGCCGCACCACGGCTTCCGCCTGAACAACCCGGGCATACTCACCACTCTCTATCCCGGCTTCTGGGCGCTCTACAACGCCCTGCCCGAGCCCCAAATCCGCAAGCCCGAAGCCCAGCCCCAGCCTAAGGAGCGCCGCCGCATCCGCACCAGTGCCCAAGCCCAGCTGACGCCCCGCGAGGAAAACGAAGAGTAGCCCGGCCCCCTTGAGAACGCCAAAGCGCCTGCCGAACCGCAATGCAGTTCGGCAGGCGCTTTTTGTAAAGGCACAGGATCCGGCGCAACATCCGGGGAGGCCTCCCCGGCCAGTTCCCTAGGGCTTTTCCACCGTAAAGACGTAGGTGGCGGTTTTCAGAGGCTCGGCGCTGCCCGACCTGCGGGCCGCCACCGTGAACATGTACTGCGCGCTCTCGCCCTTCTTGGGGCAGGGGCCGCGGTAGCTGCTCGTCAGAGCTCCCTCGGGGATGGAGTCCATGCCGTCTTCGGCAACGCCGTCGAAACGCCAGGTTCCGCCCCCCATGAACATGCCTCCTTCGCCGAGGCGCTCCAGGCGGACTTCGTAGTAGTCCGTGTCCTGAGGCGGGTTGGCGATAGTTATCTCGGGAGAGAACTTCGAGCAGTAGTGGACCTCGTGCACTTCGGCTACGACGTGCATCCCGCTGTCCTGGGGAGCGTCCTGCCAGCTGCAGCCGCCGGCAAGGGCGCAGGCAAGGAGCGCAGGCAGAACCCGCCGGCGAGGGGAAAGCTGGGACATGGAAACCTCCCGAAAAAAGATGTATCAGATACATATTATCCCAACAATCACCGGATGACAAGAATTCAAGGAGTCCAGTCACATGGCACAGCTTCTTTCCAATGCCGTCCAAGGCTACATGGCCAATTCCTCCATGATCCGCAAAATGTTCGAGCAGGGCATCCTGCTCAAAAAGCAGTATGGCGAAGACAAGGTCTACGACTTCTCCCTCGGCAATCCCGATCTGCCCGCGCCCAAGGCCGTCGTCGACGGCCTCAAGGCCTTTGCCGAAGGCGCGGACAGGCCCTTCTCCTTCGGCTACACCCCCAACGCCGGCGCCCCCTGGGCCAGGGAGGCGCTCGCCAAATGGCTTTCCAAGGATCAGGGCGTGGAGCTTGCGGCCGGCGACGTGCTGATCAGCGTCGGCGCCGCATCGGCCCTCAACGCTGTTCTCAGGGCCATCTTCAATCCCGGCGAGGAGCTCATCGCCTTCGCCCCCTACTTCGTCGAGTACGACTTCTACGTGGCCAACCACGGAGGCTTCCTCACCCGCGTCATGACGAAGAAGGACACCTTCCGCCCCGACGTTGAAGCCCTCGGGAAAGCCATTTCCGCCAAAACCCGCGCGGTCATCGTCAACTCCCCCAACAACCCGACGGGCGTGGTCTACACCCTGGACGAGATGAAGGCCATCTGCGCCCTGCTCGAGCGCAAGAGCGCCGAAGTCGGCCATCCCATCTGGCTGCTCTGCGACGAGCCCTACCGCTTCCTGGCCTACGACGGCTGCGAGGTGCCTTCGGTGCTCCCGCTCTACCGCTATGCCGTGGTTCTCAGCTCCTTCTCCAAGAACATGTCCCTGCCCGGCGAGCGCATAGGCTACGCCGCCCTCTCCCCGCTCCTCGAGGAGCGCGGGGAGTTCATGGCCGCCATCACGCTCACCAACCGCATCCTCGGCTACGTCAACGCCCCCATCGTCGGCCAGCACATCATGGTGGCCGCCCTCGGCAGCGCCGTCGACAAGGACGTCTACCTGCGTCGCCGCGACGCTATGGCCGAGGTGCTGACCAGCGCCGGCATCGAGTTCACCCTGCCCAAGGGCGCCTTCTACTTCTTCCCCAAGGCACCCGGCAACGACGACAAGGCCTTCGTGGCCGCCCTCGCCGAAGAACGAGTCCTCGGCGTACCCGGCTCCGGCTTCGGCTGCCCCGGCTACTTCAGGCTTGCCTTCTGCGTCGACGAGAAGGTGATCCGCAATTCGGCCGAGGGCTTCGCCAAGGCCCGCGCCAAGTTCGCCTAAGGCTCCCGGCCTGCGGCCTTTCCGGCAGGCCCGCCACCCGGAGGCGCAGTCCGGACGGCGGGCCTGTCCGCATCCCCACCCGGCGCGGAGCGCGACAGGCCCTCGGCGCCGTCCCGGAGACCGCCATGCAACACGACTACCTCATCCTCCACGGCATCAATCTCAACATGTTCGGCAGGCGCGACCCCGCCGTCTACGGCACCGCGACCCTGGAAGACATCAACAAGCTCCTCTATAGCTACGCCGGCCAGATGGGCGTGAAGATAGAATGCTACCAGACCAACAGCGAGGCGGGCTTCGTGGAGCGCATCCACCACTCCCTCGACGACGGTACGAGGGGCATCGTCGTCAACGCCGGCGCCTGGACCCACTACAGCTACGGCATCCTGGACGCCCTGGACATTCTGCCCTTCCCCGTTGTCGAAGTGCACATGTCCCACGTCTCCGGCCGCGAGGAGTTCCGGCGCAAGTCCGTCATCGCCCCGGCCTGCTGCGGCTGCATCGAGGGCTTCGGCGCCTACAGCTACGCCCTAGGGCTCATGGCCCTGGACCAGGCCGTGCGCGAGCGCGACGACATCAGGCTGCGCGCCGAGGAGGCCCACGGCGAAAAGCCGGGCGGGCGGGGCTTCATCGATCCCTTCTCCTTCAGCTAGACGGCCCTTCGCCACGCAGGCCTGGCCCCGCCCTGGAAAGCGGACGCGGCACCCCTGAAACGCCCAAGGACATTCACAGCAAGGACTAGCCTTTCTCCTGCAAAAATCGTAGTATAAAAGGAGCCCCCTGTGTCTGCCAGGCTCTTTTTTTGCCTTTTCGTGCCACCCCCGTGGAGGCCTGGACGCCAGGGGAAGGGCTACCCCTGTCTTTTCGTGAAGCGCCCGGCAAGCGGCATCCCTGCCGGACCCTCATGACGAAGATCGCCACGGCCACGAGCCTTTATGCGGCCTTGCTCAGCAGGCGCCGCGTCGGAGGAAAATTGATGAACGAAACCATCGACCTCATCCGTTCGAAAGATCCCACCTTCCAGCAGGAAGTGGAAGCTGAAAGCGGACAGAACATCAGCAACTGCTACCAATGCGGCAACTGCACTGCCGGCTGCCCCGCCGCGCTCGACTACGACATGATGCCCAACCAGGTCATGCGCGGAATCCAGCTGGGCCTCAGGGACAAAGTGCTTAGCTCCCAGGCCATCTACATGTGCCTGTCCTGCAGTACCTGCTCCCTGCGCTGCCCCAACAGCATCGACATCGCCGGCGTCATGGAGACCCTGCGCCACATGGCCCGCCGCACCAACAAGGTCGGCGTCAAGCGCGTCGAAAAATTCTGGCTCTCCTTCCTGGACACCGTCCGCACCTTCGGACGCAGCTACGAAATCGGCACCATGGCTCTGTACATGCTGCGCTCTCTGCGCTTCTGGACCGACGTCGACCTGGCTCCCCAGGCACTTATGAAGCAGAAGCTCGGCCTCAAGCCCCACGTCATCCCCAGCAAGGAAAGCGTTGAAGCCGTCGGGCGCATCTTCAAGCGCTATCAGGAACGCGCCAAGCGCGAGGGAGTCCGTCCATGAAAATAGCCTACTATCCCGGATGTTCGGCCAAGGGCTCCTCTCTTGACTACGAACTTTCCACCCAGGCGGTACTGAAGGCCCTGGGCATCCAGACCGTCGAAATCGCCGACTGGAACTGCTGCGGCTCCACGCCCGCCCATGCGGTCGCCACGGACCTCTCCACGGCCCTGTGCACCCGAAACCTCGCCCTGGCGGCCAGGCAGGGCGCGGACCTCATCGCCACGTCCTGTCCCTCCTGTCTTTCCAACCACAAGCACGCCCACGTGCGCATGCAGGATCCCGACTTCCGCACCCGCGTGAACGAGCTGCTCGACGAACCCGCCCCCGAGCAAATGCCGGAGATGACCTCCGTCATGCAGCTCATCGCGCAGCAGTGCGACTCCGATCAGATCAAAAGCCGCGTGACCAAATCCCTCACCGGCATCAAAATCGCCCCCTACTACGGCTGCCTCATGAGCCGGCCCGCCGAGCTCATGCAATTCGGCGATCCTGAGAACCCCACGCTCATGGAAAGCCTGCTCGCCAGCTGCGGCGCGGACGACATCCTCGACTTCCCGCTGAAAACCGAGTGCTGCGGCGCCTCCGCCGGCATTCCGCACCGCCCCCTGACGGCCCGCAACTCTGGACGCATCCTGCAGCTTGCGGTCAACATGGGCGCCGACTGCATCGCCGTGTGCTGCCCCCTCTGCCAGATGAACCTTGACCTGCGCCAGAAGCAGGCCGGCAAAGCCGAAGGGACCAAGTTCAACATTCCCGTTCTCTACTTCACGCAGCTCATGGGCATCGCCTTCGGCTGCGACGCTGACAGCCTCGGCCTGAACAAGCTCTGCGTCAGCGCCGACAGGATCACCGACAAGATCCACGCCCTCAGCACCGCGGCCAAGGAAGCCGCCCAAGGAGGCAAGGCATGAGGATAGGCGTTTTCGTCTGCCACTGCGGCAGCAACATCGCAGGCACAGTCGACTGTGCGCAGGTCGCCAAAAATGCTCTCGACTTCCCTGAAGTCGTCTACGCCACCGACCTGATGTACACCTGCGCCGAACCCGGCCAGGCCGCCATCGAGCAGGCCATCCACGAGCACCGCCTCACCGGCGTCGTCGTTGCGTCCTGCTCTCCGCGCATGCACGAGCCCACCTTCCGCCGCACCGTCGAGCGCGCCGGCCTGAACCGGTACATGTTCGAAATGGCGAACATCCGCGAGCATGTCTCCTGGATCGGCAAGGACAAGGAGCCCAACACCAACAAGGCCACCGAGCTCGTCAGCATCGCCGTGGCGAAGCTGCGCAACAACCGCCCGCTCTTCGCCCAGCGCTTCGACATCAACAAGCGCGTGCTCGTCATCGGCGGTGGCGTTGCCGGCATCCAGGCAGCCCTCGACTGCGCCGA
>JAEEPQ010000271.1 GCA_016284885.1 Desulfovibrio sp.
CAGGAAGGGCGCCATGCCGAAGTCGTCGAAGCCGTCGCCGTAGGGGACGCCCTGCTGGACGAGCCTGCGGCGCAGATCCGCGACCTGCCCGGCGTCGCGCAGGCCCTTCGGCAGGCGCCCGCCTTCCTGGAGGGCCCGGAAGAGCGTCTCGTCCTGATCCTCGGGCGTTGCGCCCACGATGAGGGCGTCTAGAACAAGGAAGGTCTGCAGGGAGGCGTCGAGCCCGGCAAAATCGTTCTCGACAAAGGCGTGCACCTGTTCGGAAAGGCTGGCGGGACGGACGTCCGTAAGGGGGGCTGGCATGCTGGTTGCTCCTTGCCGCTGGAAAGGTTCAGTGAACGAACCTGGTCTTTCGTGTATTCAGCTGCCCTGCTCGTCTTCCTTGCCGGATGCCGGCCTCAGATGAGCTCAGAAGAGGCATGCGTGTTCAAATTGAGGAAAACAGAGAGTAGGCTTCAATCCGTTTTGAGGAACATGTCCTGAAGGCGAGCAGGGGCAAAGCCCATGCCGTGCACGGCGTCGCGGTGCATGCAACCTCCCTTGTACCATGACATTGTCCTGCAGGCAGATGTCGTACATGGAATCATAGCGATTGTCTCCCGTGCTCCGCTGCTTCACAGCTCATATTCAGCCGGGGAGCATGCCCTTCCAAAATGGCGTCAGCGATCGCAACGCTTCGCTGAAAACTGCCTGCGCTGAACTTGCCCGCATGCCTTTCGGCCGGGAAGCGACGGTGCAAGCCACCCGCAGGAAGGGCTCTTCACTTTTCCGGGACCTGCCAGGCACAGGCAAGGCCGTACTTGGCGTGCAGGCGTCTGAGAGTGCCGTCGGCCTTCATGCTGGCTATGATCCTGTTCACCTCGCCAAGCAGCGACTCCCGGCCCTTGGGCAGCAGGACCGCTATCTCGCCCCGGGTGAAGGGCCTGTCCAGCAGGGGCGCGGCAAGGCGCGGATCGCTTTTGACGTACCAGGGGGCCTCGGTGATCTCGGTCACCATGGCGTCGGCCCGGCCTTCGGCCACAAGCCTCGGAATCTCCTCGTTCTTCGGGTGGACGATGATCTGGGCATGGGTGAGGTGCCGGCGCGCGAACTGCTCGTTGAGGCCGCCGGGATTGACCATGACGCGCACGCCGGGCCTGTCGAGATCCTCCAGTTTCCGGAAGCGCCTGCGATCCTCCCTGCGGCAGAGCAGGGTCTTGCCGTTGGCGAGGTAGCCCTCGCTCATGAGCATCTTTTCCTTGCGGGCCTGGGTTGCGGTGATGCCGCCCATGGCGAGATCGAAGCGGGAGCCTTCCATGACGTCGGCGGTCAGCGTGGGCCAGGAGGTGGGCTCGAAGGCCACGCCGACGCCGAGGCGCCTGGCAATCTCGGCCGCCACGTCGAGGTCGAAGCCCCACCAGGCGCCCGTGGCGGGCTCTCTGAAGGAGAGCGGCCGGTAGTCGCCAGTGGTGCCGACGCGGAGCACGCCCCGATCCTTGACGGCGCGCAGGGAACCGTCGTCCTGGAGGGCCGCGCGCTGGCCGATCTGGGAGAGCTGGGAGGCCTGGCCGGCCGCAGGCGAGAGATGCCGATCCTGCGGGACGGCGGCGGGGCGGCAGGCAAAGCTGAAGGCGCAGAGGGCAAGGACAAGGCCGGCAAGGGTGCGGCGAAGCGTCGCCATGGCATGTTCTCCTTGGAATGCCGGCAGGCTGCAGGGATGCCGGATCAGGGGACGGCGGGGCGGGGGAAACGGGGTCAGCGCAGGAGGTTGAAGAGCTCCTCGTCGGTGATGCGCGCGGCCGGCTCGTCTGCGCCTTCGAGGAAGCTGGCGGCCAGATCGCGCTTTTCGCGGTGCATGGCGAGGATCTTCTCCTCCACGGTGCCGGCCATGACGAAGCGGTAGACGGTGACCGGGCGGCGCTGGCCTATGCGGTGGGCGCGGTCCGAGGCCTGGTCCTCCACGGCGGGGTTCCACCAGGGGTCGAGGTGCACGACGTAGTCGGCGGCCGTGAGGTTGATGCCGGTGCCGCCGGCCTTGAGGGAGAGCAGGAAGACCCCGCAGGAGCCCTGCTGGAAGGACTCGACGCGCTCGCGGCGGGCCTTTTCCGAGGTCTGGCCGTCGAGGTAGAGGCTGGAGATGCCCTCCCGCTCCAGGGCCTTGCGCACGAGCTTGAGGAAGCTGGTGAACTGGCTGAAGACAAGGGCCTTGTGGCCGCCCGCGAGCAGCTCCTCCAGCACCTCGAGCAGGCGGTCCACCTTGCAGCTGGCGCCGAGGACGCCGCGCCGGCCGCGCTGGGCCAGATCCTCGTCCGCCAGCGCGGGGCTGCAGCAGGCCAGGCGCAGCTTCGTGAGCCAGGCGAGGATGAGGAAGCGCTTCTGGGAGCCGGGCGCCTGGCCGACGCTGTCCACGGCCCTGCGGCGCATGACCTCGTAGAAGGCCTTTTCGTCGTCCGAAGGCTCGATGACGATGTTCTGCTCCGTGCGGGCCGGCAGCTCGTCGAGCACCGCGCTCTTGAGGCGCCGCAGGAGGAAGGGCCGGACGAGCTGGCGCAGGGCCTTGCCCGCCGGGGTGCCGGGGGCGGCCTGGCCGAAGCGGCGCTTGAAGCGCTCGAAGCCGCCGAGCAGGCCTGGCGCGATGACGGCGAAGATGCTCCAGAGGTCCTCAATGCGGTTTTCGATG
>JAEEPQ010000272.1 GCA_016284885.1 Desulfovibrio sp.
TCTTGCCCGTGGCCATGACGCCGGTCTTGAGCTTGTCCTCGCTGGTCTCCTCGGAAAGGGAGCCGTTGTCGTCCCAGCCGACGCGCATGGCGTCGTACTGGCCGCCCTGGGCGTTGGAGGCGTCGGCGCCGACCGTATAGCCAATGCGGACAGACTGGGCCTGGCCGCCCTCGGGGCTGACCTTGACCTGCTCCTTCACCTGGTAGGTGGAGGCATCGAAGGTAAGCTCGCGGACGACGCGCAGGCCCGCCACCACGCCGGAGAGGCGGATGACGCGGTTCTGGCCGGGAGCAATCTCGACAAGCTCGTCAGCGGTGTCGCAGGCCCACACGCCCGTGCTCCAGGACGGCTGGCCGTTGACCAGCATGCCGAAAGGCGCCATGGAGGCGGACTGCTTGTTCACGAGGTTCACCAGCGGAGCGCCGGGCTCGATGGACGTCTTGAAGCCGGCAAGCTCGAAGGAGCGCAGGATGCCGCCTCCCGTGTAGAGCTTGGCCGTGTAGAGGGGCGTCTTGACGACGATGTCCTTGCCCTCGGACTCCGTGAACATGGGAAGCGGATTTTCCTTGGCCTTGGCGGCAGCTTCGGCTTCCGCCTGCTGCCTGGCCTGCAGTTCGGCCTGCTGCTTCTGGGCTTCCTCTATCTGCTGGGGATCCGGCCTGTGGACCCAGCCCATGCGTTCGCCGAGCCAGGACCAGCCAACAACGACGAGCAGGCATAAGACGATGGCGAGTACGAGATTTTTGCCGTCTTGCATGAAAGTTTCCTATGTGGGGCGCCCTTTTTTTCGGCGCGGAGGGGGAACGGGATCGTAGCCCGAGCCGCCCCAGGGGTGGCACCGGCAGATCCGCTTGATGGCAAGCCAGCCGCCACGGAAGAGGCCGTGCGTCATGACGGCCTCCATCGCGTATTCAGAACAGGTAGGAAGGTAGCGGCAGGCTGGCGGAAGCAGAGGGGAGACGAAGCGCTTGTAGAAGCGCAGGGGCAGGATGGCGATGGCGCGAAGCCTCTGGCTCATGACGCGCCTCTGCGGGCAAAGTGGCGCTCGAGTGCAGGCTTAATCTCTGCCGCAACGTCGGCAAGAGAGAGCTTCTCGACGCCTGTCTGGCGCTTGGCCACGGCAACGAAGCGGGCTGATGCGTTCAGCTCGCGCAGATAGAGCCGGAAGCACTCCCGCAAAAGGCGCTTCACGCGGTTGCGGACGACGGCGCGACCGACCTTGCGCGAAACCGCGCAGCCCATCCGCAGGCCGTGGCTGGACTCTGCCTTGAGTCCGGCGTCCTCGTTTTCCCTCTCTAAGACAAAAAGAAGGAAATGCCTTGTGTGCACGCGCCGTCCCTCTGCATAGCAGAGCGAGTACTCGGCGTTCTTGCGTATAAGGCTTTCCTTCGGCAGCGTGCGCCTGGCATGCCCTTCCCCGGCGCTTGCGTCCGGGGAGGCATGGGTCGAAGCCGGCAATTTAGGCGCTCAGGCTCTTGCGGCCCTTGGCACGACGGCGGGTGATGACGGCACGGCCGCTCTTGGTGGCCATGCGGGCGCGGAAGCCGTGGGTGCGGGCGCGACGGATCTTGCTGGGCTGGTAGGTTCTTTTCATGGGGGAGCTCCTTATATTCCCGGTCGCCAGGACAAGCCCCGCGCCGGGTGTGCGTCAGATTTTTGCATCGTCACGCTTCGGACAATGCCTTGGCATATCGAGGCCTCTCCCCTGCGTTCATGCGCACGCAGGCGCGCACAGGTAAAGACCGGGCCGGCAAAGCCTCCGAAGCTGAGTGCAACTACATACACGCGGGGCATCCCGCAGTCAAGGTTCATGAAGGCTCTTGACATGTCTTTGCTTTCACTCTTCCAACGCAAGCCACTCCCCTCGTCCGCCTGCAGGCAAAGCCTGCAGCCCAGGCCAGGTCCCCAAAAATGTCCCTGGTGCCATTGGACACCATGCTCGCCGGCATGGCACCCATGCTGCCTTTGGGTGGCTGCCAGCGGCAAGCCTGCCGGGTGTCAATAGGCGCCTGCACCATCCCCCTCCCATCGAGACCACCCGCTCCCGAACCGTTCAGCCATGCCCAGGAGCACCGCCGCCGCGACAGAGGTGGCGTCCAACCTCCCGGCATGCCGCGTCAACTCCTCAAGACAACGGCGTTCGGCGTCCCCGCGAAACAGCTTGACATGCAGCCCGTCGCCTTTAGGATCATTCAAACGCCAGCTGATACCGCCAGCTGCGACCGCATTCCCAAGGAGCCCCCATGAGCACGACCGCCAAGCTGCTGAAGCGCCCCGCCAAGAATCTCCCCTGCGTCTCCCTCATCGGCATGGCCGGCTGCGGCAAGACAACCGTGGGGCTTGCCCTCGCCAAGGCCCTCGGCTGGGCCTTCATGGACACGGACCAGCTCATCGAGTCTGCCTACGGCACCCGCCTCCAGGACATCGCCGACCGTCTGACCAAGGACGAATTCCTGGACATGGAGGCAGAGATGATCTGCTCTCTCCGGACCAGCCGCACCGTCGTCGCCACGGGCGGCTCCGTGGTCTACCGCGATGCCGGCATGCGCCATCTGCAGAGCCTTGGCCCCATCGTCCGGCTCGACTGCCCGCTGGCCGTGGTGCTGGAGCGCATCTCCCACAACCCCGACCGGGGACTGGCCATC
>JAEEPQ010000273.1 GCA_016284885.1 Desulfovibrio sp.
AAGACGTGCTCTGGATCGACAGGGAAAAGTACGCTGCCAGCGAAATTGTTCCCGCCAGCCCGGAGGCCGAGTCGTCGATGGCCCTGTGCTCCAGCGGCAGGGCCGGCTACAACAACGCGATCCGCATCGTCGATCCCGACACCCTGGAGGCCAAGGCCGACGGCGAAATCGGCGAGATCTGGATCGGCGGCCCCTGCATCGCCAAGGGCTACTGGAAAAATCCCGCCGTTTCGGAAGCGACCTTCGGGGCCCGCATCGCCGGCACGGGCGAAGGGCCCTTCATGCGCACGGGCGACCTTGGCTTCCTTGCCAAGGGCTCGATCTACATTTCCGGGCGCTGCAAGGAAATGATCATCATCAACGGCCGCAACTTCTTCCCCCAGGATTTGGAGCAGAGCGTTGTCCAGAGCGTGGCGGGCCTCGAGCAGAACGGGGCGGCGGCCTTCGGCGTCGACGTCGACGGCAGAGAGGGGCTGGTCGTTGTCTTCGAGGCCAAGATGCCCAAGGAAAAGCTGGAAGGCGCCCTGGCGGAGATACGGCAGATCTTGAGCGAGGAATTCGACGTGCGTCCGCATGCCGTCGTGCTCGTGAAGCGCCACAGCGTTCCCAAGACCACGAGCGGCAAGATCCAGCAGGCGCACTGCCGCCAGCTCTACCTTGACGGCGAGCTGCCCGTGCTGGCGGAGTGGCATGAGCAGGAGCTGGAAGGCGCCGCAGACGCCTGGGGCGCCGTTCCCGGCACGGAGCAGGAGGCGAGGGACGATGCCAGTCGCAAGGTCGCCCAATGGGAGGACTGGCTGAAGAAGGGTCTTTCCGCCCGCCTCGGCGCCCATGCCGGCGAGATAGCCTCGGACACTCCCTTTTCGGCGCTCGGGCTCAATTCGTCGGCAGCCGTCGCCCTGGCCAAGGAAATCGGCGATGCCTGCGGAAGAAGCCTTCCGGCAACGCTCGTCTACGACTACGGCTGCGTCAGGGATCTTGCGGCCTTCCTTGCGGGTGCTGGCGAGGGCAGGGCCGCATCGGCGGCTGCCGGCGAAAGAGCTTCGGGTCCCGTTGCCGTCATCGGCATGGCGCTGCGCTTCCCCGGCGCCTCCACGCCTGAGGCCTTTGCCGGCGTGCTGTTCGACGGCATCGACGCGATCACGGAAGTGCCGGCAGAGCGCTGGGACGCCAGCGCCATCTACAGCCCGGATCCCGACGCCGAAATGCGCTCCTCGAGTCGCTGGGGCGGCTTCGTCGACGGCATGGCCGACTTTGATCCCGAATTCTTCGGCATCTCTCCCCGCGAAGCAGGCGAGATCGACCCCCAGCAGCGCCAGCTGCTCGAGGTGGCCTGGGAGGCGCTGGAGCGCGCCGGCATAGCGCCAGGTTCGCTTGCCGGCAGCCGCACGGGCGTCTTCGTGGGCATAAGCCAGGCCGACTACGAGCGCCTGCGCATGGCTTCGGCAGAACCGCTCACCCTTTACTCGGGCACCGGCAGCGCGAGAAGCATAGCCGCCAACCGCATTTCCTATGTCCTCGACCTGGAAGGCCCGAGTCTGGCCGTGGACACGGCCTGCTCCTCTTCCCTCGTGGCCCTGCATCTGGCCTGCCAAAGCATCAGGCAGGGCGAGAGCTCGCTGGCGCTGGCGGCCGGCGTCAACATCCTGGCCGCGCCGGAAGGGCACATCGTCTTCTCCAAGGCCCACCTCATGGCTGCCGACGGCAGGTGCAAGACCTTCTCGGACGATGCCGACGGCTACGTGCGCGCCGAAGGCTGCGCCGTGCTTGTCCTCAAGTCCCTCGAAAGGGCGCAGGCCGACGGCGACAGGATACTCGGCGTCGTCAGGGGCACTGCCGTCAACCAGGACGGCAGAAGCAACGGCCTGACTGCGCCCAGCCGCAAGGCCCAGCGCAGGGTCATTCTGGAGGCCCTTGCCAATGCCGGCCTCAAGCCTTCGGACATCGACCTGGTTGAAGCCCACGGCACGGGCACGAAGCTCGGCGATCCCATCGAGTTCGGCGCCTTGGCCGACGTCTTCGCCGGCACGCGCCCCGAGGGACGTCCGCTGGTGCTTTCCTCGGTCAAGACCAATATAGGCCATGCCGAGGCGGCCGCAGGCCTTGCTGGCGTGTGCCGCGTGCTGGCGGCGCTTGGCGCTTCAGCCATTCCGCCCCACCTGCATATGAAGAAGGTCAATCCCGAAATCAGCCTGGATGCCATTCCGGCCGTCATTCCCACCGGGGCCATGCCCTGGGAGGCGAGCCCAGACCACGTGCGCCGGGCCGGCGTGAGCTCCTTCGGCTTTGGCGGAACCAACGCCCATGCGATCATCGAGGAGGCTCCCCGCGCAGGGCTGCGCCAGCCGCGCACGGCAGAGGCGCCTGTCCTGGCCCTGTCGGCCCGCAGCGATGCCCAGCTGAAGAGCCTCGCCCAATCCTATCTCCTTGTCCTGCAGGGCATGACCCCGGGCGCCCTGCAGGACTTCTGCATGACTGCCTGCACCGGCAGGACGGCCTTTGCCTGCCGTCTGGCCCTTGCCGGCGACGTGGCCAGAAAGCTGGCCGGCTTTGCCGCGGGCCAGCGCATGCCCCATGCCGGCCATGCTGCAGAGGCCGATGCCAGGCGCCTGCCCGTGCTCCTCTTC
>JAEEPQ010000274.1 GCA_016284885.1 Desulfovibrio sp.
GGCTGGTCCGGGCTCGTCGACAAGCTTGTCTCCTCCCTCAAGGGCTTTTCCAGAGCGCGCGTGGCGCTCGGCCTGGAGGCGCTTGTCCACGCGCTCAGCTTCGCGCCGTCTGCCATGGAGGTGGACGCCAGCCTCGTGGAGCAGGTCATCGCCGAGATAGACGCGCGCCTTTCGGACCAGATGAATGCCATCATGCACTACAAGGACTTCAGAAGCCTGGAGAGCGCCTGGCGGGGCATGCACTTTCTGGTCTCGCGGCTCCGCTTCTCGGAGAACATCGTCGTCTTTCTGCTCAACGCCTCGAAGCAGGATCTGCTGGACGACTTCGAGGACGCTTCGGAGATAATCTACTCCGGCCTCTACCGGCACATCTACGTGGAGCAGTACGGCCAGTACGGCGGCACGCCCGTGGGCGCCATGCTGGGGCTCTACGAGTTCGGCGTCACGCCACAGGACATCCGCCTGCTTTCCCGCATCTCCGCCGTCGCCGCCATGGCCCACGCCCCTTTCCTGGGCTCGGCCGGCAAGAGCTTCTTCAGCGTCACCTCCTGGGAGGAGCTGCCGAACATCAAGGATCTGGGCTTCGTCTACGACATGCCGAAGTTCGCCGCCTGGCGGGCCTTCCGCGAAAGCGAAGACGCCCGCTACTGCGCTCTGCTCCTGCCCCGGTTCCTCCTGCGCGCCCCCTACACCCCCGCCAGCTCCACGGTCGAATCCTTCAGCTTCACCGAGGATACCTCGGAACCGGAACTCTCCTGCTGGGGCAGTCCCTGCCTGGCGCTGGGAGACCGGCTCGGCGAGAGCTTCGCCAAATACCGCTGGTGCGTGAACATCGTCGGCCCCGAGGACGGCGCCGTGCGGAACCTGCCCACCTACGCCTTCGAGAGCATGGATGTCATCCAGAAGAAGATTCCCCTCGAGGTCATCGTCTCGGAGCACAGGGAGTTCGAGCTCTCCCAGCTCGGCTTCTGCGCCCTCGCCATGCTCAAGGGCGCGGACAGCGCGGCCTTCCTCTCGGCCAGCTCCTGCCAGCGTTCCATGGAGGACCGCGCAGGCGAGAACTCCGAGCTGGTCCTCAGCTGGAACCTTTCGCGGCAGCTGCCCTACATGTTCCTCATCACGCGCATCGCCCACTACATCAAGGTCATCCAGCGCGAGAACATCGGCACATGGAAGAGCGCCAAGGAGCTCGAGCGCGAGATCAACGCCTGGCTTGCCCAGTATGTCACCGTCATGAACGATCCCGACAAGGAGACCCGCGGGCGCAGGCCCTTCAACTACGCACAGGTCGAGGTCACGGGCGAGGACGGCTCGGCCGGCTGGTACACGGTGCGTCTGCGGGTGCGGCCCCACTTCCGCTACATGGGCATGCACTTCACACTGGCGCTGACGGGCAAGCTCGACCGCTGAGCCCCGGCTGCCCAGACTCCTGGATTCCCGGATGCCGGAGAAAGCCGGTTCGACGCCGGGCGCGGCCGCTTCGCTTCCCCTCGGCTTCGGGGCTGCCCGCAGGCACGGCACCAGGTGCCAGGCAACAGGGGGCCGGGAGGCTCGGCGCCGCCATGCGCATAGGCGGAGCCAGAGACGCCAAGGCGGCCGTGGAGGAGGACTGGCAGGATCTGCGTCCCTGACAGGCGCATCTGACATGCGCCCCTGTCCTGCGGCCTTGTGCTGCGCTCCTGCTCCGGGCCTGCTACGCCTCGCTCGGCGGGAGCTCCATCACGGACGTCACGATGTTCCAGCCGTTCTCGCGACGGTAGGCCAGGGCGCTGGAGAGGGTCTTCACGAGGAAGATGCCGGCGCCGCCCGGCTGGAAGTTTTCCAGCCGCTGCAGGCGGTTGGCGTCGTCGTAGGTCGTGAGGTCGAAGGGGGGGCCCTGGTCCATGACCGTGAGCTCGACGTAGTCCTGGGAGGCCTTGATGGCAAGGCGCACTGTGCCGGCTTCCGGCTGGTCCTTGTAGGCGTGGAGGGCGACGTTGTTGAAGAGCTCTTCCAGCACGACGAAGAAGCGCTGGCGCAGGGGCGTCTCGGTTCCGCTGGCGATGAGCTCCTCGGCCGCAACGGCAAGGACGGGCCTGAGGTTGTCCGGCACGGCGGGGCACTCGTACTCTTTCATGACGCTACCCGCCGAGCATCCTGCGGGCATCGTCGAGCGTTTCCGCAGGAGGAAAGACCTGGGCGAAGCCCGAGGAGGTGTAGATTTCGAGCGCGAGCCCGGAGAGCCCGCAGGGCACCATGCGGCCGCCGGCGGCCTTCATGGTCTTGCCTATGGTCATGAAGGCGCGCAGGCCCGTGCTCGTCAGGTAGGGCATGGCCGTGCAGTCGATGACGACGTCCTTGGCCTGCACGGCCGCGATGCCGGCAAGCACGGTCTCCTGGAATTTCGGTGCCTCGAGGGTGTCGATGGCGCCGTCGACGGTGAATTCGGGAACGGGGCTCCCGGGGTTGTTCAAGGTGATGTTCATGGTCCGCCTTGGCTGGCCGTGTTCCGCCTTGTCTGGCAAGGCCTGGGTGCTGGGGAAAAGGCGCGGAGCCGAACCTCGGGCTTCGCGCTGCGCCGTGCCGCTACTGGGCCTCGCGGGCGCGCTGGATGCTGATGCGTCCCGAGGGGGAGAGCA
>JAEEPQ010000055.1 GCA_016284885.1 Desulfovibrio sp.
AAGCGCTTGCCCGCGATCTTCACGGCCATCATGCCCGTGTCCTGGCACATGGCGGCCATGGCGTCGGTGAGCTGGATCTCGCCGCCCACGCCGGGCGCGGTCTTCTCGAGGTAGTTGAAGATGTCCGCCGACAGCACGTAGCGGCCGACGATGGCCAGCCTCGAGGGGGCGTCTTCCTTCTTGGGCTTCTCCACGAGGCCGCGCAGCTTGTAGACGCCGGGAGCGGTCTCCTCGCCGTCGACGATGCCGTAGCGGGAGACGTTCTCTTCGGGCACTTCCATGACGCCCACGACGGACTTGTCCTCGGCGAGGGCCACGTCGGCGAGCTGGCGTATGCCGGGCACGCCGGAGAAGATGAGGTCGTCGCCCACCATGATGGCGAAGGGATCGTTGCCTATGATCTGGCGCGCGCAGAGAATGGCGTGGCCGAGGCCCTTCTGCTCCTTCTGGCGCACGGCGATGACGTTGACCTCTTCGGCCACGCGCTGGATGGTGTGGAGCAGGTCGTACTTGCCGGCACGCTCGAGTATGCCCTCGAGCTGCAGGTTGTGGTCGAAGTAGTCCTCGATGACGCTCTTGTCGCGGTTGGTGACAAAGACCACGTCCGTGATGCCGGCAGCCCTGGCCTCTTCGACCACGTGCTGGATGACCGGCTTGTTGAAGACGGGGAGCATCTCCTTGGGGACGTTCTTGGTGGCGGGGAGGGAGCGGGTGCCCCATCCGGCGACGGGGATGACGACTTTGCGAATGGGCTTCATGGCGATGCCTCCGTATGTTGACTGGCTTGCGCCGGGGGCGGCGGGCCGAAGGGCCGCCGGACTTGTCCAGCATAGCCCGAAACGGCGCGCTTGAACAGATCTTAGGTGGCCGGGCTGGCCGGATGCCGGATCTGCGTGGCGGAGGCAGGTCCGGCAGCTTGCGGCCTAGCGGGCGAGCTCCTTCTGCACGACGCCGGCAAGCTCCTGGGCGTACTGCTCGACCTTGACCTCGTCCTCGGCCTCCACCATGACGCGGCACAGGGATTCGGTGCCGGAGTAGCGCAGAAGCACGCGGCCGCGGCCGGCGAGGGCCTCCTCGACCTTGCGCACGGCCTCGCCTATGGCGGGGCGCTCCTCGAAGGGCAGCTTCTTCTCCACGTGCACGTTGACGAGCTTCTGGGGGAAGAGGGTGAGCAGGCCCGAGATCTCCGAGAGGGGGCGCTCCTTCTCGCGCATGATGTGGAGCACCTGCAGCGCAGCCAGCAGACCGTCGCCGGTGGTGGAGAACTGGCGGAAGATGAGGTGCCCCGACTGCTCGCCGCCGAACATGACGCCCTCGCGGCGCATCATCTCCATGACGTAGCGGTCGCCGACCTTGCTGCGCAGCAGGCGTCCGCCGCGCTCCTTCATGAAGAGCTCGAGCGCGAGGTTGCTCATGGCCGTGGCCACCACGGCGTTGCCGGGCAGGGCCTCGTGCTCCATGAGGTGCTGGGCGCACATGGCCATGAGCTGGTCGCCGTCCAGGATGTGGCCGTGCTCGTCGGCCATGATCAGGCGGTCGGCGTCGCCGTCCAGGGCTATGCCCAGATCCGCGCGGACCTCCTTGACCTTGGCGGACATGGTTTCGGGATAGAGCGCGCCGCAGTGGTCGTTGATGTTGATGCCGTTGGGCTCGGTGCCGATGCGCACCACCTCGGCGCCGAGCTCCTCCAGCGCCAGGGGGGCCACCTTGTAGCTGGCGCCGTTGGCGCAGTCCACGACGATGCGCAGGCCCGTCAGGGTGCGGCCTGCCGGGAAGCAGCCCTTGGTGTAGACGATGTAGCGGCCGCCGGCGTCGTCGATCTTGGTGGCCCGGCCTATCTTGGAGGAGTCGGGGTAGGGCCAGTGGAAGTCCTGGTCGAGCACCATGGCGGAGATGGCGTCCTCCTTCTCGTCGGGCAGCTTGAAGCCCTCGGCGTCGAAGAACTTGATGCCGTTGTCGGCATAGGGGTTGTGAGAGGCGGAGATGACCACGCCGAAGTCGGCGCGCATGCTGCGGGTCAGGAAGGAGATGGCGGGGGTGGGCAGGGGACCCGTCATGATGACGTGCATGCCGGAGGCGCATAGGCCCGCGGTGAGCGCCGACTCGAAGGTGTAGCCGGAAAGGCGCGTGTCCTTGCCGATGACGACCTTGTGCTGGCAGTTGGGAGCGCGGCGGAAGTAGACGCCGGCCGCAATGCCGAGCCTGAGGGCAATTTCGGCGGTCATGGGATAGGTGTTGGCCCGTCCCCGCAGTCCGTCCGTGCCGAATAAGCGTTGAGCCATGCTGTGCCTCCTTGCGTTCGCATCCAAGCGCCGCTGAAGCGCTTGCTAGAAATCGTCCTGCTGGAAATCTACCTGCTGGAAATGGTCCTGCCTGAATCTGTCCTGCCTGCATGCCGGCGAACGCGCCCTGCCTGGCGCCGGCTAGTTGAAGAGGCCGGCCTCGCCGTCGAGATCCGCCTCGCCGTCCTGCTTTTCCTGCTTCTCCTGCTTCTCCTGCCTC
This sequence comes from Desulfovibrio sp., assembly GCA_016284885.1. Lineage (GTDB taxonomy): Bacteria > Desulfobacterota > Desulfovibrionia > Desulfovibrionales > Desulfovibrionaceae > Desulfovibrio. The sequence goes on from JAEEPQ010000055.1 coordinate 2,503, forward strand.
GCGCTCCTGCCGGGCTTGGAGCCTCCCCTGCGGGTGACGGTCACCTCCTCCGTCAGGGGCGGCAAAAGCGTCATGCCTTCCGGCAGGCGGTAGTGGAGCCGGACCCTGGCGCTTTCGCCGGGCGCAAGCTCCGGCGGGATGGCCGAGACGGCTATCTTGGCCAGATAGCTCGAGCTCTTGGCCAGGGCATCCGGCACCTCCACGGCCACGTCCAGCTCCGCGGGCTCGACGAGAAAGGCCTCGGGCTTGTTGGCGCCGATGGCGACCCGCAGGCGCCTTGCGACCGCAGTGCGGCCGCTCGTCATGGTGTACTGCACCCGCACGGCCGAGGGCGTCGCGGTGACAAGGTTCGGCGTGTCGAGGTTCATCGACTGGTTCAGCGTGGTGCCGGCCGCCTTGGGGTCGAGCAGGATGAAGAGCTTGATGCTGGACATGTCCGAGACGATGCTCTCCGGCCCCTTGATGGTGACCGACGAGGGCGAAATGCTCACGTCCCCCACCGTGAGGGCGCCGGTCCTGAGGGGCGAGGAGACAACGGGCTTGACCGTGACGCTGCGCTCCGCCAGGTTGTCGGCCTTGACCACGATGCGGGCAGGCTGGATGTCGATGATGTCGAAGGCCCGCAGATCCCCGTGCATCTCCTCCGGCGTGAGCGGAACCACGGTCACGCCCTTCTTGACCTTGGAGAGATCCACCTGCTGGGTGAGGTGGCGCTTGCCTAGGGATCGCAGGAGCGTCTCCGGCCCGCGCAGGCGTATGGTGAGCTTGCTGACGAGGCCCTCGGTGATCACGAGCTTCGGGGAGACTCCGTGGTAGTCCACGAAGACTTCGTACTGGGCCTCGATGCGGTCGCGCACGCAGACCATGTACCACATGAACGTGGCTGCCAGGACGGCGATGAGCAGGGAGACCGCGTGGGGGCCGAAGAGTTTCTTAAAGGACGTCATTGAGCACCGTCCTTAGCCTGCCGGCATCGAGATTGCGCGAAAGGACGCCGTTGGTCGCAATGGAGATTTCGCCGCGCTCCTCGCTGACCACGATGGCAACGGCGTCCGTTTCCAGGGTGATGCCGAGGGCCGCCCTGTGGCGGGTGCCGAAGTTCTGCCCCTTGGCCTCGGCCAGGGGAAGGATGCAGGCGGCCGCGGCGATGCGCCCGCGGCTGATGATCACGGCGCCGTCGTGCAGGGGCGCCTTGGGGTGGAAGATGTTGCGCAGCAGCTGGCGCGAGAGCCTGGCGTCCAGGCGCACGCCCTCGCGGCGTATCATGTCGTCCAGGTGCATGCCGCGCTCCACCACGATGAGGGCGCCGATGCGCGCCTTGGACATCTCCTCGCAGGCCGAGGCCACGTCCTCCACGCTGGAGGCCCTGAGGGCCTTGTGCTGGAAGAGGTGCTTGGTGCCCATCTCGCCGAGGGCCCGGCGTATGTCTTCCTGGAAGATGACAACGATGACGAGGAAGAGGGAGGTGAAGATGTGGTCCAGCAGCCACTGCAGGGTGTAGAGTCCCAGGGCCCGGCTGAGGAAGTAGAGGAAGGTGAGGATGCCGAGGCCCGAGACCACGGCAAGGGCCCTTGAGCCGCGCAGGAGCTGGATGACCTGGTAGAGGAGAAAGCTGACAATGCCGATGTCGAGCAGATCCCGCCAGTCCACCACGATGTGTTCAATCATGCTGTGCGCCGCCTTGCGCCTGGAAGAAGTGGGGGACGCCTGTCCATGGAGAGTTCCTTAGGCCTCGGAAAGCGCCTGGAAGAGCGCGATGGTTTGCGACGTCGCCTGGACGTCGTGCACCCTGTGCCAGGCGTAGCCCTGGACCAGGGCCAGGGCTGTGGCGACCTGCGTGGCCGTGCCCCGCCTGGCCGTCTCCAGCCCCAGAAGGTCTTTGAAAAGCGACTTCATGGAAAGCCCCATGAGCGAGGGCCGGCCCAGATGAGCCCAGGCCTCGGGATGCCGGATCAGGGCCAGGTTGTGGACGGCCTTCTTGCCGAAGCCTATGCCGGGATCGAGGATCACGTTCTCCTCGGGAAAGCCGGCCCTGACGAGGCGGGAGAGCTCCCGCTCGAAGAAGCTGGCCACTTCGGCCGCCGGATCGGCGTAGCGGGGGTGGTCCTGCATGGTCGCCGGCGTGCCCTGGCAGTGCATGAGCACGTAGCCGGGCCTGTACTGCACCAAAACGTCGGTGAGTCCGGGATCGAAGGACTGGGCGGAGATGTCGTTGATCACGTCGCAGCCAGCCTCGAGGGCCAGGACCGCCGTCGAGGCGCGGCAGGTGTCCACCGAGACGGCGGGCGGATTGGGGGCTGCCTTGAGGGCCTTGAGCACGGGCAGCACCCTGGCCGCCTCTTCGGCCGCGGTCACGGGCCTGGCGCCGGGCCTGGAGGATTCGCCCCCCAGATCGAGCATGTCCGCGCCGTCCTGCACAAGGCGCCTGGCGTAGGCGAGGCCTGCCTCGGGACTGTCGTGCCTTCCGCCGTCGAAGAAGGAGTCGGGCGTCAGGTTGACGATGCCCATGACGCCGGCGCAGAGACGGCTGGCAAGAGGACCCGTGCGCCCCGTCCAGACGGGGCGCTGCACGCGTTCCGCCATGCCCCCCTCCTTAGCTCCGGGGACCTTGGGGACCTTGCGGCTTTGCATCGTCTCCGTTGCCTGCCGCGTCCCTGGCCTCGTCCTGCACTTCGCCCTGCACTTCGAAGGAGAAGTCGGAAGCGCCGGGTTTGCCGGGCTGGCTAGGCTTGCCGGATTGGCCGGGCTGGCCCGCCGGCCTGGAAGGCTCGGCGGCCGGCAGGGGCTTGCCTTCGATGAGCAGGTTCAGGTCGTCGCCGCTGATGGTTTCGCGTTCGATAAGGGCTTCGGCGATGCGGTGCAGGGCCTCGATGTTGTCGCTGAGCAGCTTCGTGCAGCGGGAGCGGGCGTCCTCGACGATGCGCTTCACCTCGGCGTCGACCAGGCGCGCCGTGTCCTCGCTGAAGTTCTTGTTCTGCACCCACTCGCGGCCGATGAAGACCTCCTCGCCCTGCTCGCCTATGGCGAGCGTGCCGATGGCTTCGCTCATGCCCCATTCGCAGACCATCTTGCGCGCCGTCTTGGTGACGCGCTCGATGTCGTTGGAGGCGCCGGTGGTGACGTCCTTGAAGATGATCTCTTCGGCGACGCGGCCGCCCAGCAGGATGACCAGGTTGTTGAGCAGGAAGCTCTTGGAATAGCCGTGGCGGTCTTCGCCGGGCAGCTGCATGGTGATGCCGAGGGCGCGGCCCCTGGGGATGATGCTCACCTTGTGCACGGGATCGGAACCCGGCAGGAGCTTGGCCGCCAGGGCGTGGCCGCCCTCATGGTAGGCCGTGATGCGCTTCTCCTCGTCCGAGAGGATGAGGCTCCTGCGCTCGCGGCCCATGAAGATCTTGTCCTTGGCGAACTCGAAGTCCGCCATGTTGAGCTCGGTCTTGTTCTGCTTTGCGGCCTGGAGCGCGGCCTCGTTGACGAGGTTTTCGAGCTCTGCGCCGGAGAAGCCGGGCGTGGAGCGGGCGAGCGTCTCCAGATCGACGTCCGCGCCGAGCGGCGTCTTCTTGGTGTGCACCTGGAGTATCTGGCGGCGTCCGGGCTTGTCGGGCGTGGAGACCGTGACCTGGCGGTCGAAGCGGCCTGGGCGCAGCAGGGCCGGGTCGAGCACGTCGGGACGGTTGGTGGCGGAGATGAGGATGACGCCCTCGTTGCTCTCGAAGCCGTCCATCTCCACAAGGAGCTGGTTGAGCGTCTGCTCGCGCTCGTCGTGGCCGCCGCCGAGGCCTGCGCCGCGCTTGCGGCCCACGGCGTCGATTTCGTCGATGAAAATGATGCAGGGGGCGTTCTTCTTGCCCTGTTCGAAGAGGTCGCGCACGCGCGAGGCGCCGACGCCGACGAACATTTCGACGAAGTCGGAGCCCGAGATGGAGAAGAAGGGCACGCCGGCCTCGCCGGCCACGGCGCGCGCCATGAGGGTCTTGCCGGTGCCTGGGGGGCCGACGAGCAGGACGCCCTTGGGAATGCGGCCGCCGAGGCGGGTGAACTTCTTGGGGTTGGAGAGGAACTCCACGACTTCGGAGAGCTCCTCCTTGGCCTCGTCCACGCCGGCCACGTCGGCGAAGGTGACCCGCTTCTTGTCGTTCTGGTCGAGCAGCTTGGCCCGGGAGCGGCCGAAGCTCAGGGCCTTGCCGCCGGCGCCTCCCTGCATCTGGCGCATGAAGAAGACCCACACGCCGATGAGCAGAAGCATGGGGAACCAGCTGACGAGCAGGGTCATGTACCAGGGCTGGTTGTCGGCGGGCTCGGCCTTGATCTCCACCTTCTTCTCGAGCAGGCGGGAGACCATCTTGTCGTCGCGGGGCGCGTAGGTGTGCACGCGCCGGCCGTCGGCCATGAGGGCCGCGATCTCGCTGCCCTGGATGGTCACGGACGACACGGCGCCGGCGTCCACGCTGTTCATGAGCTCGCTGTAGGAGACGCTCTGGCGTCCCTGCTGCTGGGGCTGCTGGAATATGTTGAAGAGCAGCACCATGCCGAGGATGATGACTGCCCAAAGGAGCATGTTGCGGGAGAACTGGTTCAAGTCGGGGCCTCCGTGGGGTCGCTTCGCGTAGGGAAAGCGGCGAAAAAGCGCGCGAATAATAGCCTTGCGCCGTTTGCGGTGTCAACGAAGGGCAAGCCTGCCAGCCCTTGCGGGGACAGGCTGGGCCAAGGGCTGCGGGTACGCCGGACCGGCCTGGCCCTGAGCCTGCCGGAGCAGGGAAGCTGTCCCTGTGCGGACGCAGCTCGGCGCCTTCATAGATTAAGGATGAAGGAGGCCTTGTCCAGAGATGCGGAGCCCTTGGCTGGAGGAAGGCGCATGGCGGTGCATCCCCAGCCAGGCGCGCAGCTGACGCTGCATGGCCGGCTCCGGGGCGCTTCTTCAGGATCGCGCCTCTGCCGCAAGGTCATGGCCTTGGCCTTGCGACTGGGCGAGGAAGCGGGCCTCGGCCCATTTGCCATTCGCCAGGGAAGGGCTTAGTTTTCACGCATCGCCGTGCCTTTGCCGCCGGGACGGCCGTCCTGCGGCGATGGCGTACGGCACCTGTTCCGGGGCCGTCAGCCCCGCGCCTCTACCGGAGGGCAGCAAGCCTTCCGCAGCCACCACGAGGGAGTCCGCCATGCCCAATTCCGTCATTTCCACCAAGGCCGCGCCTGCGGCCATCGGTCCCTACAGCCAGGGCATCAAAAGCCAGGGCCTGCTCTTCTGCTCCGGCCAGATTGCCATCGATCCCGCCACCGGCGCCATCGTCGAGGGCGGCATTGAAGCGCAGACCAAACGCGTGTGCGAGAACGTCATGGCCCTGCTGAAGGAAGCCGGCGTCGAGCCGTCCAGCGTCGTGAAGACCACGGTCTTCATCACCGACATGAACGACTTCCCGAAGGTCAACGAAATCTACGCCAGCTACTTTGCCGAGCCCTTCCCGGCCCGCTCCTGCGTCGGCGTCGCCAGCCTGCCCAAGGGCGCGCTGGTGGAGATCGAAGTCGTCGCCAGCCTCGGCTAGCGCCAGTTCTGCCATCCATCCGGCGCGCTCCGTTCCGGCGGGGCGCGCCGGCCCTGCCCTGGCGTGGCAGCGCCCGTTCCCCCGACCGTCCCGAGCCGGAGGCTCTTACGGCATGCGCTTCTACTTCGTGCCCCTCGCGGCCTTCTGCTACGTCCTGCTGCGCACCATCCTGCCTGCGCGCATCCATCCCCTGGCCAAGGTCCTTTTCGCCCTGGCAGCCTTCCTTCCGGCCGCAAGGCGATTCTTCCAGGGCTGGCTTCTGGACGGCACCGTCTTTCCCGAGGCGCCGGCCTTCGTCTTCGTCCTGCTCGCCATCCTCTGCACCTGCCTGATCTTCTTCTTCGCGCTTTCCCTTGTCCGGGACGCCGGCCTCCTGCTGGCAGCCCTCGCAAGGCGTCTTGGAGCAGCCCGCGAAGCCCGGGCCGGCGACGACGCTCCCGCCGGCGCGCGCTTTGACCGGCCGGACACGGCCTGCCTGCGGGAGCAGGGCCTTTTCTCCGGCTTCCGGCGCCTCTCGGGACAGCTCGACATCGTCCTGCTCTTCGTTGCCGTCTTCCTTGCCGTAGTCTGCGTGGACAGGGGCTGCGCCGTCCCGGAAGTGCACAGGGTGGAGGTGGAGCTTGCAGGGAGCCATGCGGCCCTGGACGGCCTCAAGGTGGTCCAGCTCTCAGACCTCCATCTCTCCGCCATGACGCGCGAAGGCTGGCTGGAGAGCGTGACGGATCGCGTCATGGAGGAAAAGCCCGACCTCATTGTCCTCACGGGCGATCTGGCCGACGGTCCGGTCTCCCGCAGAGCGGAGGACCTGGCAGGCCTCTCGGCCCTCAAGGCGCCCCTCGGCGTCTTTGCCGTGACGGGCAACCACGAGTACAACAGGGACTGGCCGGCACTCCGGCAGGCTGTGCCCTCCGGCATACGCTGGCTCTGCAACGAAAGCGTCGTGCTCGAGGGGCCCGGCGGGCGCTTTGCCCTCGCCGGCATCCCCGATTCGACGGCTGCCCGGGGCGGCGACCCCAAGCCGGATCCGGCAAAGGCCCTTGCCGGCGTCCCCCGGGACATGCCCGCCATCCTGCTCAGCCACAGGCCGAAGGCGGCCAGAAAGGCCGCCAGGCTCGGCGTGGCCGTCCAGCTTTCGGGACATACCCACGGCGGCCAGCTCTTCTTTGCCGGCCCGCTCGTCGCCGGCCCGAACGGCGGCTTCGTGCGGGGGCTCTACCGCGTGGGAGGGCTTGCTCTCTACGTCAGCTCCGGCTGCGCCCAGTGGGCCGGCTTTTCAGCACGCTTCTTCGTGCCGACGGAGATTGCCGTCCTTACCTTCCGGGCCCGGAAGGAGGACTCCCCGGAAAGGGCCGCGCCTCCGCTGCCCTGACGGGGCGGAGGCGCAGGACGGCTTGCGGCACAAGGCCGGCTAGTCGTCGGAGGCCGCCTGCGCGTGCGGGCAGGCACCGGTTCCGCACTGGCCGCCGCAGCTGGGTCCCTGGCCCGACTGGATGCGCTTCACGTTGTTGACGAAGGCCTGGTTCACGGGACCGACCTTGTAGGGAAAGGGGTTGGTCGGCTTGGGGCTCGGCGAGGCGGGAAGCTGGTAGACGTCCGTGCACCCGCAGACGGGGCAGGGCGGGTTGGCGTCGCCGTCGAAGACGAGCTCCTCGAAGCGGCGGCCGCAGGCTTTGCATTCAAAGTCGTAGAGAGGCATGGGGCAAAACTCCTGGCAAGATGTCTGGCACGATGCCTGGCACGGCATGCGGCAGGCGGGGCTTGTGCCTGCACGGGGCATCGCTGGCACAGTAGATAAGGCCTTTGCGCTCTTCGGGCAACACGGTCCCGGCGGATTTCAGACGCGCACCGGCTCAGCCAGCAGGCCGCAGTCCAGCAGCCGCAGGGGACGGGCCTCTATGAAGCGGGCCTGCCCGCTGGCCGGCAAGTCGTCCGCCCTGAGCCAGCAGGGGGCGTAGCGCTCGTCGACGGCGTGGACGAGGCCTTCCGGCGCGGGCCAGGCCTCCTCGGACATGTCGGGCACAAGCTTCAGGGAAGGGCGCAGCATCTCCTGCTCCCAGAAGGCTCTGGCCTTGGCGCGGACAACTTCCCGCACGGCCTTGGCGCGCGCGAGCTTCTCCTGCCTGGCGATCTGGTCCGGAAAGGAGGCTGCCGGCGTTCCTGGACGGCGCGAGTAGGGGAAGACGTGGGCGTAGGTCACGGGCGCGCCTTCGAGGAAGCGGCAGAGTTCGTCCACGTCGGCGGGCGTTTCGCCGGGAAAGCCCAGGATGACGTCGCAGCCGAGCCCCATGCCGGGCCAGCACTCGGCCAGCTGGCCGGCGGCCTCCAGCATGGCGCCGGCCGTGTAGTGGCCGCGGCCCATGCGCTTGAGGATGCGCTGGCTGGCGTGCTGGAGGGAGATGTGCAGGTGGGGCGCCACGAGGGCGGAGGCCTTCAGCGCACCGAGGCCTCGGCCGTCCAGCTGCGAGGGCTCGAGGGAGCTGATGCGCAGCCTTGCCCTGCCGGCGAAGCGCGGCGCGAGCTCGCCGTCGATGCGCGCGAGCAGGTCCCAGAAGTCGCCGTATTCCGGACGGTCCCTGCCGTACTGGCCGAGGTTGATGCCGGAAATCATGATTTCGCCGTGCCGCTCCAGCAGGCGGGAGGCCTCCAGGACGGCCTCCCGGGGATCGCGGCTGGCCACGCCGCCCCGGGCCGAGGGCACGATGCAGTAGGTGCACCTGTGGGTGCAGCCCTCCTGGACCTTGAGCACGGGACGGGTCCTGCGGTAGCCCGCCACGGCGAGGGCGGGATAGCTGCGCTCGCCCGGCGCCATCCGCGGCAGGGGGCCGGGATGCCCGGCAAAGGGGCTTTCCGGAAGCGCCCCGCCCTTGGTCCGTGCGTCAAGCCGCCGTGCCAGCCAGTCCGCGAAGGCGGGCTTGGCGAGCTCCTCCTTGCGTTCGGGCGGGACGATGAGATCCGCTTCGGGTCTAGGGGCGCCCCTTCGGGGCACGAAGTCCGCCACGAGCCTGGCCGCGCAGCCCGTGAGCACGAGCAGGGCCCCAGGGGCTTCCCGGCGCAGGCGCACCAGGGCGTTTCTGGCGTCGCGCTCGCCCCGGGCCGTGATGGCGCAGCTGTTGACGAGCAGGACGTCCGCCGTGGACGCATCGCCGGTTTCGATGCCGCCGGCGCGGGTCCAGGCCTCGCGCAGGGCCTGGGTCTCGTACTGATTGACTTTGCAGCCGAAGGTTGCGCAGAAGAAGTTCCAATGATTCATGGGCTATGAGGGCGGAGAGGGCAGCGAGGCGGCGAGGGCGCTGGCGTGCGCCGGGAACAGGGGGCTGGAAAGGCGAAATCCCCGGAGCCCTGCTCCCAAGGCCCCGGGGATTCTTGCATATTTCTCTGGTGCGGCCGGCTACTGCTTTTCGCCCGTGGCAGCGGCCTCGTCGACGACCCAGATGAGGTCGCCTATGGCCGGGTGCACCAGCTGGGCGGGCAGCTCGGGCTTGTCGAGCAGGTTGAGGGCGCGGGCCAAAACGTCGTGCTTCTCGCTGCCCGTGACCATGAACATGCAGCAGCGGGCGTTGTTGAACACCGGCAGGGTCATGGTCAGGCGGTCGATCTTCTGAACGGGCACGTACTGGTCGATGACGAGCCTGTTGCGGACCGCAAGCGCGGGGGAGCGGGGGAAGAGGGAGGCAGTGTGGCCGTCTTCGCCCATGCCGAGGAGAATCATGTCGAAGCGGGGGACTTCGCCGTCCTTGAGGTGGAATTCCTTGCGCAGAAGCTGCTCGTAGAGCAGGGCGGACTGGACGGGATCTTCGTCGCCGCGCATGCGGAAGAACTTGGTGCAGGGCACGTAGCTGAGCAGCTCGCGGCGGGCAACGCCGTAGTTGCTCAGGGGATGGTCGGGTCCAACGCAGCGTTCGTCAGCCCAGAAGACGGAGATTTTGTCCCACGGCAGGGCGCCGACCCAGTCCTTGCGGGAAAGGAGGCGGAAAAGCGGGATGGGCGTTTTGCCGCCGGAGATGGCGATCTTGAATTCGCCGCGTTCGGAGATGGCCTCGTCGCAGGCGCCCGCGATGATGTGGGCGGCGCGTTCGGCCATGGCGTCGGGATCCTTGTGGATGTGGAGCGACAGATGGATGGATCGGCTGAGTTGCGGCATGTATGCCTCCTTGGGCACTGGCTTAAAGGCAATGTTGGCGCTCATGCCCGCGCTGGGACAGGAACCCGCGCTGGGCCTCGCGTTCTTCCCCGCCAGAGTTCGGGATGGCTGGGGACGGGGCCGAGAGGCGCTGTGCAATGCGTCAAAGCCTAGTTTGACGTATCTTGGGTGCAATATCAACAGACAAATTGGATCTGGCGCTGGCCTCGCCCTGGGCCGCGCCGGCAAGGGTCGCCCCGCTGAGCCTGAGCCTGCGCACAAGCAGGGGGCGGGGCGTGAGCGGAACGAGCGGCCCCAGATCCAGGCGCATGACGGCAAGGGCGCCGAAGCAGAGCGGGATTGGCTGGTTGAGGGCAAGGGCCGCTCGTGCGGCAAGGCCGGCCCTGCCCGAGGCCCTGGCGCAGAGCTTCCAGGAGCAGGCGGGGCCTGCCAGCATGCTGCGCATGGCAATGCGGCCTTCGCCGAGGGCGCGCAGGGCGCGGTAGACGGCAAGAGGGCTTGCCAGCGGGATGCGCAGCCTGGAGGCCGCAAGGGTCCTGGCGCCGGGTGCGAAGGCATTCCAGAAGCAGACGGCAAAGCCGCGCCGCGCCACGCGCCTTGCCTCCTTGAGGCAGGTGCCGAGGCGCTCCACGTTCTCCCTGGCGTCGAGGTGGAGCAGCGCCCAGTCGAACTCGCCGTCGCCCCAGGGCAGAAGATCCGCATGGGCGGCATGGCAGGCGAAGCGCTGGTCCAGGCTTGCCTTGAAGAGGCCGCGCAGGACGGGGGAGGGATCGCAGCCCGTGACGTCGAAGCCATGCTCCCAGAGCAGCTCCTGAAGGCGGCCGGCGGCGCAGTTGATCTCGAGCAGGGTGCTGCCCCGGCGCGGCCAGGGCGCGAGGCTTTCCTGGACAAGCCGCACCTGGCTCTTGAGCACGAAGGCGCCTGTCCCCCGCTTGTACCACGCCCGCTCCAGCAGCTCGCGCGGAGGCTGAGATCTGCGCCCTACGGGACCCATGCCAGCTACCAGTCGCCCTGGCCGGGCAGTTCCCGGCGCTCGGGGTAGAGGCGCCCCTGCATGGCCTCGTCGTCCCAGGCCTCGCGGAAGATCTGGCCAAGCGTCGCGCCCTCGACGGGCATGGCGTCCTTCAGCCAGGCGAGGAAGGAGGCGATGACGGCAAGCTTCCTGTCCACGCTTGCCTGGTCCGGCACCTGCGGAGAGCGGCCGGCCGCCGTTTCCGTGGAATGCCAGAAAAGGCTGAGCACGGGGCCCTTGCGCAAGCGCAGAAGGCGCGCGCAGGCCCGCATGGCGAGGGGGGCGTGCCAGAAGGGATTGGCGCTCAGGGCTCCTGCGAAATGGAAGGCGTCGAGCCAGGACCGCCCCCGTCCAAGGGCGTGCCAGGCCTTGGCCAGCGCCGGCAGCAGCGGGATCTGCGTGACCGGCGCCTCCAGGAAGGGCACCTTGCTGCCGAGGGGCCAGTAGGGCGTGTGGGGCGCCAGAAAGTGGTCCGCGCCGCCCTTGAAGGCGCGCAGGGGGCAGACGGAGCTGTCGGCCCTGACGCCAAGCTCGGCAAGGAGGGGAAAGAGGGCTGCCTTGCAGTCCCAGCGGCCCATGCGGAAGCTCTCGACGGGGCCAGCCTGGAAGCTGCGGGCCAGGGCGAAGAGCCGCTCGAGGCGGGCCTGGAGCAGGCCTGCGGGCAGCCTGTCCGTGCGCAGGGGCTGGCGG
>JAEEPQ010000056.1 GCA_016284885.1 Desulfovibrio sp.
CGAGAGCGATGTGCACGAGCGGAGTCTCGTGGCGGCACAGGGCCATGCGGGTGCCCTCGGCCTCGGCCTTGAGCAGGGCGCCGAAGTGCTTGCCTTCGAGGAATTTCCAGCCTTCGGGAAGGCCTGCAGGGAAGGCCGGGCCTTCGGTCGGCGACTTGCCGGTCACGAAGAGGCAGGCCTTGTTGCGCTGGCCGTCGAGGAACATCTGGTTGACGGAGTGCTGGTCGGTCACGCCGGTGGCGGGCACGGGCATGGTGCCGAGGCCGTCCTTGCCGAGGCTCTCGGCCCAGAGCTGGCCGAACCAGGGGCCGTAGGTGGCGAAGAGCGGCTCGTAGCAGAAGAAGATGAGGTCGGCGTAGCCGTATTCCTCGAGGCTCCTGGCCCAGCAGGCGAGGTGGAAGGAGGGGTGGCGGACTATGCTCGCCGGATCCTGGGCCAGCGGCCTGGCAAGCCAGGCTGCGCCGTCAAGCAGGGCCTCCCAGTCTATGCCGAGGAAGCCTGCCGGCAGGAGGCCGACGGCGGAGAGCGCCGAGTAGCGGCCGCCGAGGTTGTCCGGCACCTCGAGGGAGGGCAGGCCGAAGGCTTTGGCCTCCTCGCGCAGGAAGCCCTTGACGAGGTCCGTCACGACCATCATGTGCTGGCTCCAGGCCTCGCCCAGAGCCTTCTGCAGCCAGTCCTTGACGATGAAGTACTGGGAGATGGTCTCGATGGTGCCGCCCGACTTGCTGATGGTGACGACCATGGTGTCCTTGGGATCAAGGCGCTTGAGCCACTCCTCGAGCTGGAAGGGGCAGACGTTGTCGGCAATCCAGAGGCACTTGCCGTCGTGGCCGGGCATGTCCTGGCCCGGGGCAAAGGCGCGCTGCATGGCGCGGGCGCCGAGGGCGGAGCCGCCGATGCCGAGCACGAGCATGTGCCGGCAGGCGCGGGACTTTTCGATGAGTTCGGGAAGATCCCGGCGCAGGGGCTCGACGTAGCCCATTTTGAGAAAGGGAAGGAGGCCCTGGTCGAGTTCGGAGGCAAGCCTTGCCGCCAGCTCGGGGGCGCGCGACATGTGGGCGCCGAGATGATCGCGGCGCACGCGGCCGGTAAAGGCCCTGGACCATTCAAGATACGCCATGGATAAACCTCCTGGCTGCTGGGTGGGGTGAACGGTGGAAAGAGGGAGGAGCGAAAAGGTGAATCTCAAGGGATGCGCTATTTCAGCCCGCAGAGCCTCAGCAGATCCCTGCCAGCTTGCCGCCTGGCTGGAGCGCTCAGGCAGGGGGCCTTCCGGGGAGGCAGAGGTTTCCTCGGAAGCAGTGCGCTTGCGTCCTGGCGTGGCGCGCAGACAGCGGGAGCGTCAGGGGACGGGCCGTCCGGCGTTGCTGCAAGACGACCGGCAAAGCGCCGCTTCACCGAGGCATAGGTCTGGGGGAAGACCCCAAAGCGCCACTCCCAGAGGGCGCAGGCGCCTTTGGCATCGCAGCTTCTGACGGCTGCAGGATCGCCTGCGCACTGCAGACACTGCCTGCGGCAGGCGCGCAGCAGAAGATGCAGGTCCGCGCGCGGCGCCGGCCTGTCGGCAGGGGCATGCAGGGCCTTGAGGCGCATGCCGTGGAGCGGGCAGGAACGGTCCTCGCAGGCTTCGACCTCGCTGGCGTCGACCTTGCCGACGTCGGCTTTGCTGGCTTGGCCGCCGCTCACGCCAAGGCAGTCAAGGCAAAAGGTCCTGACGTCGCGCAAGGGGCCCTGCACGAAGGCCAGCAGGGACGAAGGCTGGGGATGCGCCTGAGCCTGCGCAAGGCCTGAAGACGCCCTGCGGGAAGCCATGCTAGGCCTTGCCCTTGCCGCAGCACTTCTTGTACTTCTTGCCGCTGCCGCAGGGGCAGGGATCGTTGCGTCCCACCTTGGGGGCTTCGCGCTGGAAGGGTGCATGGCGCAGCTCCACGCCGCTGACGTAGTAGAGCCTGCCGTCCTCGCCCCTGGCAAAGCCGGCGCGCTCGCCCATCTGCATGACGCTCTCGCCGTAGCGGTAGAAAGCCCAGTAGTCAACGGTCTCGCAGTCTCTGCCCTCCATGCGCTCCTTGGGGCCAGCACCTGCCACGTGGAGGCGCAGCCACTCGACGCCCTCGGTGGATTCCGCAAGCTTTTCCGCCGTCAGTTCAGGCAGGCGCGCCTCAGGGAGCGTCGATGCCACGAGAAAGTCGTAGCGCCCGCACGCATAGGCCGTGTAGCGGACGCGCATAAGGGCTTCGGGCTCGTCCGGCCAGGCGCCGTCCTCGAGGCAGGGAGCGCAGCACTCCCCGTAGCTTTTCCCGCTGCCGCAGGGGCAGGGCGCCGTGCGCTCGGGCGCATTGCCGGCCACATTCTTGTCATGTGCTTCCATACAAAACCTCCAAGGCCGGCTTTGCGCCGAGCCCTAAAGTCAAAGGAAAGCACGTTCCAGCCCGCTTGGCAAGGGCTTGCGCAAAGCCTGGAAAACAGGCCTGACCGGCCGGTGCCAGGTCCCGTGCAGGTGGCTTTCCAGCCTTGAGGCCAGCCTTGGGACCTGCCATGGAGCCTGTCTTGGCGGGCGGGGCGGGCCTGCGGACGGCTACTGCTCCCGGCCAGACGCTTGCGGCCTTTCAGGCTGCTCTGCATGGCCAGGGCCTTGGGCGGCATCAGGGGCGGCATCAGGGGCGACGTCAGGGGCGGCATCAGGCGAAATGTCAGGCGACTCGCCGCTGCGGCCCACAGGCTCCCAGACGGCCACGAAGTCCCCCTTCTTGGGCAGCCGGCCTGCGTCCTTGACGAAGAGGCATTCCGTGACGCCGGCGCGCGTGCCGTCGTTGAGCACCTTGCCGAGGCGGCCGAGATTGGCGTCCCAGGCCACGAAATTCTTTCCTGCAGCCTCGCGCAGGCCCGTCACCATGAAGATGCGCAGGAAGTCGCCTTCGTCAGCGGTGCGGAATATCTCTGCCAGGCCCAGGGACCGCACGAGGCCGTCGGCGCGCTTGCCGAGGATGAAGGCGGCAACGCTGGCCGCGAGGCCTGCGGCCACGAGGGCAATGGCGATGTAGAAGGGGTTCCAGCCAGTCAACCTGCGCACGAAGGAAAGGCTCATGGCGTTGAGCTCCTCCTCCGAGCGCGCCACCACCACGGTGTAGGTCTGGTGGGATGCCGCGGGCGTGCCCCGGATGCCGACCGCCATGCCGTAGACGCCGCTTTCCGCGTACTCGAAGGCGCGGATGCGGCCGCGCCACATGCCGGTGCCGAACCAGTAGCTGGAGAAGAAGCCGTCGAACTCGAAGTTCAGAGGCGCATCCTGCGGAATGGGAAAGGCCTCCATGTCCTTCTCCGTGGCGCGCAGGCTCGCCTGGGGGCCGGAGACGGGCTCGGCGGTGCCTGCCAGCATCTCGATGCGGAAGCTGCCGCCTCCGCGCATCTGGGAGACAAGCCCGTCGACGAGCACGGCAAGGCCGATGACGAGCAGGCAGCAGGCGAGAAGGCCCGCCTTGCGCTGGCTGGCGCGCACGCCGCGGAAGGAAAGCCAGGCCGCGCTTTCGGCAAGGGGGGAGATGAGGGAAGAGCCGGACATGGCAGCACCCGCGGAGGTTGAAGGTGGGGGCGGAAGCGGAAAAAAAAGCCAAGATGCCGGCGGGAGGAACAGCCGGCCGGCATCTCAAGGAGGAGGGACCGGCCTGGGAAAAAGAGGGGAAACCAGACCGGGATCCAGGGAAATTTCTTGCCTAGCGCTGGCTTGTGCAGCGCTCCAGCACGGGCGTCTGCCCGCAGACCTTCCAGCGCACCAGGCTTTCGCGGCGGGCGCCTGGAAGGCGGACGAGCCCCTCGTCGCTGTCGGCGTAGCGCACCCTGATGCGGCGAAGCAGCATGCGGGCGAGCACCCAGGTGCAGATGCCGATGCCGAAGAACCAGAGGCAGAAGACGTAGAGTGATTCGGCAGGATGCAGGGAGGACTGGTACATGGCCACGAACACGGCAGCCAGCGTCATCACGTTGGCGCCGACTTTGACAGCCAGTGTCCAGAGCTTGCGGCTGTAGGCGTTCGCGGTCATGTTTCCAGGTCTCCTTGTCGCTTGGGCGCCATGTACAGAACACGCGCCTGCCCCCTGCCGGTCATGGCGCCGGCAGGGGGCAGGGCAGGCGAAGATGCCTACTTCTTGAAGATGTTGGTCTGGGTGATGTTCATGAAGCGCAGCGCCTGGTGCTTGGCGTTGGGCTTATAGTAGATGCGCACTTCGTCGCCGGCTTCCCAGGTCTCGGCGGGCAGGTTCATGTACTCGGCCGGAACCTTGAAGGTGAGGAGCTTGCGCAGGCGCTTGGAGTACTCGGTGATGGTGCCGTTGTCCCTGTCGATGACAGGGAACTTGCGGGGAGTCTTCATCGCGGAGTCTTCAAAGAGCTTGGGGTTGTGGGCTGCGATGTCGTTCTGGATGTCGGTGAACTCGATGTCCACGGTCTTCAGTTCGCCGTTCACGAAGAGGATGACCTGCTTCTTGTCGACGTCGAACTTCACGCGGCCGCCAGCCTTGGGCTCGGGACCGGCTTCAGCCGGATCGGCGGGCATGGTGTAGGTCATCACGCCGCCGGTGTAGTCGGGATTGAGCTGGTCGTGGTTCTTGTCCTGAACCATGGTGAAGGTGCCGGCGGAGGCGTCGTAGGCAACGCAGCGGCCCTGGTCGACCTCGCCGAAGTCGCAGGCGGAGAGGCTGAGGCACATGGCGCCGAGCAGAAGTAACTTTTTCATTGCGTTCTCCTTGTGATCCTGTTGCTTAGTTGGCCCTTTGGCGCTTGTTCTCAGCGATTTCCTGCGCGGCGCCCTGGATCATCTTAACGAAGATGTAGCCGGAGATGGAGATAACGAAGCCGAGGACGACGACGGTGGCCACGTTGTTGATGATCTTGGCGTAGGCGGGGAAGTAGGGCTGGATGAGCTTGAGGACGACGGAGCAGAGGCAGCCGATGACGGCTGCGCCGAAGGCGGCGCGGATGCCGTAGCCGCGGATGTACTTGGTGGCGACGGCGCCAATCTGCGCGCCGATGGCGGCGCCGATGAGCATGATGAGGGCGGCCACGAGCTCGGTGCGGCCCTTCAGGGTGTAGGTGGCGGCGCCGTACAGGCCGGAGATGGCAACCTCAAAGAGGTCGGTGCCGACGGCGATGTGGGTCGGGCAGCCGATGAGGTAGACGAGGCAGGGCATGCGGATCAGGCCGCCGCCGATGCCCAGGATGCCGGCGAGAACGCCAGTGGCAAAGGAGACGAAGATCGGGAGCCAAGCGGAGCAGTAGATGCCGGCCTGGTGGAAGTGGACCATGGGGGGAATCTTGATGGCGTGCAGCTTGGAAGCCCAGTCGATGCCGGTGGCCTTCTCGTCAAGCACTTCGCCGCGGGCCTGGGCCTCGCGCTCCTTGCGCTTGCGGACAGCGATGTCATGGAAGACCATCCAGGCGAGGCAGATGAGCAGGACGACGTAGAGCCAGCGCACGACCTTGTCGACGTTGCCGAGACGCTCGAGGAGCATGACGATCTGGGCGCCGATTTCCATGCCGATGACGGTACCGACGAGCATGGTCAGGCCGAGCTTGTAGTCGACGTTGCCGAACTTGCCGTGGCGCATGGTGGAAATCAGCGATTTACCGGCCATGTGGGCCACGTCGGTGCCGATGGCGAAGGCCATGGGGAAGCCGAGGATGTTGAGGCCGGGGGTAACCATCCAGGCGCCGCCCATGCCGAAGAAGCCGCCGATGATGCCGACGCCAAGGCCGAGAATGATAAGACCGGGCCAGAAAATCGTGCACCCGGAGATGGGCATCAGAACATATAACCAGTCCATACTATCCTCCCTGACTACTCAGCAGCCTTGCGGTGCTTAAGGTCGATGCCGATGTGGTTCATGACGACGTCGGCGAGCACGCCGAAGATGCAGCCCGTGATCGGGATGATGATGATCGTCAGAATCATGAAGTACAGATGGCTATCGTTGTACATCTGCGCCCACCACAACATGAGACCGTCAAGCCTGCGAGTATCAGCGACGATAACGACGTTGCGAAGAGCTTTCTTCGCCATGGCAACGGTCGGCATGAAGCACAGCATCATGGCGTAGACGCCTACCAGCCATACCCAAAGGTTTCTCAACTTCCTCATAACACTCTCCTTAAACGAACAATTAATGGGTTGTGAGAACGTTCCTTTGCTTGTTCGCAAACATGCGCTTTTATAGCAAGGAGCGTGCCAAAGACTGATCGCGCAGCTCTGCGCGTTCTCAACCGCGCGATTTCCCGAAGCATTTGCCAAGCTCGCAAAATTTGTGTAGTGCTTTCTGCACGCAAAAAGACCACCTTGCGAGGTTTGTTCCATGCCGCAAAGCGCAAAGCCGATGCGCGTTCCGCGCCTGCCCTCCTCCAGCTACTTCGCGCGCTGCGGGCTTGTCTCCCGCACCGTCCTGCTTGCCGTCACCGTGGTAGCGTTCGCGCTCCTGGCCGTCTTCCTCGGAACGCGCAAGACCGTGGACACCATCATCAACGATGCCACTGCGCGCAATTCGCGCATCCAGGCCCATTCCCTAGGCTACGCCCTGGGACAGATGCTCGCCGAAGCGCGCAACCAGCTGCTGGTGCTGGCCGCCGGCTCCATGGAGAAGTCGGACATGGCCCAGCGCATGCAGTTCCGCACCAAGATGCGCGACAACCGCTACCGCGAGCTGGCCTTCATGGACGCATCACGCAAAAACGCCTACCTCCTGCTCAACCACAACGGCGAGATCATCACCCTCAACCCCGAGCAGATGCAGGACATCCCCGGCTCGCCCTTCAGAACGCCGGGCCACATGCAGCGGCCCGACCAGGTGCTCATCTCCCCGCCCACCGAGGTGGTCTACCCCATGATGCGCACGGCCTCGGGCATGCAGAGCCAGCTGGCCCTGCACGTCATCCGCTTCTCCACCCAGGTCTTCGGCCGGGACGGCGCCTTTGCCGGCATCCTCACCCTCTCCATCGACCTCGAGGCCCTGCGCGGAGCCTTCACGAGCTTCCTCGCCACGGGGCACGACGCCGAGCTCATGGCTGGGGCGGAGGAGCTGCGCGCCGTCTACATCGACACCGAAGGCTGGATGATATTCCAGAACGAAAGCCAGGCCGATGCCGGCAAGCCCCTCCGGCTCGACGCCGTGCGCGTGGGCTTCCACGGCGACTTCGGCAGGGCCGGCTTTTCCGGCGCCTTCCGCCCCGGCTCCGAGAACTACAGCTACTGGGGCATGATGAACGATATCCAGCATGGCAAGAACGGCCAGTTCTCGAGCTGGCTCGGGAGCAGCTGGGGTGACGGGTCGCTGCCCGTGGAGACCGTGAGCTACGCGCCCGTGACCTACCAGACCTACGCCGGCGGCCCCGTCGACGTGGTCGGCGGCGTTGCCGTGCTCGACTCGACCTTCACGACAACGCGCAAGGGCACCATACTCACCCTTATCTATGCGGCCGTCTTCGCGGCCACCCTGCTTGCCGTGACGGCCCTGCTCTGGGCCATGGCCAGGGGCATCGCCAAGCCTCTGGAGCGCCTCGAAAGCCAGCTTCGGGAAGAGGCCGGCAAGAGCGTCGTCGACCAGCTGCCCCAGGCCGAGGAGCCTCGGGAGGTGGCTTCGCTTCGCCGCACGGCCAACGTCCTCCTCGACCGCCTGCACTTCCTCGAGCAGGACCGCGACATGGCAGACTCTCTGGCCAACGCCAGGCTCCAGCTCGAGCCTGTCAAGAACTTCCCCCGCGACGTGGTCCTGCCGGCCGACGGCATCGTCGGCACGAGCCTCGAAATTGCCGAGCTCAAGCGCGACATCGCCCAGGCGGCCAAGGTCACCGAGGACGTGCTCGTCGTCGGCGAGACCGGCACGGGCAAGGAGCTGGTGAGCCGGGCCATCCACGAGCAGTCCAGGCTCAAGGACGGGCCCTTCATCACCATCAACTGCGGAGCATTGGACGAAGGCCTGCTCATGGACACGCTCTTCGGCCACGTCAAGGGAGCCTACACCGAGGCCAAGCAGGCCCGTAAGGGCGCCTTCCTGGCAGCCGAGGGCGGAACGCTCATGCTCGACGAGATAGGCACGGCCTCCCTGCGCGTCCAGCAGGCCCTGCTTCGCGCCCTCTCCGACCGCGCCATCTCGCCCCTTGGCAGCGACGAGTTCATCAAGTTCAACACCCGCGTTGTGGCCGCCACCAACGCCGACCTGCGCGAGGAAGTGCACCTTGGCAACTTCCGCGAGGACCTCTTCTTCCGCCTTGCAGTCATCACCATCCGCACCCCGCCCCTGCGCCAGCACAAGGCCGACATCCCGCTCATGGTCTCGGCCTTCATGAAGGAAGGCATGGCCCGGGCCGGCCTCACGGGCCCCCTGCCCGACATCAGCCGAGGAGCCTTGAGCCAGCTCATGCACTACCACTGGCCAGGAAACGTCAGGGAGCTGAGAAACTGCATCTTCCGCACCCTTACCTTCTGCGAGGGCGGGATCATCCTCCAGCGCGACCTGCAGACGGCGCCGGACAACGGACGTCCCGACGGCGTGCGCACCGACAGCGCCCGATCCGACAGTCGATCAGGCGTCCCGCATCCGCAGAAATCACGGCACGCCGGCCAGCATCCGGGCTCCCGCGAGCCTGGCAAGGAAGCTGACGGCATGCATTCGCCGGAGGGCGCACGCCAGGACGCCCCCGATGCCTGCGCCTGGCCTGACGCGAGCCATGGCGCGGCCCAGAACGAGACGTCCAGCGAGACGTTCAGCACGGCATCCAGCGCAGCATCCAAGGGCGCGTCCGCCTTGGCGGAGGAGGACAGCTCAGCACAGGCGCAGGCCATCGCAGGCGACTTGCAAGCCGCTCCGTCCAAGGCCGGTACGGATGCCGGAAGCCATGCGGGGAGCCATGCCGAGAACGGCCACGGGCAGGCAGAGCGCCAAACGGAAAGCCAGACTCGCGATCAGGCCTACGGCCAGACAGGCAGGCGACCAGACGGCCAGGCTAGCCAGCGCAGCGCAGCGTCCGAAGCGCCGCCTCACAATGCCGGCGACTCCCTGCAGGAGCGGCGCATGAAGAGCCTGCTGCCTGAAATCGCCCGCCGGGGTTCTCTGACCCGCAAGGAATACCAGGAGCTTGCCGGCGGGGTCTCCATGCGCACGGCCCAGTACGACCTCCAGACCCTGGTGCGCCAGGGCCTGCTGGAAACCCAGGGCCGGGGACCCGCCCTGCGCTACGTCTACACGGGCAAGCCCGAAGCGTCCGAGGACTAGCGCCCGAGCAGGCCGGCCCGACGTCCGCCAGGGACGTGATGCGACGTTAGGACCGATGCCGGTGCAGCTTCCCTCAGCTGTCTCTCCTGGCCTGCGCCCAGAAATCGTCAAGATCCTGCGAACAGGTCTTAGCCTTCCATCTCCCGTCCCCGGTCGTTGGCTGCAAAGACCGCCTGGGCAAGCTTGCCGGCCAGGCCATCCGCATCCATGCGGTTGACGCCGGCTATGGTGGTGCCGGCAGGCGAGCAGACGTCGTCTCTGAGCTGCATGAGGTGGACGTCGGGGCGCTGGAGAGCCATGCGTCCGCAGCCGGCAAAGAGCTGGGCGACCATGGCGCGGCAGTCCCTGTGCTGGAAGCCGAGGGCAACGCCGGCCTGGACCATGCCTTCCATCAAGTCAAAGAGATAGGCTGGGCCTGCGCCGATCAGGGAGGTGAAGGCCGTGAAGCGCGCTTCGGGCACTTCCACGCAGTGGCCAAGAGTGGCAAAGGCAGAAAGGATCTCCCCCCGCTGTTCCGGGGCGAGGGACGGATCCTCGAAGCTGAAGGCAAAGACGCCCTCGCCGACGACGGCAGGGGTGTTGGGCATGCAGCGCACGACCGGGCAGCGGCCGCCAGAAGCCTCCTTGAGGGTGGCGATGCCAAGGCCTGCGCAGATGGAGACAAGCACGTTGCCGGCAGAGAGCTTGTCCCTGATCTGGGCGAGCACGTCCTTGGCCTGGTAGGGCTTCACGGCAAGCACCAGATAGCGGCAGCGGGAGGGCATGTCCTCCGCGCTGGCCACCTTGACCACGCCCTTGGCTTCCAGGGCGTCCAGACGGGACATGGTGCGCGTGTGGCCGTAGAGCTTGATATCTTTGCCCGACTGGGCAAGCCCGCCCAGAATGGCGCCGCCCATGTTGCCGCAGCCTATGCAGCCTATGCTGAGAGTCATGTCTGCCTCCTTGGCGCGCGCCGTCCGCTTCCTCTGCCTTGACCTGGCACCGGCTGGCCGCAAGCCGGGCTGCAGCAACGCCACGTGAGCGCGCTGGCCCCGCCAGCGTCTGCTGGCGTCCAAGACGCGAGGACGTGAGGGCGTCGGGCGCGCCTTCATCGTTTTGCCAGCACCCTACGGGCTCATCGCTTCAAGCGCAAGCTGCCGAGTCCGGCAGCGCAAGCGAATGCGACATGCAGGTCTCGAGCATTTCGCCGCCTGCGCCTCCTGCGCTTCGGCTGCTGCAAGGGGACGCTGCACTGGGAAGCCAAGCCCCCCATCGTCCACAAGGGCCGGCACAGCAAGAGGGCCCGGAAGCCTGCACTTCCGGGCCCTCTTCGAGATTGACCTTTCCGCCGTCCATGCCCCGGCGGCGCATCCTGCGTCCGGCCAGGCCGGCGGCGACGCTAATTCCTGATGCTCTGCATGCGGGGCAGGCCCTTGACGATCTGGAGCGCCATGCGCAGCTGGTTGTCCTGCTTCAGCTGGCGGGCAATCTTCTGGGACTCCTCGTCCTTGCCCTTCTTCTCCTTGGCGTCCTTGGCAGCATCCTTGCCGGATTCCTTGGTCGCGTCCCTGGCGTCCTTGGAACCTTCCGCGGCATCCCTCGCGTCCTTGGCGTCCTTCGCTTCCTTGGCATCGCGGCCGCCCCGGTTTTCGATGTGGCGGCTCAAGTCGCGCTCGCGCACCATGAAGCCGGAATCGTCGGCGTCCTTGTCCTGGGGCTCGAAGGGCACCTCGATGTCGGGCACGATGCCTTCGGCCTGGATGGAGCTGCCATTGGGCGTGTAGTAGAGGGCCACGGTCAGCTTGAGGCCCGAGCCGTCGGCCAGGGGGATGATGTTCTGCACCGAGCCCTTGCCGAAGGAGCGTTCGCCCACGATGACGGCGCGCTTCTGGTCGCGCAGGGCGCCGGCCACGATTTCCGAGGCCGAGGCGGAGCCGGCGTTGACGAGCACGACCATGGGGACGTGCACGTCGGTATCCTGGGGCTTGGCCGTGTAGGTGCGGGCAGCCACGCGGCTGCGGCCCTTGATGGAGACGATGGTGCCCTCGGAAAGGAAGGCGTCGGAGACGCCCACGGCCTGGTTGAGGAGGCCGCCGGGGTTGCTGCGCAAGTCAAGCACGATGCCCTTGATGCCGCCTGCGGCCTTGCTTTCGCGGCCGGCCTTGGCGAGGGCGTCCTTGAGCTCGTCCGTGGTCTTCTCGGAGAAGCGCGTGAGGCGGATCCAGTAGTAGCCGTCTTCGAGGCGCTTGCTCTTGACGCTGATCAGCGGGATGGCATCGCGCACGATGCGCATGGTCACCGGCTTCTTCTCTCTGGCGTGGAGGACGGTCAGCTCGACGGCGGTGCCCTTGGGCCCGCGGATGCGGGAAACGACTTCCTGCAGGGAGAGTTCCTGGGTGGACTGGCCGTCGATGGCAAGGATGACGTCGCCGGTCTGCATGCCGGCCTTGAAGGCGGGCGTGTCCTCGATGGGGGTGACGACCGTCACCTGGCCGTTCTCCATGGAAATTTCAATGCCTATGCCGAAGAACTCGCCCGAGGTGGTCTCCTGCATCTCCTTGTACTCCTCCGCGTTCATGAACGTGGAGTGGGGGTCGAGCCCCTGAAGCATGCCCTTGATGGCGCCGTTGACCAGATCCTGCTGACCCACGTCCTTGACGTAGGAATGCTCGACGATGTCGAGCACCTGGCCGAAGCGGCGCAGGGCCTCAAACTTGCCGAGGGCAGGCGGGATGGGCTTCTTGTCGCCCCGCTGGACCTTGGCGCCGTCCTTGGCGTCGCCGTCAGGAGCCCCCTGGGCGTCCCTGGGGCCAGGCTGGCTATGCTGGCTGGCCGGATCGGCCGGAGCTGCCTGGACCGCGCCGGCACCCATGCTGCAGCCGCAGCCCGCCGAGAGCATCAAAGCGCAGATGATTCCGCTGAGAAATGCACGCATGAACGTCTCCCTCCCATATCGAAGACACCCGGCACTGTGCCTTTTTTCCCCTTCGATTGCAACGGGCCCAGGCTCTGCGCCCCCCGCGGCGCCATCTGGCGAAAGCCGTGCGGAGCTATGCCCACGGGGGCGCAAAAAGAACCGGGCGGCCGGGCTTCCCCGAAGGGGGAAAGCCGTCCGGCCGCCCGGAAGAAAAGGCGAACTTGAGCGCTTAGCCGACGGTGAAGAACTTGTCGCCCTTGCAGCCGCAGACCGGACAGGAGGCGCCGGCCTCCATGGGGCCTTCATGGGTGTAGCCGCAGACGGGGCAGAGGTAGTAGTCGCCCTCGAAGGCCTTGGCGTTTTCGGCGGCCTTCTTGTAGAGGCTGGCATGGCAGGCCTCGACCTGGCTCACCTGGTCGAGCCACTTGGCCATCTTGGCATTGCCTTCGGCCTCGGCGTCCTTGATCATCTGGGGGTACATCTCGGTGAACTCGTGGGTCTCGCCGCCGATGGCATCCTGGAGGTTCTCCGCAGTCTTGCCGACCTTGCCGGCATGGCGGAAGTGGGCCAGGGCATGGATGGTCTCGGCGTGGGCCGCCGCGCGGAAGAGCTTGGCCACCTGGCCAAGGCCTTCCTTGTCGGCCTGCTGGGCGTAGGCGGTGTATTTGCGGTTGGCCTGGGACTCGCCGGCAAAGGCTTCCATGAGATTGTCAACGGTCTTGCTCATACGGGACTCCTTGGTGTTGAAGATTGCCAGCGGCGCTGGGCGCCGAGGCTCCTATTCGGAATAATTCCTATTTATAGCAAACCTAGCCCATTGTAAAGGTCCTGGCCGCGATTCGGCAACGAGTTTGCGGCAGCGTCGCCAGGGGGTTGGAGAAAGTCGCCATAGCCAGGGCTGCCGAATGGCGAGATGGCGGCAGGCTCCCTTGCCTCGCTCTTCGGCGCGGCTTACAAGCTTGAGCCATGGACGACCGCTATCCCATCCCCCGACCCGTCTGGCCCGACTGCCACGAGACAACGCTCCTCGTCAAGCGGAGCCGCTTTCTCGCGCACGCGGTTCGCGCAGCTTCGCCAGCCGAAGCCAAGGCCTTCATCGAGGCCGTGTCGCAGAAGCATGCGGACGCCACGCACAACTGCTGGGCCTATGTGGCGGGACCGCCCGGCTCCACGGCCCGCATCGGCGCCAGCGACGACGGCGAGCCCCACGGCACTGCAGGCAGACCCATGCTGCAGGTGCTCCTGCACAGCGGCATAGGCGACGTGGCCTGCGTGGTGACGCGCTGGTTCGGGGGGATCAAGCTCGGCACGGGCGGCCTGGTCAGGGCCTACCAGGACTGCGTTCTGCAGTGCCTCGAAAGCCTGCCTGCCGTCGAGAAGGTCGAGACCGTCCGCCTGCGCGTCGAGGCCGACTATGCCCAGCTCGACCGGGTGAAGCGCCTGGCTGCCCAGTATGCCGCAAGCCCCCCCGGCGAAACCTACGGCGAGAAGGTCGCGCTCGAACTCGAGGTCGCCCGCTCCGATGCCGAGGCCTTTGCCCGCGCCCTCGCCGAAGCCACGGACGGCAGGGCGCTGCTGAGCGCCGAAGAGGCCTCGGCCAATCCGGAGAAGCCGGAAGGCGCCAGACAGGGATAGCGCCGCCATGCATGGCCAAGGGAGGCTCCGGCCGCCCCCGGCGACATGCTCCCCATATATGCTTGCCTCCGCGCGAGGGCGCACGCTCCGCGCGGCT
>JAEEPQ010000275.1 GCA_016284885.1 Desulfovibrio sp.
GCCCTCTGGGCCGGCATGTCCTGCAGGCTGCTTTGTTTCTCCTTCCCATCATGCATGACAGTGCATAGGAGGCCGTTTTCCATGTCGTACATTGACCGCACCCTCGAGATGGTGTCCAAGCGCTACTACTACCAGGCCGAGTTCCTGCAGGCCGTCAAGGAAGTGCTGGGCACCCTCCGCCCCCTGCTCGACTCCAATCCCAAGTACGAGAAGAACCACATTCTCGAGCGCATCGTCGAGCCTGAACGCTCCATCAAGTTCCGCATTCCGTGGACCAACGACAAGGGCGAGCTCGAGGTGAACCGCGGCTACCGCATCCAGTTCAACTCGGCCCTCGGCCCCTACAAGGGCGGCCTGCGCTTCCATCCCTCCGTCACGCCCAGCATCCTGAAGTTCCTCGGCTTCGAGCAGATTTTCAAGAACGCGCTTTCCGGCCTCTCCATCGGCGGCGCCAAGGGCGGCAGCGACTTTGATCCCCACGGCCGCTCCGACGTCGACATCATGCGCTTCTGCCAGGCCTTCATGCTGCGCCTCTACGAATACATCGGCCCCACCATCGACGTGCCCGCCGGCGACATCGGCGTGGGCGGCCGCGAAGTCGGCTTCATGTACGGCACCTACAAGCAGCTCACCCACAAGTACGAGGGCGTGCTCACCGGCAAGAACCTCCTCTTCGGCGGCTCCCTGGCCCGCACCGAAGCCACCGGCTACGGCAACGTGTACTTCGCCCTGAACATGCTCGCCTCCAGGAACCTCGGCCTCGAGGGCAAGGTCTGCACCGTCTCCGGCGCCGGCAACGTCGCCACCTACTGCGTCGAGAAGCTGCAGCAGCTGGGCGCCAAGCCCGTGACCGTGTCCGACTCCCGCGGCAGCATCTACGACAAGGACGGCATCGACGTCGCCGTGCTGAAGCAGGTCAAGGAAGTCGAGCACGCCTCCCTCACCCGCTACGCCGAGCTTCGCCCCTCCGCCCAGTATGTTGCGGTCAAGGACTACCCCGAAGGCCGCCACTTCGTGTGGACCGTCCCCTGCTTCGCCGCCTTCCCCTGCGCCACGCAGAACGAAGTCAACGAAGCCGACGCCAAGGAGCTCATCAAGAACGGCTGCCAGTGCGTCTCCGAAGGCGCCAACATGCCCTCCACCCTCGAAGCCATACAGCAGTACCTCGGCGCCGGCATACTCTACGGTCCGGCCAAGGCTGCCAATGCCGGCGGCGTGTCCGTCAGCCAGCTGGAGATGGCCCAGAACGCCCACATGGTCCACTGGACCTTCGACGAAGTGGACAACCGCCTCAAGGGCATCATGCACAACATCTACACCCGCGCCTCCGAGACCGCCAAGGAATTCGGCTCTCCGGACAACCTCCTGCTCGGCGCCAACATCTCCGCCTTCAGGGAAGTGGCCGACGCCATGATCCTCCAGGGCGACTACTAAGCCCCGATTGAGCGCCCAGCGCAAGCTGAGGCGAACACGTCACCACAAGGCCTCCAGAGTTCTTCTCTGGGGGCCTTTTCCATGTGTGGAGGATGCCCAGCCGATCTTTGCCGCACCTTGTCAATCCCTCTGCCATGCCTTATCTAAGGCGCACACGCGCGGCCTTGCTCTCTTCGTCTTGACGTGCCCTGAAGGGCCCTGCGCCGGCCGCGCATCCTTCAAGGAGACCCCATGTCCCTCTTCAGCAAAATCTTTGGCAGCAAGAACGACCGCTACCTGAAAAAGCTGCGCCCCATCGTGCGCCAGATCAACGCGCTCGAGCCCGAGATGGAGGCCCTCAAGGACGAGGACTTTCCGGTCCGCATGGCCGAGTACCGCAAGCAGGTGCAGGAAGACGGCCGCAGCCTTGACGATATTCTGCCCGAGGTCTTCGCGCTCGTGCGCGAGGCCTCCAAGCGCACCCTCGGCATGCGCCACTTCGACGTCCAGCTCATCGGCGGCATCGTCCTGCACCGGGGCCGCATCGCCGAGATGAAGACCGGCGAAGGCAAGACCCTCGTTGCAACCCTTCCCGTCTGCCTCAACGCCCTCTCCGGCAAGGGCGTCCACGTGGTCACGGTCAACGACTACCTCGCCACCCGCGACGCCCAGTGGATGGGCAAGGTCTACAGCTTCCTCGGCCTTACCACCGGCGTCATCATCCACGACCTCGACGACGAGCAGCGCAAGGCCGCCTACGGGGCCGACATCACCTACGGCACCAACAACGAGTTCGGCTTTGACTACCTGCGCGACAACATGAAGTTCTATCCTGAGCAGCTGGTGCAGCGCGGGCACAGCTACGCCATCGTCGACGAGGTCGACTCCATCCTCATCGACGAGGCAAGAACGCCGCTCATCATCTCCGGCGCCAGCGACGAGTCCACCGGGCTCTACCAGGACATGGACGCCGTCGTCTGCCAGCTCGTTCCCGAGGACTACACCGTGGACGAGAAGGCCAAGACCGCCATGCTCACCGAGCAGGGCGTCACGCACTGCGAGGCCCTGGCCAAGGTCGACAACCTCTTCGATCCGAGGAACATGGTCGCCCAGCACCACATCATGCAGTCGCTCAAGGCCCACCTCGTCTTCAAGCGCGACGTGGACTACATCGT
>JAEEPQ010000276.1 GCA_016284885.1 Desulfovibrio sp.
GCCGAAGCCCTGGTCGCCGGAAGCGCCGGCTCCGTCCCGTCGCAGGCACTTGACGAAGCGGAACATGGCGTCTTCGCCGTTCCCGCCGCTGACGTCGGGCATGTGGGGATCGGGGTGCCGTGCGCAGAAAAACTCCACAGCAGCGAAGCCGCAGACGTTGATGTAGAAGTGGATGTTCCGCTTCTCGAACCAGGGCGTGAAGGTCTCCCAGACCTGGACTTCAGGATAGGCCTGCTCGACGGCGGACCAGATGCGCCGGCCCACGCCCCTGCTCTGAACGCCGTGGCGGACGTAGAGGAAGTCCAGATGCCCCGAGGCGCCATCGATCGTGACGACGGCGCCGCCTGCCATGGCGCCGTCCACCACGGCCTTCCACGCCCGGGCTCCGGGAGCGGCCAGGGAGGCGTCGATGTGGGATTCCGGAAGCACGGGGCCGGCTTCCGCGCCGAAGGCCGCTTCGGCGCCGAGCTGGAAGGCTTCCTGCATGTCCCGCTTGAAATGGGGCAGATCGCAGGGCTCGAGGGGCAGCAGCTGAAAGTCCATGGGAAGCTCCTGGCAGGGGAAGACTGAAGGGGGATGGCCGGCAGAGCGGCCTCCGTATCCGGCGCCCAGAAGCGCCACGCAAGCTCCGCTACACTGTTGATCCGGAGGCCGCCCCGCTGGCGCGGAGCATGCCTGCCGGGAAGACGGCGGTCAAGCGGCATGGAGCCGAAGCGGGCATGTCCAAGGAACAGCCTGTCCGGCCGAGGGGCGCAGGCGGCATGCGAAGGGGACTCTGCAGGTCCGGCTTATTTTTGCCGGGTGTCTTGTCCCGTTCCGGCCGAAGGCCTATCTTCAGGCACTGCCCATGCATCCCAGCGTCGCAGGATGCCCGGCGTCCTGCCGGAGCTTTTCCGTCCTTCCGGGGGACGGCTCCGGCCGGCGGAGGCAGGTCCGCCCTTTCCCGCAGGCTCCGCGTCGCGGCGTCAGTTCAAGGAGACATCTATGAAAATCGGCATTATCCGCTGCACCCAAACCGAGGACATGTGTCCCGGCACGACCGACTTCGCGTTCATGGCACAGAAGAAGGGCGCCTTCGCCGAAATCGAGGGCCCCGTCGAACTCGTCGGCTTCACGAACTGCGGCGGCTGTCCCGGCAAGAAGGCCGGCATGAAGGCCAAGCTGCTGCAGGCCCGCGGCGCGGAGGCCATCTTCATGGCTTCCTGCATCTGCAAGGGCACGCCCATCGGCTACCCCTGCCCCAATTCGGAGGACATGAAGGGCCTCATTGCCAGAAGCGTTCCCGGAGTCAAGATATTCGACTACACGCACTAGTGCTCGGCACCCGAGGCCGGCGCCGAGTAGGCCGGCATCGGCGAGATTCCCGTACAGGGCCGTCCTCTGTTGCAGGGGGCGGCCTTGCTGTTTTAGTCCTTGTCCTTCGGCAGGCCGACGGCCAGCGCCATCGTCGCCTCGAATGCCTGCCGGATCAGAGGCATGGCCCGCTCAAGGTCCCGACCGTCGAAGACGTCAATCTGCCACTCGCTCCGGCCGTGGCTGGTTCTGCCTGCGGTGCATCTGGCAATGCCGTCCGAGTCCTCCAGATCTCCGCGCCTCAGAATCAGCAGGAGCCGGAGCCTGGCACCAAGCGGGACAGCGTGGACGAAAGACCTGCAGTCCAACAGGAAGGAGCAGCACCTCTGATTGTGCCGTGGACTGATCCGCGCCGAGACGCCGGGATTGAAGGCGAAGAGGCGCGCCCGCAGGTCTACGCACATGGCCCGCACGCGGGGCGAGGCGCCGGCAAGCCAGTCCTGCTCTGCGGGGGCAGACGGCGACATAGGTGCGGAAGGATCGGGCATGGCGGCCTCCTACGGGAAGAATGCGGAGAAGGAGCCGGACAGCCCCGGCCACCCATGGACGCAGGTTCGGCCTTGATGCGACTCCTTCCTCAGCTGAGGCTACTCTGCGGACAGGGAGCGGGTCAACGCCCGTCCTGCCGGGCCAGCAGAACGGACAGCGCCCTGAAGATGCAGACAGGCGGAGCCAGGCATCCCTGCCTGTGCCCTGCCCCTGGCGCCGTGGATGGCGCCTGCCTGGTCAAGGCGGAAAGGCTTAGCCGGAACACGCAGCCCCGCAAGCACGGGCAACATGCGCCGCCGGCGGACAAATTGCGCCTGCCGCTCCTCGAGCGCCATGAGCTCCTTCTCGATCGCCCAAAGTTTGTACACCTTAGTCTGCTCGTCCATCTTCAAGTCCTCCTGCGTCTGCGCCTGACGGCGCCTTCGCAGAAGCGCCCGGCGCTCCATCCTGCCCATCTGCAGGGCAGGCTGTCCATCGGGGCGCAAGCTTCGGCAGGCTACCGGAGAGGGCCTCGAACCTTCGTCTCGGTCTTGCCGGATCCCCGGCGCAGACGTAAAGTCTCTGCCGGAGCCGGCCGCTCCCGCGTCCTGCCAGCGGCCTTGTCGCAGGCGCGCGTAGCCCCGCAGGGCAGAGAACGGGCCTGTCCGCTTCCGTGGGGGCGCCCCTCTGGCCCGGCGCGCTGCGAGCGCGCCAAGCCGTCCGCTT
>JAEEPQ010000277.1 GCA_016284885.1 Desulfovibrio sp.
TTCCGGTGCTGGGCATCGCCACCGCCATGGCCGCATGGCTCATCTGGGACGGCTCCCTCTCTCGCCTTGACGCGGCGGCGCTCATCTGCGTGTTCTTCGCCTCGCTGAGCGTCAGCATCGTCCGCGCCCTCAGGCAGAGTCCTGCGGAGGAGCCAGGAAGTGAAGATGTCATGAGCCTTGCCCGCGCCCTTTTCTGGCTCGCTGCCGGCCTTGCCGTGCTGGTCGCGAGCTCCCGCCTTCTCGTCTGGGGCGCTGTGGAGGCTGCCCGATGGTGCGGAGTAAGCGATCTGGTCATCGGCCTCACCGTGATAGCCGTCGGCACGTCCCTGCCCGAGCTTGCCTCCTCCATAGCCGCCGCCCGCAAGGGCGAGCACGACATCGCCCTTGGCAACGTCATCGGCTCCAACCTCTTCAACACCCTCTTCGTGGTCGGCGTTGCCGGCGCCGTTGCTCCCTTTGCGGCTGATCCCGAGGTGATGCAGCGCGACGTGCCCGTCATGACGGGGTTCACGCTGGCCCTTTTCTTCCTTGGCTTCGGCTTCAGAGGGCCAGGGCGCATAGGACGCTTCAAAGGCTTGCTGCTGCTTTTCGCCTATGCCGCCTACACGTGCTGGGTGTGCTGGCCGATCCTCAAGCCGCAGATCTGGCCCGTCGCTGAACCCTGCGCCGAATCGGTCCTGCGCGTGATCCAGCCGCTTGCCGCGTGGCTTTCCGGTCGCTTCTAGCGGTGCCTTGATGCGTCTGGCTGGGGCGGGGAATGGCGCCCTCTATGAGGACGCATCGGTAGTAGGCATGCAGGGTGAAGCTGGAAGCCCTGCTTTCAGGAGCACGCAGACGGATGCAGGGTGACGGCCTGAAGCGCATGCCCCGGGCCGTCCCTGAGCGCGCCAACGGCGATGGTCTAGCCGGCCAGCAGGCCCGCCTTCTTCCAGACTTCCGTCCGGGCAGCCGAGGTCTGCGCCGTCGTCGGCGAAGTGAACTTGGCCCAGACGGCGAAGGCGGACATGGTGTCGGCGGGGATGCGAGCCGGAAAAGCGGGGGAAGGGGAAGTCCTCGCCTGCCAGGGCTTTCTGCGCAAGGAGGACCAGCCGTGGACAGGACGCTAGGCTAGATCAGGTATTCCCGGGGCCGTGGCCGCGAGGCGAAGCCTGCCGGACTCAGCGTGGCGCAGTAGGCGCCGGCGTTCGAGACGACTATCCAGTCGCCGATCTTCGCCTTCGGAAGCCGGATGTCTTCGGCAAGCACGTCGAGGGCCGTGCACAGCGGTCCGGCCACGGTGACGATCTCAGTTTCGCCGGCGGCCGGCGTGCCGTCGGCTCGGACAACACAAATCGCGTGGCATTCCGCCGAGCTGTAGAGGGGCTCAAGTGGCCATGCTTGGGCACCGTGCGCCATGCGGGCAAGGAGCAGTGCAAGGGCGGGGCGCAGCATGCCGTCAAGCCCTCCGGCCGTCACGTAGAATCGCACGCCCCGCGAGTCCTTGATGTCGACGATGGGCGTCCAGAAGGTGCCGGCGCCGGCCGCGAGGAAGCGCCCGGCCTCGGCCATGAAGCGCAGGCGGGGAAGCTGGCCTGGAAGGCCGGCCATGCCCCGGCGCAGAAGTTCTAGATCAAGGGAAGGCTGGCCTGCGCCGAGCGCCGATGCGAAGCCTCCGCCGACGTTCACCCAGGACAGCCTGCTGTCCAGTCCCTGCTCGAGGGTCCGGGCAAGCCGGACGCAGCGGGCCGTCACCTGGCAAATCGCTTCGGCGCTGGCGATCTGGCTTCGCAGGTAGACGTGGATGCCTTCAATCCGGACATGCTGGAGCGCTTTCATGGCGCCAAGGCGGGCCAGGACGAGTTCCTCGTCGATGCCGAACTTGGAAGGCTTCCCCTGTTCGGCGAGGCGTGCGTCCTGCTGAGGCCCAAGGCTGGCGTCCGGGTTGATGCGCAGGCCGATGCCTGCATGCCTGCCGAGCTGGCCCGCAATCCTGTCGAGGCGCTCCAGCTCGCCGAGGGAATCGGCGACCACCGTGGCACTGCCCAGGGCAAAGGCAAGGTCCTCCTCTGTCTTGCCGGGGCAGGAGAAGAAGATGTCCGTCGGCGCGAAGCCCACATCGAGGGCGAGCTGCACTTCGCCGGCCGAAGCCGCGTCGATGCCTAGCCCGCGGCCACGCATGAGCTCCAGCATGGGACGGAAGGGGTTGGCCTTCATGGAGTAGAGCAGCACGAAGTCCGGGAGCGCCTGGCCTAAGGCCGCAATGCTCCGCTCGACGGCAAGACGCTCGTAGACGTAGTGGGGGCCCTTTTCCCCAGGGACGGGACGACGTGTAGATGGCATGACTTCCTCGACGACAGTGCGGGGCCTGTAGGGAGCGGGCATGGCCGGACGGCTTCGGCGCTTCTGGCCGGAAGGAACGCCGTGCCGGTGCGGACCAGGCGGAGACGGATGTGCGGAGCCCGGCCAGCCTGGTTATCTGCCCCGCCAGGCAGCAAAGATCAAGCTTCGCCTGCGCCAATCCCGATCCTCAGCGCAGGCGGGGACGGCGCGTCTCGCCGCCGAGGCGA
>JAEEPQ010000278.1 GCA_016284885.1 Desulfovibrio sp.
TCCGAGTCTGGCACACTTGCCGCAGCCAAGGCATCCCGCCAGGGGCTTGGCGCCTACCCAGAAGACGTGGGTGCTGATGCCCTGCTCCTGCATGACGCGCTCCACTTCCGCCAGGGCTGCGCTTGTGGATCCGTTCTTGTGGGGACTTCCGTTGACGAGTTCAACATGCATGGGATTCCTCCTTGGTGTCTGGGCCAGAAGACGCTTCGACGCGGTCCCGGGGTTGACAAAGTTCAGTAACGGGTGTTTTCTAAACCTCGCCTGTGCCTGCACACAACTACATGTCACCGAAAATTCTAACTTAAGAAACGCTTTCGCCAAAAATGTTCCCCATCAGCCAGCCAGGAGTCCGTCATGCTCATCCAGGGAAACGAGGATCTGCGCGTCCAGAAAACCATGGCCTGCATTGACAGGGCTTTCTGCGAACTCATGCTTGAGCGGGATTACGGCGACATCACCGTTGCCGAGCTCTGCCGGCGGGCAAGGATCCAGCGCAAGACCTTCTACGTCTACTACGCATCCATCGACGAACTTCTGCGCGAGAAGCTTGGCGAGGTGTCGCGCCGCTACATTGAACGCATAAGCAGGTACGCGGTGCCCGAGCAGATTGCCGAGGTCAATCTGGAGTTCTACCGCTACTCGGCGGAACAGGGCGAACTCTACGAACGGATCGTCTGCAGCGCGGCCTGCCGCGACATCGGCAGCGCCCTGCTTGAGGATCTGGTGCGCAGGACGTGGCAGGACTCGTCGTGGTTCAGGAGCCTTGGCGAGTGCGAGCAGGACGTCTTTCTGGCTTTCATTTTCGGCACGGGTGCCGCTCTGTACAGGCAGTGGGTTGCGGGAGGAAAGAAGGTGCCTCTCGAGCGCATGGCCGAGCTTGCCGGACGGCTGCTGAAAGAGGGCGCGGACGGCTTTGCCAAGGCTGTAGGCAGGAGCTATGCTCCTTTCGGTCCGGCGAAGCGCTGACGCGGCGCGTGGCTCTGGGAAAAAGGCTTTTGGCCATCTTTCCCCCAAGGGTGGGAGAAAACGCTCTGTTTTGGCATCAGTGCAGCGGACAGTCTCGACTCAAGGAAGGAATTGTCTGCCCAGGCCAATGGCAGCTGAACGCCTTAAAAAAGTCTCGGATTTTTGTCTTGCCAAGTGAGCCACTTTACCAGGACCCGACGAAGCTCTGACGCCACCTCAGCCAGCTACGCGCCCAGCTCGCTCTGCAACCCCGGCGCCACCGTCGCTACGCCTGGATCTCCTTGGTCAGCCGATGCTCCTCGGCGAGCCAGGATTCGCGCTCACGCGTGCAGTCCTCCAGCTAGGGCAGAAGTTCGAGAGGCTTGCCGTCCAGCGGCTCCGACCCCATGGAGGCCGCCACTGCCTCCGCCTGCGCCAGCACCTTCGAAGGCGCCGGTTCGAAGGCCCTAAAGGAGTCCTCAAAGGCCTTTTCGAGCACCGTCTCCGGCTGACGCGCGAAGCCCTGATCTCGACGTCGCCGACCACGTACACGAGCCCGCTCCCAGACGGACGCACCTGAATGCCAGACTCGGCTAGAGTCTTGTGGACGCCTGCCAGTATGCCGCTCCCTGGTTCAGCGCCACACCTCCACCCGTCGCCGGCAGGTAGACTTCGGGCTGTTTCCGTTCGTTCGTGCAGGCGCTCTGCAGGCAGGCAGGTGCTCATGTCCACCAGCCCCGCCTGCCTTTCATCTTCAGCTGGTTGACGCTCTTCCACCCTCCAGCCCCTCCCATCCTCGCGTCGCGGCATCGAGGCACGCCGCCACCGCTGGCGGGAAAGTAAGAGAGGAGAGGGTGCTCTTCCTGGACATCGGCGGATTAATCGAGACACGCCTGCAGGCACTCTGCTTCGGGCTCGAGGATGCCTGGCAGGAGCCTGAGCCCTAGCCTATCTTGATTATGGAACATTCGAGCTTGAGGGTACCTGTCGCCTTTGCGCCGATGGAGGCTTTGGAGAACGACACATTGGCGCCGAGCAGGCCGATCTTCGTGCCGTCGTTCTTGACGTTCTGGTTCGCCTTGACGGCAAAAGTGGCGTTTGTCTTGAAGTCGAATCCGCTTGCCTCTGCCTTCATTTCATTCTCCTCTGCCTTGAGGGCCACCGCATTCCCGTTGCCGTCGAGACTGAAAGACCGTCTCTCGGGCGCCCCTCGCCCGGCTTCGGCGCCATGCGCTTGACTGCCGAGCCTGCTGCGGACATGAATGCTCCATGAACTTTCAGCGGTCGGCACAGGACGTGCCGTCCCGCTACGCTATGGGCAGGGTTTCACCCTAGAGGCAAACTGCACCTGTCAAGGCGCCCCCGGCGCGGCCACGCGCCGGCAACTCAGCCCAAGGAGAACGTCATGAAGAAGACCGCCATTGCGATCCTGGCCGCCGCCATCTCCCTTCCCCTGCTCTGCCCAGACTGCTCCGCCGCGGACGAGGAGCCCAGCTACGAGGCCTGCAGCGAGCTGGTCGGCAGCGACGCACGCATGTGCCAGGACAAGGCCTCAGCCTACTGGGACAAACGGCTCACCGCGGCCTACC
>JAEEPQ010000279.1 GCA_016284885.1 Desulfovibrio sp.
TCGCGCTGGCCGTCCCCTTCCCTTCTCTCCACGTCCTTGGGCAGACGGAAGGAGGGGATGCCGTAGACGAGCACGCCGCCGGCCTCGTGCAGGGCCTCGTAGACGTCGACTTTGATGCCGTGCTGGGCGCAGTAGCCGGCACAGGAAAGGGAGGCAGGGCCGGCGCCGAGGCAGGCCACCTTCTTGCCCTGCACGGGCATGGCGCAGGCGTTGCCGCCGGTCTGGGCCTCGCAGGCGGAGTCGGCCTTGTGGTTGTCGGCAACGAAGCGTTCAAGCCGGCCGATGGCCACGGGCTTGCCCTTCTTGCCGACTATGCATTTGCTCTCGCACTGCTTTTCCTGGGGGCAGACGCGGCCGCAGACGGCGGGCAGGGCGTTGGCTGTCTTGAGCAGGCGGTAGGCTTCGTTCACGTCGCCGTTCTTGAGGGCGCCGATGAAGTCGCGGATGGGAACATTGACGGGACAGCCGCTCACGCAGAGGGGCTTCTTGCACTGCAGGCAGCGTCCAGCTTCGGCCAGGGCAGTGGCCTCGTCGTAGCCAAGCGCCACTTCCTTGAAGTTGCGGCGGCGCACGTCCGCCGGCTGGCAGGGCATCTCGTGGCGGTCGACCTTTTGCTTCTTGCTAGTTTCCATTGCTCTGGCTCCTGAAGAGATCCATGGACTGCTGCTCCTGGGCGCGGAAGGCGCCGAGGCGCCGGCGCAGTTCGGCGAAGTCGACCTCGTGGCCGTCGAACTCGGGGCCGTCAACGCAGGCGAACTTGGTCTTGCCGCCCACGGTGACGCGACAGGCGCCGCACATGCCGATGCCGTCAACCATGATGGGGTTGAGGCTCACGGTGGTCTTCACGCCGAAGGGCTTGGTCACGCCGGCCACGGCCTGCATCATGGGCACGGGACCCACGGCCACGACTTCGAAGATGTCCTTGTCCTTCTCGAGGCGGTCTTTGAGCAGATCCGTCACGAAGCCCTTGTGGCCGTAGCTGCCGTCGTCGGTGGAGACGAGCAGCTCGTCGGCGAAGAGGCTGAGCTCCTTCTCAAACAGAAGCAGATCCTTGCTGCGGGCGCCGATGATGCCGACGACCTTGTTGCCGACAAGGTGATGGCCCTTGGCGATGTGGTGCATGGCAGCCACGCCCGTGCCGCCGCCGAGGCAGATGACCGTGCCCTTCTTCTCGATGTGCGTGGGCTTGCCCAGGGGGCCGCAGACGTCCAGGATGGCATCGCCGGCCTTGAGCTGCTCAAGGGCTGCGGTGGACTTGCCGACCACCAGGTAGACGATGGTGATGGTGCCGTTTTCCTTGTCCGTGTCGGCGATGGTGAGCGGCACGCGCTCGCCCGTGGGGGAGACGCGCAGCATGACAAAGTGGCCCGGCTTGGCGTGGCTGGCTATCTCAGGAGCCTTGAGGACCATTTTGCTGGTCTTGCCGGGAATGAGCGATTCCTTGACCAATATGGGAGTTGGCATATGCCCCCCTGTTGCAGAAGGATGTGGAGCGGGGAGCTGACCCCGTCGTCGGTGGCGCAGGAGCTGCGGACTGTGGCCCCTTCTTTAGCTAGCATGGCGAAATATTTCAACACATTTTTGTCGACTGCCGCAGAAAGCCTCCAGCCAGCTCAAACAAAGCAAAATGCGGGATCCAGCGTGCATGCCGTCTTGAGTAATACTGCAGAACGCGCTCCGTCTGCGACAGCTTCTTTGCGCAGCGCATCTCCAGCCTGCGCGCAGAGCCGGCACTGCAACGCTTCCGGCATGCATCAAGAGCTTTCTGCTTTCGCTCTTGCCTGCAGAAGGCCTGCATGGCTTGCCCAATGCGTCAGCGCCTTGGCTGGCCACCGTCCCCCGGTCCCGCCCGTTTCCCATCTGCTACCCGCCTGCTGTACGCCTGGCGCCCGTGCGGAGCCCGCCTTCTTCCGCCGGACTGCCGCCTCGCACCTGATAGGTTTGCAGAGTTCCCCGAGGCGCCTGCCCCCTTGCCGACTGGCTCCGCCCGGTCTCCCCGGTCTCGACCGCTCTCGCATGACGCCACGCGCTCCCGTGCGCAATGCCCACGCGCCTTTCGCGCAATCCCCAGGAGATCCAGTCGGGCGCCCCAGCCTGACGCTCCAACCTGAGACTCCAGTCGGGCATCCCAGCCCGCCGCAGGCAGGGACAGGCCACGGGCAGGCTGCAGCATGTCCTCGCCCGATCTATTCGGATAAGCTGCCGGACAAGCCGCCGGCGCAAGCGCTCACGCTCTCCTCTTCAGGCAGGGCGAGGCCGATGCTTCAGGGAGCAGAGTCAAGGTTCTGAGCTGCTGGCATGGCGCCGGTCGCCTTGGCTTCATCCTTGGCGAACTGCCAGCGCGAGAGGCCGTTGAAGATGCAGCGCCTGGCATTGCCCGCGACGCCGTAGAGCGCCTGCAGGGTCTCCGCCATGTCCGATCGCGAGGTCGACCCTGCCGAGGGACAGGAATTGGCCCACAAGGGCAGATCCCACTTCCGGGCCGCGGCCATGATGTGCTTTTTCTCCACCATAAGCAAGGGGC
>JAEEPQ010000057.1 GCA_016284885.1 Desulfovibrio sp.
CGCGTCAGAAGCGCTTCCGGCCGCAAGGCCGGATGTCCCAGCCAAGCCGGCGACGCCTGAAACCAAGCCTGCCCAGTAGGCCTTTGCAGGACGATTCAGCCAAGCTGCTCCACATCGATCCACAAGAACACGCGACGCTCCCGCCAGTCCCGGGAGCGTCGCTTTCAGCGACTCGGCGCCGGAACAAGGGCGCACAAGCCATGCCTGAACAGCCAAACGATCCCGACAGCACGCCTCCCCAGCCATCCGGCATCACGGCCGATGCCAGCGAAGCCGGCCTCAAGCTCATTGCCCTGCTCGAGCGGCGCCTCGGGCTCCCCAAAAGCCTCCTGCACCGCTGGATACGCACAGGCCAGGTCAGGCTCAACGGCGCCCGTCCCCAGCCTTTTGCGCGGGTTTCCTCCGGCGACCAGGTGCGCCTGCCCCCCTTCGCCTTCGCCCTGGCGGAGCAGGCAAGCAAGGCGGCCGCCAGAAAAGGGGGCGCGGCGCCCCAGCCAGCCAGAGCGGCCAGCAAGGCCAATGCCGCCAATGTCCCCAGTCCGGCCAGACAGGCCGCGCTGGCAAGGCAAAACCGGTCGCCCACGCCGCAGCCAAGCCCCGAAGCGAACCCTTCCCTTGCCCGCCAGATCACCGTCGTGGGCGAACTGGACGATCTCCTCTGCGTGCTCAAGCCCGCAGGCCTGCCCACGCATCCCGGTTCCGGCCACGCCGACTCGCTCGTCGCGAGGCTGGCCCAGCTCTCCCCAAACGCGGTCTTTCCGCCCACGCCCGTGCACAGGCTCGACCGGGACACCTCGGGTCTGCTGCTCGTTGCCACAACCTTTGCCAGCCTGCGCCAGACCCAGGAACTTCTGAAAACGCGCTCCGGCATCGTCAAGGAATACCTTGCCTGGGTCGAAGGCGACTGGCCCTGGCAGGAAGACAGGCTCCTGCGCCATTTCCTTGCCGCGCGCCGGGCCAAGGGCATGGAGAAGATGGCGGCCGTCGGGCCAGACGAGGGCAGGGAAGCCAGCCTCATCGCCCGTCCTCTAGCCCGTTGCGCCGGCGCGACGCTCCTGCAGATACGGCTGCTCACGGGCCGCAAGCACCAGATCCGCGTCCAGCTTGCGGCCGAAGGGCACCCCATCGTCGGCGATGTCAAGTACGGCGCTTTCAGGGGAGTTTCGCCAGCCCTGCGCCTGCGCCTCCACGCCTTCCGCATCGTCCTTGCCGGCAGGGCCGAGTTCACGCGCCTGCCTTCCTGGGAGGCGCCCTGGGAGATCCGCGAGCTGCCGCCCCCCATCGAAGCGGACCGCGAGGCCTGGCAGCCTGCGGCAGGGGCTGGAAGCTGAGCCCCGGGGTCCGGCAGGCTTGAGGCGTCCGGCGATCCTGGCCCCCTCGCTAGCCCCTCCCTGGCGGCCGGCGGCCCAAGGATTTGCCAACGCTGGGCAAATCCCCTACAAGAACCGTTCCCGACAGACCACCAACGACAGGACCGCGCCATGCCAAGCTTGCTTCCCAACATCGTTCTCGTTGGACGCCCCAACGTGGGCAAGTCCACCCTCTTCAACCGGCTGATACGCAGCAACAGGGCGATCACCCACGACCGCCCCGGCGTCACGAGGGACCGCATGGAAGGCGTCGTGCGCCGTCCCGGCAAGCCCGAATACGGCATCATCGACACCGGCGGCATCACGCTTGACGACCGCCTTGCCGTGCAGGAAGGCCCTGACGGCATACGGGGCTTCGAGGAGGAGATACTGCGCCAGGTCGAGACCGCCATGAGCGAGGCAGCCGCCATCGCCTTCGTCGTGGACGGCCAGGACGGACTGCTCCCCACGGACAAGTTTCTCGCCAACCACCTGCGCCGGCTCGACATCCCAGTCATCTGCGTCGTCAACAAGGTCGACGGCGCGGAGCTGGCCGACCAGCGCCTGGCCGATTTCCACGTGCTGGGCTTCCCGCTCATCGCCGTCTCTGCGGAGCACGGCCACAACATCGGCGAACTCCAGGACACGCTCGGCAAGCTCATCCCCAAGGATCTGCTCGGCGCCAAGCTGGAGCCCCCGGCGCTCAGGCTTGCCCTGCTCGGCAAGCCCAACGTCGGCAAGTCATCCCTCATCAATGCCCTCTCCGGTCAGGAGCGCATGATCGTCTCCGACGTGGCCGGCACCACCAGAGACAGCGTCGACGTGCGCTTCACCCTCGACGGCAAGGACTACGTCTTCGTGGACACGGCCGGCATACGCCGCAAGACCAAGATTTCGGACACCGTGGAGAAGTACTCGGTCAACTCCTCCATCAAGTCGGCCGGCAAGGCCGACGTCACCCTGCTCACCATCGACGCCACCGAAGGCGTGAGCGCCCAGGACAAGCGCCTGCTCGACATGCTCGACACCCGCAAGATCCCCTTCATGATCATCGTCAACAAGGTGGACCTCGTCCCTGCCGCCAGCCTCAAGCAGATCCTGACCGACACCAGGGACATGCTCGTCTTCTGCCGGCACGTGCCCATTCTCAGCGTCTCGGCGGCCACGGGCCGGGGCCTCGACAAGATCCTCCCGCTTGCCCGGCGCATCAAGGAGGAGTGCGCGGTGCGCATTCCCACCTCCCAGCTCAACAGGGCCATGAAAACCGTCCTCGAGACGCATCAGCCGCCCATGGTCAAGGGCGCGCGCCCCAAGTTTTTCTACCTGACCCAGGCCGAAAGCGAGCCGCCGACCTTCGTCTTCTTCGTCAGCGACGCCGACCGCGTCATGGCCACCTACGCCCGCTACATCGAGGCCGGCCTGCGCAAACTCTTCCGCATCGCTTACGCGCCCATGCGCGTCAAGTTCAGGTCAAGCCACAAGAAGGACGGCAAGTAGCCTGCACCTTCCCTAGGCTCGCCTGATCCAGACCCGCCTTTCCCAGCCCCCGCTCCGGCGGGGGCTTTGCTTTGGGCGCAGGCTCTGGGGAACCTGCCGCAGGTCCTAGGGACGCTACCGGGCGGGATGCCTGGCCTCCAGGATCTTGGCAGCAAACTCGGCCACGTCCATGGAGGGATTGTAGAAGAGCACCATGAAGGGCACCTCGCCGCCAGGCGGCACGTTCGCGTTGGTGAGGCTGATGTCGGCCTCCGAGGCCAGGGCCGCCTCCATCTCCACCTTGTCCATGACCTGGAGCTGGAAGTGGGAGAGCTGGGCGCCGGCAGTCTGGCGCTTTGCCTCGACGACCTTCTTGTCCTTGCCGATGAGTACGGCCTCCACGCGGATGGCGGAGCGGGGCTCGTCGAAGAGGTTGCGCACGGCGCCCTCGACGACGAGGATGCGACCCACCTTCTTGTTCTCGACAAAGTACTGTCGCACGTTCTGCAGGGAGAGCTTCTCGATGCCGGCAGGGGCGCCGGCCTGAGGGGTTTTGCCCTGTGCCTGGTCTGGCGCCTGGCTCTTGCCGTCACCTTCGGCCGCGGCGTCCGGGGGCGCAGAGCCTGCCACGTCGCCGCTGGCCTGGGCCGGCGCAGGCACGGCTGTCGACGGGCCCGCGGAGGAAGAAGGCTCTGCAGAAGAACCCGTCGTCTGCTTCTGCCCGGTCTGCGGCCTGCCCATGACGGCATCGCGGAAGCTCTCGGAAACCTGCCAGGCTATGCACAGGCAGGCGCCTGCGGCCAGGGCGAGGACGAGGAGCCAGACGGCCCAGCCGCTCCGGCGGCTTTCAGGGGCTTCAGAAGAGGCAGAAGATGCAGGCGCTTCGGGTGTTTCAGGCGCTTCGGGAAGGCTGGCTGCGCCGGCAGGCCTGTCGGGGGAGGCGGCCGGCGAAGACGTCTGAGGGACGGCCGGCGAGGCCGAGGCCGCGGGGGCTCCTTCAGGCGCAGGGGTGGCCGGCTCCTGCGCTTCGGCATCGCCGGGCAGAGCAAAGATCGTGCCGCAGACGGAGCAGCGCAGGCGCGCGCCTGGCTGGACGCCTTCGGGAAGCTTGAATCGGCTCTGGCATCCGGGGCAAGTGACCTGCATGGCGGTATCCTCCTGCGCTGGCGCTGCTAGCGGAGCTCCTGCTCCGGCACGCGAATTTCAGGCAGATTACGCATTTTTCCCGCATAATCCAAGCCGTAGCCCACAATGAACCCGTCGTCCATGGCAAAGCCGACGTAGTCGGGCTCGACTTCCACCTTGCGGCGGGCGCGCTTGTCCACGAGCACAGCGCAGGCAAGGCGCTTCGGCTTTCTGGCGCCAAGCAGGTCCAGCAGGAAGCGCAAGCTGCGCCCCGAGTCGACGACGTCCTCGACTATGAGGACGTTCTTCCCTTCGATGTCGCAGCTA
Source organism: Desulfovibrio sp. (assembly GCA_016284885.1). GTDB lineage: Bacteria > Desulfobacterota > Desulfovibrionia > Desulfovibrionales > Desulfovibrionaceae > Desulfovibrio. Next base: position 4,278 of record JAEEPQ010000057.1, read on the forward strand.
AGATCCAGATGCAGCTTGACCTGGCCACTGCTCTCGGTGGCCGCGCCGTAGCTCGAGACGCGGAGGAAGTCCACGTAGAGGTCATCCTTGGAGATGGCCCGCACGAGGTCGGCGTAGAACATGAAGGCCCCCCTGAGGACGCAGACGGCGACGAGGGGCTCGCCATGGAAGTCGCGGGCTATCTGCGCACCCATTTCGGCGACTCTGGCGGCTATGGCCTCCCTGGTGAAGAGCGGAACGAGTCTGGAGATGTCCATGTCGCCTCCTTGATGCCTTGCTTCAACCGGAAAAAGGCCTCCCCGGTCCAGGAAAGGCCTTTTCGCATAGGTGCAAACAATCGTGCCGCAGGATCAGCCGAGGACGCGCAGCACGGCGAATTCGTCGCAGTCGGGGTACTTGGGGCAGTGCACGCAGTCGGCCCAAATCTTCTGGGGCAGGACATCCTTCTCGACGGTTTCGAAGCCGATGTGGTTGAAGAATTTCTCCTGGTAGGTCAGGGCGAAGACGCGTCCGATGCCGAGGGAGGCGCATTCGGCCACGCAGGCCTCCACGGCGATACGGCCAAGCCCGCGGCCGCGCATGTCTTCGCGCACGACCAGGGAGCAGACCTCGGCGAGGTCCTCCCACACGGGCGCCAGCGCGCAGCAGGCGATCATCTCTCCGTTCTCGACGAGCACAAAGAAGTTGCGTACGTGGCTGTAGAGGTAGGCCAGGGCGCGCGGAAGGAGCTGGCCCTTCACGGCCGCCTGCATGAGCAGGGCATGGATACCCTTGACGTCGGGGATGGTGGCCTTGCGGACTTGGAGGGTGCTGTCCATGGGGGCGCCTCTACTTGAGCAGGCCGTTGAGGACCTGCTCGAAGTCCTCGTCCTCGAGCACGCCGGATCCGGCGAGTTGCACCTTGCCCTTCGTGTCGTAGAAGACGTTGAAGGGCACGCTCTTCACCTGGAAGGTCTCCACGAGATCGCCGGTGACGGCGTAGACCGGGTAGTCCATGCCCATCTTCTTGACGAAGGGCCGCACCTGAGGCTGGGTCCTCGCATCGTCAACGGCAATGCCGACGAAGGCGACCTTGCCCGCGAACTTTTTGTTCATCTTGACGATGCTCGGGATTTCCTGGCGGCAGGGCGGACACCAGGTGGCAAAGAAGTTGATCATGAGGGCCTTGCCCTTGTTGGCGCGGAGCAGACTGGCAAGCCCCGCCTTGTCGAGCGGCTGCAGGGGGCCCTGGGCGGAAGCGCTTCCGGGCAGGGCCAGGAGGAGCGCCAGCATGGCGGCAAAGAGAATCTTCTTCATTCTGTTCATTCCTGCAGGGCGCGCCCCTTCCGGCCTAGCCGGCCACGGTGGCGTCCCGCTGTTGAGATGGCTGGATGGCGCAGAAGTGTACAGCACTCGCCCCCCGTTCACAAGAATGTTTCCGCACCCGGCCTGCAGCCCCGCAGAGCGCCGGGCCCAGCCTAGGCGCGCCTCCTCGTCATTGACAAAGCCCCTTGGAGTACCTAGTTGTTATCTGCCTTTCTAGTCCGGCGGCCGCGCAGGCCAGCGCGGCCGGACGCCGGCACACCCTTTGCGACGGAAGCAGAATGAAACGCAACCAGACGACAAAGCTGCACCGGCCGGGCGAAGCGCCTGCGGCCGAGGTGCAGGCGGACCTTGCCAAGGCCACCGGCGCGAGGCAGTCCGTCACGCCCGACGTCCTTCCGGGACCTGCGCCCTCCGCGCAGCGTCCCCGAAGCCGCCGCAGCGTCGTCGTCACCCAGACGCCGGGCGCAACCGGCGAGGACGCCGGCGACGAGATAGCCGAAGTCGAGGAGATGGCCGAGGACTACGCCGGACCAGACGAAGACGGCGCCCTCGGCGACGGGGAGCTTGGCCCTGGCGGCAGATCCGGCGTGGACGTCGAGGTCGTGCTCGACGGGCAGGGCGAGATCAAGGAGCTCGAGGAGCGCGACGTCAGCGCCATCCTGCCGGCGCCCGCCAAAAGTCGCCTGCCCTCCACCAGGGACAGCTTCCAGCTCTATATTAAGGAAGCGAGCCGCTTCCCCCTGCTCAAGCCCGAGGAGGAGCACGAGCTTGCCGTGCGCTTCCGCGACAGCCGGGATCCCAAGGCCGCCTTCAGGCTCATCTCCTCGCACCTGCGCCTCGTGGTCAAGATCGCCATCGACTTTCAGCGTCGCTGGATGCAGAACGTGCTGGACCTCGTCCAGGAGGGCAACGTGGGCCTCATGCACGCCCTCTACAAGTTCGATCCCGACAAGGGCATCAAGTTTTCCTACTACGCCTCCTTCTGGATCAAGGCCTACATCCTGAAGTTCATCATGGACAACTTCCGCATGGTGAAGATCGGCACGACCCAGGTCCAGCGCAAGCTCTTCTTCAACCTGAACAGAGAGCGCCAGAAGCTCGTTGCCGAGGGCTTCGACCCGGACGCCGAGATGCTCTCCCAGCGCCTCGGGGTCAGCAAGGCGGACATCCAGGAAATGGACCAGCGCCTGGCTGCCGGCGACGTCTCCCTCAACGTGCCCGTGGGCGACGAATCCGGCTCCGCGACCCGCATGGACTTCCTGCCGGCCATAGGCCCCGCCATCGAGGACAGCATTGCCACGGAGGAGATTTCCGGCATGCTGCGCGGCAAGATCAAGACCCTCCTGCCCTCGCTCAGCGACAAGGAAATATACATCCTCCAGCACCGCCTGCTCTCCGACGCTCCGGAGACCCTCAGGGAGATAGGCGAGCGCTTCAAGGTCACCCGCGAGCGGGTGCGCCAGCTCGAAATCCGCCTCCTTGACAAGATCAAGAAGCACCTCTCGACGGACATCAAAGACTTTTCCGACACTTGGATACAGCCGTGAAAACAACTCCTTCCACCCTCGTTCTGGCCCTTGCCCTGGCTCTCGCGGGCCTTGGCGGATGCGATGAAGGCGGCCCCGGCAAGGCCCAGCCCGAAGCGCCGGCGCAGGCCGTCAGTACCGAAGCAGCCAGGACCGAAGCAGCCAAGACTGAAGCAGCCAGCACCAAAGCTGCCGGGGTCGCTCCCGCCGAGGCGCTCCTGCTCCAAGGCGTGGAGGTGCAGCCAAGGCAGAACGAGCTCAGCCCCCAGGCCCGCGGCATGGCGGCCTACCTTGCCATGATGCAGGCCGTCTCGACCGAGGACGAGGACGCGGGCGTCAGGGCCGCCGAGGAGCTCGCCTCCCTTGCCGGCATCGAGGATCTCCCGCCCAAGCTCTGGCTCGAGTGCGCGCTCTGGTACATGGACCGCAAGACCGTCAACGCCATTCCCTTTCTCAAGAGCGCGGTCAGGGCCTGCCCCGGCGAAGTGCCCCTGACGCTGGCCCTCTCCGAGGCCTTGTCGGACAACGGCTTCGCCGAGGAGGCCATGCGTCTGCTCGAGGACGCCCTGGCGAAGGATCCGGAAAACGCCGACACGGCCGTACAGCTCGGCATCACCCAGCTCAAGTCAGGCCTTGCCGAGAAGGCCTGCCAGACCTTCGAGGCCGTGAAGCCCCAGGCCCGCCCCGGGCTTGCCGACTTCTACCACGCCAAGGCCCTCGCCTCCCTCGGCAGGGACGCCGTAGCCCTAGTCCGCCTGCGCGAAGCCGTCAGAAAGCTGCCCGACTTCGAGGAGGCCTGGGCCGAAATCGCCTCGTCCTGCGAGCGCACCGGCGACTTCAAGGGCGCCTGCCAGGCCTACGAGCGACTGCTCAAGCTCAACGTCGCCGAGACCGAGGTGCGCCTTAGGCTCGTTGCCTGCGCCCTGAAGATGAACCAGCCGGGCAAGGCTCTCGCCTACTTCCAGCAGGGCCCGGACGATCCCTCCTTCCAGATGCGGGCGGGCGCCCTCTTCGCCGATGCGCGACACTACCTGCAGGCGGAAAAGCTACTCAAGGCCCTGGCCGCCCGCGAGGCTCCGCCGCCGGAAGTCTTCCTGGTGCTTGCGGACGTGGCCTTCGAGCAGCGCCACGACATAGAGGCCGCCCTGGCCTGGCTCGACAAAATCCCCGAGGCCTCGGGCCTGGCGCCCAAAAAGATCCTCATGTCCGCCCAGCTGCTCGCCGAAGCAGGCGAGACGGCACGGGCGCTCGAGCGCGTCCGCGAAGGCAGGGCCCAATTCCAGGACGTGCCCGACTTCGTGAACCTCGAAACCCGCATCCTCTCCAAGGAAGGTCGCAAGGACGAAGCCGTCGCCTGCGCCAGGGCCGCCTGCGCCCAGTGGCCCGACGACACGGATCTCGCTTTCCTGCTCGGCAGCCTCCTCGCCGAAGGCGGCGCCAGGGAGGAGGCCTTCGGCATCATGGAGGGCATCGTCGCCAAGGAGCCCGACAACTATCAGGCGCTCAACTTCGTCGGCTACACCCTGGCCGAGGAGAACCGGGACATTCCGAGGGCGCTGGATCTCTTGATCAAGGCCAACCGCCTCATGCCGGGACAGTTCTACATCCTCGACTCCCTTGCCTGGGCCCATTTCCGCGCAGGCCACGCCGACGAAGCCTGGACCTGCATCCGCGAGGCGGCCCGCCTCGACAAGGCCGGCGATCCCGCCATCTGGGAGCACTTCGGCGACATCGCGCTCGCCAGGGGCCTGAAGGCCGAGGCGCGCGATGCCTACCGCAAGGCCCTCGAAAAGAAGCCGGACAACGCGGCCGACATCCAGCGACGCCTCAACGCCATCCAGCCCTAGGCGCCATCCGGCTTAGGGCGCCCCTTTCCCCAGCCCCGTTCCCAATCCGCATCGAGCCCGCATCGAACCAGCATCGAGCCCGCTCCCCCCCTTTCAATCCGCAAGTTCCCGCACACAGCCGGCACCCTTCGCCGGCAAGCAAGGCACGCCATGCACAAGCCCGCATTTTTCCCGAATCCCCTGCTCGTCCTGCCCCTGCTGGCAGCCCTCTTCCTTTCGGCCTGCGCCAAGGGCCCCGTTCCTGCGGACCCGCAAGCCGCCCAGCGCACCTGGGAGGCCTTCGCCTCCCGCCAGGCGCCGGCGCCCGCACCCTACCGCGACAGCCTCAGCATGCGCTTCGGGAAGGAAGGCGACACGCGCCGCGTCGAGGCCCTGGTCTGGGGTAACGGCGCCTCGGCCATACGGCTCGACGTCCTGGCCGGCGTCGGCGCCACGGTCGCCATGATAGCCCAGGACGGCCAGACCTTCCTCATGTATGCCCCCATGCAGAAGAAGGCCTTCTTCCACCAGGGGCCGGACAGCCCCCTCTTCAAGATAGGCGTGCCCCTGCCTTTCGATCTCAGGCGCCTCGAGGCCCTGCTGCAGGGTCGCTGGCAGGAGGTCTTCGGCCGGGAGTACCTGCGGGCCGATGCCGTGTCCGCAGGCACGGCCTACGACCTCTCCCAGGGGATAGGCGGAAGGCTTGTGCTGACGAAGGACGCCCTTCCCGCCTCCTGGGAAAGCGAGGACTGGACCATAGCCTTCGAGCTTGACGGCCAGGGCCTTGCCAGGCGCCTTGATCTCGCAAGCCGCCGGGGCGACAAGGGCATCGTCCTCCTCAAGGAGCGCGAAGCGCCGCAGACTCCCTTCACCCAGCGCCAGACAGCCCTGGAGCTGCCGCCTGGAACCCAGGTCCTTCCCATCGAACGCTTCCGCCGCTAGCCAGCCCGCGCCATATCCTCTTCCCCCAAGGAGCCCTTCATGCAGAAGACCATCCATATAGGCTGCGACCACGCGGCCGTCGACCTCAAGAACGCGATCATCCGCCAGCTCGAGGACCGGGGCCTCACCGCCACCGACCACGGCACCTACACCGCCGACAGCTGCGACTATCCCGACATCGCCCACGACGTGTGCAGCGCCGTGGAGAAGGAAGACGGCACCGGCATTCTCCTCTGCGGGACGGGCATAGGCATGTCCATGGCAGCCAACCGCCACCAGGGCGTCAGGGCCGCCGTGTGCACGACCGAGCTCCACGCCAAGCTCGCCCGCAGGCACAACAACGCCAACGTGCTCTGCCTCGGCGCCCGCATGACGGGCGCGGAGCTGGCCAGGGCCATCGTCGATGCCTTCCTCGACACGGGCTTCGAGGGCGGCCGCCACCAGCGCCGCATCGACAAGATCTCCTGCTGAGGCCGGCGCCCCGAGGCAGCCGCGTCCTCCCAGCCATCCCTCCCGACCTTCTCCCCGTTCATTCGACAAGGACAAGCCATGCAGCTTTTCAATACCGCATCCCGCAGCAAGGAGCCCTTCGTTCCCCTCCGTCCCGGCAAGGTGAACATGTACGTCTGCGGCGTCACGGTCTACGACCTGTGCCACATCGGCCACGCCCGCTCCGCCCTGGTTTTCGACGTCCTGGTGCGCTTCCTGCGCCGCAAGGGCCTCGACGTCACCTTCGTGCGCAACTTCACCGACGTGGACGACAAGATCATCCGCCGCGCCAACGAGGAGGGACGGGACTGGAAGGAGGTGGCCGAAACCTACATCAAGGCCTTCCACGAGGACATGGACGCCCTGGGCGTGCTGCGCGCCGACGTCGAGCCCCGCGCCACGGAATACATGGACGCCATCATCGCCCTCTGCGGGGAGCTCGTGCAGAAGGGCTTCGCCTACGCCACGCCCTCGGGCGACGTATACTTTGCGGTGCGCGCCTTCCCCCAGTACGGCAAGCTCTCCCACCGCAGCCTCGACGACATGCAGGCCGGCGCCCGCGTGGCGCCCGGCGAGGAGAAGCGCGATCCCATGGACTTCGCCGTCTGGAAGGCGGCCAAGCCCGGCGAGCCCTTCTGGGAGAGCCCCTGGGGGCAGGGGCGCCCCGGCTGGCACATCGAGTGCTCGGCCATGTCGCGCCCCTACCTGCCCCTCGACATCCACGGCGGCGGCATGGACCTCGTCTTCCCGCACCACGAGAACGAGATAGCCCAGACCGAGGCCTGCTGCGGCTGCGAGCTGGCCAGGGTGTGGATGCACAACGCCTTCGTGCAGATCAACTCCGAGAAGATGTCCAAGAGCCTCGGCAACTTCAAGACCATACGCGACATCCTCGAAACCTGGCAGCCCGAGACCCTGCGCTACTTCCTGCTCAGCAAGCAGTACCGCTCGCCCGTGGACTTCACGCCCGAGGGCATGGACGACGCCGAACGCGCGCTCCTGCGCTTCTACGAGAGCCTGCGCGAGGCCAGGCGCGGCCTTGCCCGCGCCAAGTGGAAGAAGACGGCCCTGCCCGAAGATCTGCAGAAGGACTGGGACGGGCTCGGCCCCGCCTTCGAGGCCGCCCTCGACGACGACCTCAACACCGCCCAGGCCCTAGGCCACGCCTTCTCCATGGTGCGCACCGTCAACCGCGTTCTGGAGGACAAGGCCCTCAAGGCCGGCGAAGGCGCCAAGGCCCTGCTCGAGTCCTTCCTCGAGCGCGCCCGCGCCATTGCGGACATGACCGGCCTCTTCGGCCAGGATCCCGACGCCTTCCTGGAAGCCCTGCGCTCCAGGCGCTGCCAGCGCGCGGGCATAGACCAGGCCGAGGTGGCCAGGGTGCTCGCAGAGCGCGCCGAGGCGAGGAAGGCCAAGGACTTTGCCCGCTCCGACGAGCTCAGGGACAGCCTGCTCGCCATGGGCGTCCAGGTACGCGACACGCCGGAAGGCCAGACCTGGGATCTCGCCTAGCGGTCCTCCCGCTTCCCTCCAGATTCCGCAGGCCCCGGGCCTGCAAGGAGATTTCTGCCTTGTCCCGCTTCAGGATAGCCCCCCTGTCCCGCGCCCTGGGCATGGCCCTTGCCGTCCTGCTTGCCTGGATCCTCGTCCTCGCGCCCTGCGCCCACGCCTTCTACTTCGGCGGCGTGACGCTCAAGGACGAGAAGGAGATGGGCCGCAAGTTCGACGTGCTCGTGCGCTCCTCCCTGCCCATGGTGCAGGATCCCGAGATAAGCGACTACGTGAAGGGGCTCGTGGCGCGCATCGCCAAGGCCATCCCGCCCCAGCCCTTCGCCTTCCAGACAGGCGTCATCCTGCACAACGCCATGAACGCCTTCGCGGTGCCCGGCGGCTACGTCTACGTCTTCACGGGCCTGCTCATGCACTTCGAAAGCGAGGCCCAAGTGGCCGGCGTGCTCTGCCACGAGCTCGCCCACGTCACCCAGCGCCACGTGGCCAGCCGCCTCGAGCGGGCGCAGCTCGTGACGCTCGGATCCCTGCTCCTCGCCGTGGCCGGCATTGCCGCCGGCGGCGGGGCCGGCGGGGCCATCGCCACGGCGTCCTTGAGCGCCGGCCAGGCAGCCATGCTCAACTACAGCCGCGCCGACGAGACCGAGGCCGACCAGGTCGGTCTGCAGTACCTCGTCAAGGCCGGCTATCCGCCGTCGGGCATGGTGGGCGGCTTCAAGGTCCTGCGCCAGAAGAGCTGGATGAGCGGCTCCAGAGTTCCCGCCTACCTCTCCACGCACCCCGACATCGGCGACCGCATCAACGGCATCGGCGCCCGCATCCAGACTCTGCCCGGCGCCGTGCAGGCGAGAGCCTGCGACGATGCGCGCTTCAAGCGCATGCAGGTGCTGCTCTGGGGACGCCACGGCGACCCCAGCCAGGCCCTGCAGCGCTTCCGGGGCCAGGACGCCCTCTCCCTCATGGGCAGGGGCATGGTCTACGCCAGGCTCAACAACGTGAACGAGGCGGCGCGCTCCTTCGAGGCGGCCATGGCCAAGGATCCCCGCGATCCCCTGGTGCTGCGCGAGGCCGGCATCTTCCACTACCGCAAGGGCGACGCGACCAGGGCAGGACTCCTGCTCGGCCAGGCCTTGCAGAAGGATCCGCGCGACTACATGGCCAAGTACTTCCTCGCCCGCATGCTGGACGACGAGGGACGCCGCCCCCAGGCCCAGGCCCAGTACCGGGACGTGCTGCGCTACGTGCCCGAGGAGTCCGACGTGCACGAGTCCCTGGGCAAGAGCTACGGCGCCGGAGGACGGCAGGGACTGGCCTACGTGCACCTGTGCTACGCCGCCATCTACGCCCACAGGAAGGACCTCGCCGAGCGCCACTTCGGCAAGGCCAAGGCCCTCCAGGGCCAGAACCCGCAGGAATTCAGGCGGCTCGAAGCCGTCTACAAGGAAAGAAAGGAAATATGGAAAAAGCTCTAGGCTCCCCCTTCGGAGACTTGTCCCTGCACGCCACCACCATCCTCGCCGTCAAGAAGGACGGCGTCGTGGCCATGGCCGGCGACGGCCAGGTGACCCTCGGCCAGAACATGATCATGAAGCACACGGCCCGCAAGCTGCG
>JAEEPQ010000058.1 GCA_016284885.1 Desulfovibrio sp.
CTTGGAAACGGCAGCAATCTTCTGGTCAGTGACAAGGGATATCGCGGCACGGTCATCTGGATCGACCATAATTTATCAGAGATCACGATAGACGATGATAAGATCCGCGCGGATGCCGGCGCTTTGCTTGTTAAGATCGCGAGTCTGGCTGCCGAAGCGTCGCAAAGCGGCATGGAATTCGCTTCCGGGATTCCCGGAACTCTGGGCGGCGCCATTGCCATGAATGCCGGGGCATACGGCGGGGAAATGAAAGACATTGTTGAATCGGCCCGCATTTTTAACCCGGAAACGAAACAATGCGAGGAGATTGCCGGGAAGGATCTTTGCTTTTCTTACCGGAACAGCCTGATCAGGCAGAAGAGATACGTTGTCCTCAGCGCGACATTAAAGCTTGCAAAAGGAGATCCGGTATCGATCCGGTCCCGCATGGCGGAGCTGAAAGAGGCGAGAACGCAGAAACAGCCGCTGGAGTTTCCGAGCGCCGGATCCACCTTCAAGAGACCGGAGGGTTATTTTGCAGGAAAACTGATCGATGACGCAGGGTTAAGAGGATATCGTGTCGGCGATGCGCAGGTATCGGAGAAACATGCGGGATTTGTGATCAATAAGGGGGAGGCCACGGCTTCGGATATCGATGCCCTGGTCAAACATATCCAGAAAACGATTCAGGATCAGTTCGGGGTTTCGCTCGAACGAGAGGTCCGGTTTATCGGAAGAGGATTCGAATCGGAAACGAAGTAAACAGGAGGCAGGAAATGGACGTAATTATTCTGACAGGCATGTCCGGAGCGGGGAAGAGCCATGCGGCACATATTCTCGAGGATCAGGGCTATTTCTGTATAGACAATCTTCCGCCGATGGTCCTGCCGGAGCTGATCCGCACCTTTCTGAAAGGTCAGGGCGGTGAAGGATTCGCAGTCAATAAACTGGCATTCGTCGTAGACATAAGGTCCAGTGATTTTCTAAAGGGATTCGGTAAAGCACTGACCGAGATCAAGAATCTCGGTTGTCCGTACCGGATCATCTTCCTCGAGGCGAATGATTCGGTTCTGGTGAGCCGATATCGCCAGACCCGCCGGAAGCACCCGCTGTCGGCCGGATTGTCGCTGGTCGAAGCCATCGAGAAAGAGCGCACGCTGATGCGTGGTATCCGGGCCCGTGCGACGCACGTCATCGACACGTCTTTCCTGGCACAGGGTGCACTTCGGGAAGAGCTTCTGAACATTATCGAGGTGGAAGATTCCAGCACCATGGATATCCATGTCGAGTCTTTCGGATTTAAGTACGGCATTCCGGGCGACTGCGATATCACCTGCGACGTGAGATTCCTGCCGAATCCGTTCTATGAGGCGGAACTGAAGATGAAGAGCGGTAAGGATAAAGAGATCGTCAAATTCCTGGAGAAGTTCCCCGAGACAGAGCAGTACTACGAGAAGATGATGGATCTTCTCATCTTCTCGATCCCGTTCTATATCCGTGAGGGCAAGGCCCGACTGTCCGTGGGCGTCGGCTGCACCGGCGGCCGCCACCGCTCCGTGGCCGTGGCCGAAGCCGTGCGCAAGGCCCTGGCCCAGGCCGGCTATCCGGTGGCGCTGGAACACAGGCACATGGCCCTCGGCTAGGCGCAGAAGGCCCTTGGCGCCCTGAGGAGCTTTCCGCCTGCGGCGGGAGCGGCTCTAGCAGCGCAGGCCCGTGCCTGCCCCCGGCTGCAAGTCCCGTGGCGGACGCCGCGGGCTCTGTTGACTTGCATGGGAAAAATGGCACACTGGGCGCATTCAGCGGAGAAGGCCGGGGGCTTCCCCGGCGTTCCGCCCGCCCCAATCCAGGGAGGAGTGTCCATGGCGGAAGCGAATCGCGACAATAGCGCAGAGGCGCAGGCCGAGGCCGGCATCATTGTGGTCTCCCATGCGGACTACGGCTCGTCCATGCTCAGGACGGCGGAATTCATTCTGGGACCGCTGAGCGACTGCACGTCCATCAGCGTGGACGTCGGCCAGGAGGTTCCGGAGACCGTGCGGCGCCTCAAGGATGCGGCCGAGCGTCTGGACAAGGGCGCCGGCGTCATCGTCCTCACGGACATGTTCGGCGGCACGCCCACCAACCTTGCCCTCTCCCTGCTCGCCACCCACCGCGTCGAGGTCGTCACCGGCGTCAACCTGCCCATGCTGCTCAAGGTCTTCTCCGCCCGGAGGCTTCCCCTGGACCAGCTTGCGGCCGTGGCCAGCGAAGCCGGCGTCAAGGGCATCGTCGTGCCCGGCTCCATGCTCAAGAGCCGGCAGAAGGCTTCGGCCGACCGCTCGGAGCGGGCCGAGCGCGAAGACAAGGCCGACAAGGCCAAGGGATAGCCAGGCCATGTGGTTCCGCGTCGACAACCGCCTCATCCACGGCCAGGTCATCGAGGGCTGGCTGCCCTACACGAATGCCCGGCATCTCGTGGTGGCCAACGACGAACTGGCCCAGGACAGCATACGCCAGACCATCATGCAGATGGCCGTTCCCCGCAAGATCGACGTGCGCTTCGTCTGCGTGGCGGATCTGGCGGCGACCATCAAGAGTCTTGGCGACGGCAACGTCCTCGTGCTCTACGAAACCTGCGACGACGTGCGCGGCGCGTCCGAGGCGGGCGTTGCCATGGACGTGCTCAACATCGGCAACCTCCACTACGCGGACGGCAAGGTCCAGATCTATCCCCACGTGGCGCTCTCCCGCGACGACATCGCCACCCTCAGAACCCTCGCCTCGCGGGGCACGGCCATGGACTTCCGCGCCGTGCCGACGCAGTCTGTGAAGGCTCCCCATGAACCTCTTTTCTGATCTGCTGCTGGCGGGGCTTCCCTGCTGTTTTTTTTTGTTCTGGTAGGAGCGGCCCGCTTTTCCTGCATCGTGGGCCTGGTGGAGCGTCCGCTGGCGCTCGGCATGATTGCGGGCTGTGCGACCGGCCACTGGGAACTGGCCATCGCGCTCGGCATCGCCTTTGAGCTTGTCTGGCTGGACGCCGTTGCCATGGGAGGCGTCATTCCCCCCTTTGCGGGCCTGGCCTTCCTGCTGGTCTTTCCGCTGGCTCTGGCCCTTGGCTGGAGCGAACCCGGCCCCCTCCTGCTTCCCATGGTGGCCGCCATGCTGGCTGCCATGCTCGGCAGCTTCCTCGAGCAGCGCTTCCGTCTGCGGCAGAACGCCGTTCTGGAGGCGGGCGTCACCCTGGACGAAGGCGAGGAACCGGCGCAGACGCCGGAGCGCATCGTGAAGCGCGCCATTGTCCAGCGCATGCTCTGGCACGCCGTCCTCTATCTGGCCTCCTATACGGCCATTGCCCTGGCCGTCGCGCTCCTGCTCTCGCTCGGCCTCTACCCCGCCATGCCGGATCTGCCCTGGCCCGCCGTCTACGTGCTGGCCCTGCTCGGCGCCGTCCTCTCCCTGCGCCACAAGGGCGCGTCCGTCCTCTTCTACCTGCTGCTCGCGGCCATGGCCGTCATCCTGCTCTGGCCCTACGCCAAGTAGGCACCGGGCCTGCCCATATCCTGCCCTGATCCTTTCCGGGTCCTGACCGGATCGGGCGCGCCGGTCTGCGGCAGGGCTTTGGGCCTAGCGGAGCCTGCAGGCGCGGCGCAGGGCCAGCGCAAGGCATCCGGCCAGCGCAAAGGCGCAGGCCAAGGCAAAGGCGCCTTCGGGAGCGCCTGGCAGGGCGGCAAAGGCCGAGCCCGCAGCCATGGCGCCGAGCGTCTGGCCGAGGGAGCGGCACATGGCAAGCATGGCGCTGGCCGAGCTGCGGCGCCCGTGGGGCGCTGCGAGCAGGGTGATGGCGTCGTTGGGGGCCTGGAAGAGCCCGTAGCCAAGGCCGCAGAGGGCAAGGCGCCAGACCGGGCCCCAGAAGGCCTTCCAGTCTGCTCCGAGGCCGAAGTCCGGTCCGCTCCAGCCCCAGGGGACAAGGAAGGAGAGCAGGCCTGCTGTGCAGATCAGCATGCCGCAGAGCGAGACGGTCCTGCCGTCGAAGCGTTCCGCCAGCCGTGCCGAACAGAGGGATGCAGCCACGTGCAGGCAGGGCCAGGCCGTCAGGGCCAGGCCCGTCTGGGAGGCCGTGAAGCCGAGGCGCTCCTGGAAGAAGAAGGGGCAGGCCGTGACGCAGGCGCTCTGGGCCATGAAGCAGAGGATAAGGCAGAAGGCCGAGAGGGAAAAGGCGGGCTTGGGCAAAAGGTCGGCGGGAAAGGCGGGGTCGGGGCTCGCGAGCTGGTTTTTCGCGTAGGCAAAGGCCGCGGCCAGGAAGAGGGGGAGACCCGCCAGCGCGATCCGGAAGGCGCCGAGCGTGGCGGCCGAGAGGCAGGCAAAGAAGCTGCCGAAGCAGGCAAGGCTGAGCAGAAGGGCGTTGGGCGCAAGCGCCTCCCCCAGGGGCTTGAGGCGCTCCGGCCTTGTCTTTGGCAGGAAGGGGAGGCCCAGGGCTAAGCTTGCCGCGGCCGCAGGGATGCCGAGGGCGAAGATCAGCTGCCAGGGGCCGTGGGCGAGGATGGCCGAGGCCAGGGCAGGGCCTGCGATGATGGAGAGGGAGATGGCGGCCGCGTTGAGGCCAATGCCCCGGCCAAGCAGGCGCCGGGGCAGGATCTGCTCGATGAGGAACATGCTCTGGCCCATGCAGCAGGATGCGCCTGCTCCCTGCAGGGCCCGGGCTGTCGCAAGCCAGGCCAGATCCGGCGCAAGGGCGCATCCCGCCGAGGCCATCGCGAAGAGGGCAAGGCCGGCGAGGAAGGCGCGGGAGGCCCCGGCGGCCTTGGCTAAGCCTGCTGCGGGAAAGAGCAGGGTGAGCATGGCTATCTGGTAGGCGCTGACTATCCAGACGGCCTGCGCGTCCGAGGCGCCGAGGGCCAGGGCCATGGACGGCAGGGCCGCCGTGACGCCGGAGCCGGTGGCGACAACCAGGGCAACGCCAAAGAGGACGCTTGCCAGGGCAAAGCCCCGTGCGGGGCGGGGCAGTCCCTCTGCGTCCGGTCTGGCGGAGCTCGCCTGCTTCGCCTTTGCTGATCCGGGCCGGCTGGGCCGGCGAAGAATGCGCCCGGACGAGCGGGGAGGGCGCCTTCGCGGCGGGGACTGCCTTGGACCCATGCTTCCCTCCTCCTTGACGGCTGCCGGCGCCGGGGATGGCGGCGCCGGTTCTTGAATGAGAGCAGCCTACGCTCTTTTGACGGCCTTGTCTTGCCAGAGGCAGGGTCCTCCCTCAACGCCGCTCCTCAGCTCGCCTTGGCGTGCACCCTGAACGGCGCCTTCGCCGGGACAGGAGCCCGCCCTCCTGTCCAGCCTGTCTTGCCTGCTCCGCCAGAACTGGCAGGAAGCTGCGCCCGCCGCTGGCGACGCGGCGGTCGAGCTCTTCGGTCTTCCAGCCGCTGGCGGCGAGCATGTGCCTGGCAGCCTTCTCCCACTCGCGGAAGGCAAGGGCGAGGCGCAGGGAGAGCGCGGGATCGTCCCTGTGCAGGGCATAGCGCAGACAGCTGCGGCGGACCTGCGATGCCAGGCCGGCAAGGCGCTTGACGCCGGCCTTGGAGAGCAGGGGCGAGAGGGCTCCCACAGAGGGATGGCAGAGGAAGAGCTGGCTTGTGAAGCGGGGCAGGGCCGTGAAGGAGTCGATGCGGAAGCTCTCCTGGGCCATGGGCGCGCACGAGAAGGGGGGAGGCGTGCAGATGGGATGGCCCGTCCCTGCAGGCACGGAAAGGCCTCGCGCCCTGAGCCAGAGCCTGGCCCCCTCGTCGCCCGAGGCCAGCGCCATGTGCCTGGCCACGCTGCGGACGATGAGGCCGCTGGGAACGTGCTGGGCGCACAGGGCCTCGACGAGGCCGTCGGTGTAGACCTCGACGCGCTGGTGCACCGCCCTGGACCAGGGCGCCTCATGGCGGGGATCGAAGGCCAGGTCCAGCATGGCCTCGTCGGCAAGGGCGGTGCGCAGGCCCGCCAGCTGAAGGGTGCACTGGCCGGGCTCCAGCAGCGCTTCCAGCGGCGCGACGGGGCCCAGGTAGGGGAAGATTTCGCTGGCTGCTGCGGAGAGGTAGTCGGCGTCGCCGACGAAGAGGCTGTTGGACATCATGGACATGGCGTGCTTCCTTGGCAGGAGAAGAGGGTGGCGCAGGGGGCGATTCCCCGGCGGACCCCGGCCCCCTGCGGGCGGCGCTCGCCGTCCTCAGGGGCAGGGGATTCGCTCCAGGCCTATGCCAGGCGGGAAGCTTTTGTCACGGTGCATGCCGTTTCGATGTGCTTCTGCGCTCCCGGTGGCTTTTCTTTCCGTATGAGGGCAGAGCTGAAGGCCGTTTGCCTGCTTTTTGGCATCTTTCCGGAATGTTGGGGGCAAACGCCGGGAAAGACGCGCCCCAGAGGCGCCTCAGACGCGCCGCTGGCCTAGCCGAGTTCTCTGAAGTCGGCAGGCGGCTGGCTCTGCACGCCGGCCTGTCCAGCGTCCCGCTCGCCTTGCCGCGTCGCGGCATCCCTGCGGCCGCGGGCAGTCCAGCCCCAGCTGCGCTTTCTGAAAACCTCGCCCAGATCCTCGAAGCCTCGGCTTCTGGCTTCGTCGTTGAGCATGTCCAGGTAGTCCAGCAGGCCCCGCTCCTGCCAGCGGCCAAGGATGCCCTGGAGGATCACGAGGGCCTTGAGGGCGGGATCCGCGGGCACGCTCCTGCCGGCAAGGCAGGCCCCTGCGGCCTGCAGGGACACGCCGACGAGCAGGCCGGCCCTGGCAGGATTCTTCTGCAGGCGCCTGACGACGCCGGCCCGCCAGTCGCCCGGCTCGAAGCGCGACCTGGGGATGGCCAGCGCCGTTTCCTGCACCTTGGCAAAGGCCTCGGCGCAGGTGGGGGGCGCTGGCATGAAGGGCGGGATGCTCCAGCAGGCCACGGCTCTGGCGGCTATGGCCAGCGAGGGCGGGACGGCCTTTGCCCTGCGCAGGTAGCGGCCGCCGTGCAGCCAGGCCCAGTCGGCTCCGGACCAGCCGGGCGCCATGGCGCGCATGAGGCGTATCTCCTCGGGGCCGAGCGGGGCGTCGCTGGCTGCGCCTGCCAGCAGAGGCTGGTAGCCCTGGCTGCGCAGGGATCCCTGGCCGAAAAAGAGCCAGTCCAGGCTGTAGCCTTCCGCTGCCAGCCAGCGCAGGGTCTCTCTCGAGAGCCGGCGCTCCATGGCCTCCCTGAAGAGCTGTTCGGCATGATCCGCCGTTGCGGGCCCTGGCCGCTGGCGGCCTGCCAGATCGCCCGCCAGGCGGGGCAGCCGCTCGCTGAAGAGCGCGTCCAGGCTGGCCTTGGGATCGGCAACGCCGCCAGGAACGCGCCTTGGCTCCCTGGCGCCGAGCAGAACGCCTTCGGGAGAAAGGCCTTCGGCCGCCAGGGACGCGTGGAAGCTGGCAAAGCCGGCAGCCGTCTTGAAGTCGCTCACCCCCAGCCCCCTTGTCCTGTCCTAGAGGCCGGCCGCGCTGATGACAGCCATCCAGGCCGGCACGGTCAGCATGGCGAGCAGGGTGGAGGTGGCGACGGCAATGCTCGCAAACTCCTTGTCAGCGCCGTAGTAGGCCGCGAAGAGGGCCATGTTGGCCATGCAGGGCAGGCTCGACTGTATGACGAAAACCTGGGAGGCCAGGCGCTCGAGCGGGAGGAGCCAGAGGCAGCAGAGCAGCAGGCAGGGCGCGACGGCAAGGCGCATCAGGAGGAAGAGGACGGCGTCCCTGCCTATGGCAATGCGCTTCCAGTCGATGCGCTCCAGGGAGATGCCGATGTAGAGCAGGGCGAGGGGCGTCGTGAGGCTGCCGAGCAGGACGCAGGACTTGAGCAGGTTGTCCGGCACCGGCAGGTCGAGCAGAACCACGGCTATGCCTGCCAGCAGTCCCCGCAGAGGCGGGGAGACGGCGCGGGAGAGGAGCTCGCGCCTGGTGAGGCGCCTCTCCTTGTGCTCGCCCTCCCTGGCGAGGCACCAGTTGCCGATGGTCCAGAAGAAGAAGGTGTTGCCGAAGAAGTAGAGGATGACGTAGGTGATGGCCGGGCCGCCGAAGAGGGCCTCGTTCACGGGGATGCCGATGAAGAGGGTGTTGGACACCGAGGCCGCGCAGGCGAAGAGCAGGCGGTGGCGCCTGTCGACGCGGAAGATCCAGGCGAGGGCCAGGGCCAGGGCGAAGGTGGCTAGAATGCTTCCCAGCGGAACGAGGGTGTTCCTGATGAGCTCGAGGAACTGGTCGTGCTTGAAGTGCGTGACCACCTGGCCGAAGAGGAAGGGCGGAATGGCGACCACGGTGACGAGCTTCGGGATGAAGATCTCCGTGTCTCGCGACACCCAGCCTGCCCGGCTGACGAGGTAGCCGACGGCGCACAGGAGCGTGATGCTCGCCATGCTGCCCAGGGCGCTGAGGAAGACCATGGCGCCTCCTCCTGGCGGATGCGGGGCTAGGCCTTGCCGGCTCCGTCCTCCTTGCCCGCTTCGGGCAGGGGCTTGTTGACGTGCTCGGCGAGATCCTTGCCGGCCTTGAAGAAGGGCAGGCGCTTGGGCGGCACCACGACGGTCTCGCCCGTCATGGGATTCCTGCCGACGTAGCCCTTGTATTCCTTGGGCTGCCAGGAGCAGAAGCCGCGTATTTCCACGCGGTCGCCACGGAGCAGGGCCGCGGAAAGGGCCTTGAAGAAGGCGTCCACGACCTTGGTGGACTCCTCCACGGGGATTCCCTGCGCTTCGGCCAGCTTGTAGTACAGATCGCTTTTGTTCATGGCTCGTGGGCTCCGACCTGCGCTTGCGCGCAGAGCAGGCGTCGCTCCTCCTGGGGGTGTTTTCCTCTCCAGCGCAGCCGCAGCGGGTCGCCAGGGCGGCACGGGAAAACCCATATTAACGGGCTTGGGGCTCTGGGGCAAGGGCGCGGGCCGGCAAAAACAGCATGCGGCGCATTTTCCGTTGACTGGCCCTTCAGGTTCCGGCAAGATGGCCGCATAAAACTTAGTAAATTACTAAGATTTACTCTCTCTCTTCCGGAGCGCCTCCCGGGCGCCTGCCGGCCGGCGCCGGTGAAGGCGCCCATGAGGAAGCCGCCATGCCGTCGCTGCACTTTGAAACCCTTCAGATCCACGCAGGCCAGGAAGCGCCTGAGCGCGCCTTCGGCGCCAGGGCCGTCCCCATCTACCAGACCTCGTCCTACGTCTTCGGCTCCTGCGCCGAAGCGGAGGCGCGCTTCAGCCTCAAGGCGCCCGGCTGCATCTACGGCCGCCTGACCAACCCCACCCAGGAGGCCCTCGAGCTGCGCATGGCCGCCCTCGACGGCGGCGCGGGCGCCCTGGCCACGGCGAGCGGCGCCAGCGCCATCCTGCTCGCCCTGCAGGGCCTGGCGCCCGCAGGCTCGCACCTCGTCTGCCAGCGCAGCGTCTACGGAGGCACCTACAATCTGCTAGCCAGCACCCTGCCCCGCCAGGGCGTGGACACGACCTTCGTGGACGCCGGACGCCTCGAGGAGGTGGAGGCCGCCATCACCGGGAGGACCCGCGCCGTCTACGTGGAGACCATGGGCAATCCCTGCTCGGAAATCGTGGACATCGAGGCCCTGGCGGCGCTCGCCCACAGGCACGGCCTGCCCCTGGTCGTGGACAACACCTTCGCCACGCCCTATCTGCTCCGTCCGGCCGAGCTCGGCGCCGACGTGGTGGTCTATTCCGCCACCAAGTTCCTGGCCGGCCACGGCACCTGCCTAGCCGGCATAGTCGTGGACGCGGGCTCCTTCGACTTCGCCGCCTCGGGCCGCTACCCCTGGCTCTCGGAGCCCGATCCCTCCTACCACGGGACGAGCTTCACCCAGCTGGCAGGCAGGGCGGCCTTCGTCACCTACCTGCGCGCCCAGCTCCTGCGCGACGAGGGGCCCTGCATCTCGCCCTTCAGCGCCTTCCTTGTCCTGCAGGGCCTTGAAACCCTCTCCCTGCGCGTGGAGCGGCACGTGGAAAACGCCCTCAAGGTGGTCGACTTCCTGAAGGACCGGCCCGAGGTGGAGCGCATCCACCATCCCTCGCTGCCGGACTCGCCAAGCCACGCCCTCTACGCCCGCCTCTTCCCCAGAGGGGCGGGATCCATCTTTCTCGTCGATCTCAAGGGCGGAGCGGCGGCCGCCCGGAAGTTCATCGATTCCCTCAGGCTCTTCTCCCTGCTCGCCAACGTGGCGGACATGAAGAGCCTTGCCATCCATCCCGCCTCGACCACGCACGCCCAGGTGCCCGCAGAGGAGCTCGCCAGGGCCGGCATCAGCCAGGGCTCGGTGCGCCTCTCCATAGGCTGCGAGCACGCCGGGGACATCATCGCCGATCTCGCGCAGGCCTTCGAGGCCCTGCGCTAGCGCCGGCCTGCCGGCTATCCATCCAGCCGGCCTGGGGGGCGCCGGCCTTGCCCGCCTGCCCTGCCTGGGGCTACAAGGGGCTCAGACCAACGCCGCGCCGGCCTCCTGCGCCAGGACGCGGGTTGCAGGCAGCCCTTCCTCAAAGGAGAACGAAACCGTGCTTGACAACGTGCTCGACGCAGTGGGGAACACCCCCCTCCTGCACCTCGCCGGCCTTGACGCCGGCCTTCCCGGCAAAGTCTACGTGAAGCTCGAAAACCGCAACCCCGGCGGCTCCATCAAGGACCGCGTGGCCCTGCACCTGCTGCGCTCGGCCCTGTGCGACGGCTCCGTCGCCCCGGGCGGCACCGTCCTGGAGGCCACCTCCGGCAACATGGGCATAGGCATAGCCCTGGCCGCCAGGGCCATGGGCCTCAAGGCCGTGCTCTGCATGCCAGAAACCATGAGCGTGGAGCGTCGCAAGCTCATGCAGGGCTTCGGTGCCGAAGTGGTGCTCACGCCGGGCAACGAGGGCATGAAGGGCGCCATCGAGGCCTCGAAGCGCCTGGCTGCCGAGCGCGGCGGCTACATCGTCGGGCAGTTCACCAACCCCCGGGCCGTGGAGGCCCACTACACGACCACAGGACCCGAAATCTACGCCCAGACTGGGGGCCGCGTGGACTGCCTCGTTGCCGGCGTCGGATCCGGTTCCTCCCTTTCCGGTACGGGACGCTTCCTCAAGGAGCGCGTCAAGGGCTTCCGGGTCGTCGCGGTGGAGCCGGCCTTGAGCCCCGTGCTCTCCGGCGGCAAGCCCGGTCCCCATCCCATCCAGGGCATAGGCGCAGGCTTCGTGCCGGACATTCTGGACGTGAAGCTGCTCGACGAAATCCTGACCATGGAGGGCGACGAGGCCATGGCCATGGCCCGCAGGCTCATGGGCGAGTGCGGCGTGAGCTGCGGCATCACCTCGGGCTGCAACGTTGCGGCCGCCCTGCGGATAGCCGCCAGGCCCGAGATGGAGGGCAGGCGCATCGTCACCTTCATCTGCGACACCGGCGAGCGCTACCTCTCCACGGCGCTCTTCGGCTAGCGCTGGCAAGGATCCGGTCCCTGCCGCCGACCGGCTTCCCTGGTTCCTGTCCCGGGGAGGCCGGTCCTTTGCCGTGCCTGGACGCGCGCCCGGCAGGGGCCGCGCCCCTGAAAGCGACCGCGCTGTTGAAACGAA
The DNA here is from genome assembly GCA_016284885.1 of Desulfovibrio sp. GTDB lineage: Bacteria > Desulfobacterota > Desulfovibrionia > Desulfovibrionales > Desulfovibrionaceae > Desulfovibrio. The sequence goes on from JAEEPQ010000058.1 coordinate 11,517, forward strand.
ATTCGTTTTCAAGTTTTTGACATCATGGCCCCTCTGCCGTACAAGCCGTGCAGGGCTTTGCGCCCCTGAAGGGCCGGGCCAAGGAGGAGCCATGGAAAAGTACGAAGTGACAGGCATGAGCTGCGCGGCCTGCCAGGCCAGGGTGGAGCGGGCCGTTGCCGCCGTGCCCGGCGTGGCCAGCTGCTCGGTGAGCCTTTTGACGAACACGCTCGGCGTGGAGGGCACGGCAAGCGCAGCTGCCATCGTCAAGGCGGTTGCGGACGCCGGCTACGGCGCTTCGCCCAAGGGTGCCAGGGCGCAGGGGCAGGGTGCCGATGATCCCCTCGCCGACCGCGAAACCCCTGTCCTCAAGCGGCGCCTTGCCTGGTCCCTCGCCTATCTTGCTCCGCTCATGTACTGCTCCATGGGGCACATGATGCTGGGCTGGCCCCTGCCCGCCTTCTTCGACGGCAACCCTCCGGCCCTGGGCCTGCTCCAGCTGCTCCTGGCAGCGGCCGTCATGATCGTCAACAGCAAGTTCTTTGCCGTCGGCTTCAAGGGCGCGCTCAAGGGCGCCCCCAACATGGACACGCTCGTGGCCCTGGGATCGGCCGCCTCCTTCGGCTGGAGCACCCTTGTGCTCTTCGCCATGACCCGGGCGCAGGCGGACGGCAGCGGAGCCCTCGCCGCGGAAGGGCTGCACGACCTCTACTTCGAGTCGGCGGCCATGATCCTCGCGCTCATCACCGTGGGGAAGATGCTCGAGGCGCGCAGCAAGGGCAAGACCACCAGCGCCCTCAAGAGCCTCATGGCCCTGGCGCCCCGCAGGGCCTTCGTCGTCAGGGACGGACGGGAAGTCGAGATCGCCGTGGAGGAGGTGCGGGTGGGCGACGTCTTCGTCGTGCGTCCCGGTGCCAGCATTCCCGTGGACGGCATCGTCGAGGAGGGCGCCAGCGCCGTCGACGAGTCGGCCCTGACGGGCGAGAGCATTCCCGTGGACAAGGCGCCGGGCGATGCCGTCTCGGCGGCCACCGTCAACCAGTCGGGCTTCCTGCGCTGCCGGGCGGAGCGCGTCGGCGGGGATACGGCCTTGGCCCAGATTATCCAGATGGTGAACGATGCGGCCGCCACCAAGGCTCCCATCGCCAAGGTGGCGGACCGCGTCTCCGGCATCTTCGTGCCCGTGGTCATCGCCATTGCGGCAGTCACGACGGCAGGCTGGCTTCTTGCCGGCCAGGAGCTCTCCTTCGCCCTCGCCAGAGGCATCGCCGTCCTCGTTATCAGCTGCCCCTGCGCCCTCGGCCTTGCCACGCCCGTCGCCATCATGGTGGGCAGCGGCCTCGGCGCCAGGAACGGCATGCTCTTCAAGACGGCCGTCTCCCTCGAGCGGGCCGGCAAGACGGACATCGTCGTCCTCGACAAGACAGGCACCCTCACGCGGGGCGAACCGCAGGCAACGGACGTCCTGCCGGCAGAGGGCATTGCCGAGGAGGAACTCCTCAGGCTGGCCTGCGCTTTGGAGCGCCGTTCCGAACACCCGCTGGCCAGGGGCATTGCCGCCCTGGCCGAAGCCAGGGGCCTTGTCCCGGACGAGGTGGAGCACTTCGAGGCCCTGCCAGGCCTGGGCCTGCGGGCCAGACTGGGGGGGAGCCGGCTTGCCGGCGGAAGCCTTGCCTTCATGGCCAAGGAGTGCGCCCTCCCCAAGAGCGCGGAGATCTGTGCCGGGAAGCTTGCCGGCCAGGGCAAGACGCCCCTGTGCTTTGCCAGGGACGGGCGCTTTCTCGGGCTGGTGGCCGTGGCCGACGTCATCAAGGAAGACAGTCCCCGCGCCGTGCAGGAACTGAAGAACATGGGCCTCTACACCGTCATGCTTACGGGCGACAACGAAAGGACGGCCAGGGCCGTCGCGGCTCAGGCCGGCGTGGACGAGGTC
>JAEEPQ010000280.1 GCA_016284885.1 Desulfovibrio sp.
GGGGACGGCCCGCCTCACCCGTACATGAATCTACGGCCTTGGCCCGTCGGCTTCCTCTTCCCCAGCCTCCGGCTCCGCGCCGGTAGCTGCTTCCGTTGCCAGGGAGCTCCGGACGGCATCCCGGTGCCTGACGGGCACGTACTGCATGGCGCCCGCATGCTGGCGTACGGCTACCAGACACATCTCCTCCGACCGCATCGGCACCGGCACGTCCAGCAGTGAAAGCCCGCGGCGCTGGACGGCTTCGATGCAGACGGCCGGCGTCTTCAGGCGCTCCGGCACGAACTTCAGCGCCCTGCCGTCCTGCTTCACGGCCTCGAGGCAGATCTCCGGCGTCTTCGCCGTCCCGGGCACGAACTGGAGCGCCGGCCCGTACTCCCTGACGGCGGCCAGGCAGACTTCCGCCGTCTTCATCTCCTCCGGCACGTCCCGCAGGGCCAGGCCGTCCGCCCGGACGGCGATGAGCGCCGCCTCCGCCGTCTTGATTTTCCGCATGCAGCCTCCCCGGCGGGCTTGACCCGCCTATCCACTGCCATGCACGGCGGGACGGTGCGGAACAAGAATGCGGAAGAGCCCTGCGCTAGGAAGGAGAAGACGAAGCAGGGAAGGAGATGGAAGAGAAAGCGACGCGTTCCCGAAAATACAGCCACGGGTCTCGACGGGCTATCCTGCCCGCCGAGGCCCGTGGCATAGGGGGGGCGGGGGGATAACCCCGCAGAGCGATGCTCTGTGGCCTGCGACTGTTAGCCATGTCGTGGTGCGCCTCGACGCCGCGCGCAGATCTGAATTCCGCCCGGGCGCCTGCGAGGCGGCCGACACGGAAGTCCCGCAGTCGCGCGTCCCTGGAGCGTCCTGCGTCCACGCCGGCCTGGGGACGACGCGCCGGAACAGGTGCTGGTGCAGGTGCCGGTGCTACCGGTAAATACATGCCCGCGCCCGGAGAGCGACGGAGCGCCGCCAGGCACAGCGCCGCCGTCTTCATGGCTTCAGGCACGAACTCCAGCGCCCGGCCACGGCTGCGGACGGCCGCAAGGCAGATCTCCGGCGTGCGCAACCTCGCCGGCACGAACTCCAGGAGCCGGAAGGCGCGCACCGGCAAGCGCCATTTGCCACGCTCCCTGTCGGGGCATACAGTGAAGACGCCCCTGCGGCATCACCCCCGCCGGCTGACCTGCGTCGCGGCGGCACAAGGAGGCGACCCTATGCGAACGAAGGAAGATCCGCGTCCTTCGGCCGGCATGCGCCTGGCCCTGGTTCTGGCTTTGCTTCTGGCCCTGCTCCTGCCGGCGCTCTGCGCCCGGCCTTTGCCGGCCGCTCCGGCCAGCCAGCCGGAAGCGTCCCTTCCGCAGGCCAAGGGCGAGAACCAGCCCTCCATCTCCAGCATCGTCTTCGTGCGTCCCGACGGGACGATCTTCGTCCACGAGGAGCGCAGGCGCTTCCCGGCGCAGAGGCTTTCCTTCAACCAGCTTGAAGGCAGCCGGGCGCCCTTCACGGAGGGCGTGGACGCCGTCGAGATCCTCAAGGTTCTTGCCGACGGCAGGCCCTGGGATCCGAAACTTTTCCCGCCTGAGGGAATGAAGGAAGCCTCCCGCGCGGCCGCAGGCGGGATCAGCCTTGATGCCGGCCCAGGACTGCACGACTACGTCGTGGAGTACCTGGCAAAGGGGCGCATCCGCTTCGAGGGCTCACGCGACCGCCTCGTCTGGGAGCAGGCCGGCGCCTCCGGCGCCTCCGTCGGCTGCTCCATCGTCCTGCCCAAGGGCGCCGAAGTCCTTGAAGCGGACGCATGGACGCAGCAGGGGCTTGTCGGCCGCGCCAAGGCCGTGGTCAAGGACGGCGCCGCGCCGTCGGCCCGGATCTTCGTCTCCCGGGGGCCCGTCCCAAAGGACCATGCCTTCGTCTGCGAGATGGCCTGGGCCAAGGGCGCCGTGGCGCCGGACGAAGGCGCCCGCCGGCTTGCCTGGTACGACCGCGCGCTCTGGCTGGCCTGCGGCATCGAGCTTGCCCTCTGCCTCGCCCTCTGGTTCCTCTTCGGCAGGGACCCAAGCCATGCTCCCGTTCCGCCCCTCTTCCGCCCCCCGTCGGACGGACAGGGCGGCCTGCTCTCGCCCGCGGCCGCAGGCTTCATTGCCTCGGGCTGCAGGCTGACGTCGCGTGGCTTCACCGCCCTCCTCGCTTCGCTTTCAGCCAAGGGATCCATCGCCGTCACCGGCTCCGGAGCAAAGAGCGATCCCTGGATCATGTCTGCGCCCCCGCAGGCGCCGGGAGGCGCAGGGCCGGTGCTGGCGCCGGAGGAGCGGCTCGTCCTGCGCATGCTCTTTCCCCTGCAGGGCGGCTGGTTCCGTCTGGACGGCGCCGGCTGGACTCTCGCCGAGGCCCGCGACAGGGCCTACCTGTCGCTGGAGCGGCGCTTCGGCAAGGCCTGGGAGCTCAAGCTCGCGCCCACGGTCCTCATGAATCTCGCGGCTCTTGCGGCCTGCGCCCTTGCCGTCGGC
>JAEEPQ010000059.1 GCA_016284885.1 Desulfovibrio sp.
CGCGGCCACCTCGGCCATAGCCGGCGGCGACGCCGTGACCGGCGCGCTCATTGGCGGCGCAATCGGCACCGCCGGTGGCGCCATTGTGGGCGCCCAGCACGAGAACGACGACGACTACTACTACGACCGCCGTCGCTATGACCATTACTAGCCGGGGCTTTCCCTGGCAGACGGCGCCTTGACAATGCAAGAATCCGGATTTCCTGCGGGAAGTCCGGATTCTTTTTGCCTTTCGCCCTGACGGCAGGTCTGCGCCTTGGCGTCTTGCGCGGGCGGCCTGTCGGGCGCTAGCTGGCCGGGACCTTCTTGAGACTGGCGAGGATGCGCTTCAGGCCCTTTGTGTCAGGGCCTGCCGCGATGACGGTAAGACAGCTGCCCCGCTTTTCGCTGAACCAGAGGGCAATGGTAAACATGTGGCCTTGGAACATGCCCCTGCAAAGCCAGTAGCCATTCTTGCGCTGGGCAGTGAAGCCGGTCTTCCGTTCGATGTCGCTGACGAAGTCTCTGGCGGAAAGGCCTCGCGTGGGCATGAGTTCAATCTGTAAGATGGACCGCTGGTCCTTTTTCTCCACCTTCACGCCGTTCTCGAGGGCATGTGCTGTCCAGCCCCGCGGAACCTCGATGGTGAAGCGGGCAAAGGCGGGGCCATATTCCTTCACGTTTCCAGCCGGCTTCCCCAGCCTCGCCTGCCTGGGGACTGGCTGGCTGGACAAGGCTGGCGGCTCGCCGAAAAAGGGCACTGGCTGGGACTGGCTGCCTGGCGCAGGCGCAGACCGCGTCTCCCTGCTGTCCGGCGTCTGTCTGCCAGGCTTTTCATGCGCATCCACCTGGTAGAGCTTGCGCTGCGCGTCCAGAATCAGCATGTCCAGTTCAGTCAGCGGATCCATGGCGCGGAGGCCGGAAGGCATGGCAAGCAGCGCGATGCCGAGGCAGAAAAAGGCAAGGGCTTTCATGGTGAGGACCTCTGCTGTCGCGTGCCTCCGGCGCCAGATTGCCGGAGGCATAGGGAGGGGATGCGCGACGCCTCTTCGGCGGCGGCAGGCGCAGTATGCCGGAAAAGCAGGGTTGAAGGAAGCTGCGCCGTGCGCGGCTTGAAAAGCCAGGAATCCGGATCTTCCCTGCGGGAAGTCCGGATTCCTTGAGGCCTGGGGCCAGGCTCGGGGCTGGCCAGAATTTGCGCAGCCTCCTGGCCGCCCTGTCCAATTTCTGGACGGCCAGGCGAAGCTTGGGAAAGAGGCCTGCGCTACTTGGCGGGCACGTCCTTGAGGGTGCCGAGGATCTGCTTCATGCCATCGCCGTCGGATCCACCCATGGTGACGGACATGAACTTGCCCTCTTTCTCGTCGACGAGGACGACGACGGCGATGCGGGTGCCGTCCTCCTCGCCCTTGAGCAGCCAGCTGCCGTCCTGGTTCTTCTCGCAGGCGTAGCCGAGCGTCTTCGCCAGCGTGTCGGCGATTTCCTGGCCGGGTCTGCCGCCTGTGGGATAGACGTCGACCTGGAAGCTGGTCGAACCGTCGTTCTTCGTCAGTTGCACGCCGACCTCCTTGGCCGTGGCCGTCCAGCCATCCGGAACGTCGAGGGTGAAGCGGGCGTTGTCGGGGCCGAACTCCTGCACGGCGGCAGAGGCGGGCGCGGAGAAGGCGAGGGCGGCCGCGAGGGCCAGAGAGGCAAAGAGCGCTTTCATGGGGTACTCCTTTGAGATGCTGTCATGCGGGGCAAGCCTTGGGCTCTCCCCGTTTCCGTTGGACGCAGTATGCAGAAAATATGACAGAGAAGAAAGGCCTGCGTCAGGGGCTGCTACTCTCGAAGATCGCCTTGACGTCGTCAAAGGCGAGATTGAAGCGGGCGAGGTACTTGCGCAGGCGGTCCGCGTCGTTGGCCCTGGTCTTGGCAAGCCTCGAGCTGGCAAAGAGCGTCCGTCCCGCCTCGGAGAGCGACTTCGCCTGCCGGCAGGTGCGCAGGACCAGCGCCAGCTGGGGCTGGTCGAAGAGGTCGAGTGCCTGCAGGCCCTCCCTGCCGAGGACTGCTTCGAGCAGGGCGCGGTCTTCAGCTAGTCGTGCGGACTCCCCTGCCGTCCCGCGCGATCCGCCGCATGCGCCGCCAAGCCGGCGCCAGCCCTCGACGAGCCGTGCCCACTCGTCGCGGACAAGCCCAGCGTCCACCCGGCCGCCGTCTGCCAGCACCCCGAGGCGCAGGACTAGGGATGAGAGGTCCCTGAAGCTGCCCCGCCACAGGGCGTCCGGGCCCGTGGCAAGGTTGAGGAAGAGCTCGCGCGCCTCCCGGTTGAAGCGGATGCGGCGCCCGAGCTTTTCCGAGGCCTGCTCCAGCTCGTAGTCGAGGTTGGGCTCGATGTCTTCGGGCCTCTCGGCAAGGCCCGGCAGGCGGAAGGTCCAGAGCTTGATGCGCGAGAGCAGATCCTCGCGGAAGAGCCCCAGAGCTGCCTGGCGCTCCAGATCGCGGTTGGTGCCGCAGATGAGCTGGAAGGAGCTCTCGCTTTCCCTGTCTGCGCCCAGAGCGTAGAAGCGCCCTTCTTCCACGGCGCGCAGCAGCATGGCCTGCTCGTCCAGGCCGAGCTCGCCGACCTCGTCGAGGAAGAGCACGCCGCCGTCGGCCTGGCACAGGAGGCCGGCCCGTTCCCCGGTCGCGCCCGTGAAGGCGCCCTTGCGGTGGCCGAAGAGGGCGGACATGGCAGCATCCCCCCGGAGGGTTGCGCAGTTGACGGCCACGAAGTCCCCCTGCACCACGCGGCGCTCCCGGCGCAGATCGTAGACGAGCCTGGCAAGCCTTGACTTGCCGGCGCCCGTGGGGCCGGTGAGCAGTATGGGACCTGAGGCCTGGGCCGCCACGCGCTCGAGACGCGCTATCATGGCGTTGAAGGCCTGGTTTTTCGTCTCGATGCCGGCCTTGAGGACGCTGGCGCCGGCGCTGGCCTTGCGCTGGAAGCGCTCCGCGATGCGGTCGTATCGCGAGAGGTCGAGGTCGATGACGCTGCAGATGCCGAGGGGATCCGTGCTCCTGGGCTTGACGCCCGTCTGCAGGAGCCTGGCCGGAAAGTGCCGGGACTCGGTGAGCAGGAAGAGGCAGATCTGCAGGACGTGGGTGCCCGTGCTGATGTGGATGAGGTAGTCCTCGGCGTCCGTGTCGAAGGGATAGCTCTCGGCGAAGTCGTAGAGGCTGGCGTAGACCTCCTCGAAGTCCCAGGGGTCTGCCAGATCGAGGACGTGCCGGCGCACCTCGGTCTCGGGCGAGGCCTGCCGCATGTCCTTGGCCACGAGCTCAGCCAGGCGCTCGAAGGCCGAGCCGTGGAGCAGCTCGAAGCGGTCCACGACGAGATCCGGCTGCTGGCAGGCAGCCACCGACGGTCGCCAGCTGTCCCAGCGTCCAGGCCCGAAGCCCCCGCGCTGGTCCAGCTGGGTGCCAAGCAGGCCGATGACGACAGTTTTGCGGTGCATGTTATATCCATTTTTATAAAGTTTATCTTTTTAGATAGATAACGCTGTGGCGCGGGGCTGTGCAAGAAAAATATCTGCTGTAAAATCAATAAGTTGTGTTTTGCATAGGACTGGCACGGAACATGCTATGCTGGAAGCGTCACCGAACGAACCTCATACGCCGGGATGCCCCAGCCGGGGCAGGGACGCCGGCAAGGAGAAACAGCATGTCGCTACAGGAATTACAGGAATGCATCGCCGTCGACGGCGCCATGGGCGAGGGCGGAGGACAGATACTCCGGGCCTCGCTGGCCCTTTCCATGGCGCTGGGCAAGCCCTTTTGCATGGAGCGCATCCGCGCCAGGAGGGAAAAGCCTGGGCTCAAGCGTCAGCATCTGGCCTGCGTGAAGGCCTGCGCCCAGATCTGCCAGGCCAAGGTAGAAGGGGACGAGATGCATTCCACGAGCCTGAGCTTTGCTCCCGGCCCCGTGCAGGCAGGCTGCTGGCATTTTGCCGTCGGCACGGGCGGAAGCGCCATGCTGGTGCTCCAGGCCGTCCTTCCGCCACTGCTGTTCGCCGGCAAGCCCTCGAGCGTCGCGGTGGAAGGTGGCACCCACGTGGCCTATGCCCCGCCCTTCGAGTTCATGGCAGAGAGCCTTTTCCCCTGGCTTTGGCGCATGGGCGCCCGCTGCCAGGCGAAGCTTGTGCGCGCCGGCTACATGCACAGTGGCGGCGGGCGCGTTGAGCTTGCCATCGAGCCCTGCCGAGCACAGCGGCCGTTTGAAGCCCTGCCCTTTGGAGACTTCGAGGGTGCCTCGGCCAGCATCTACGGACACGGCCTGCCCGAGGGCGTGCTCGGGCGCGAGATCGGTACCCTGCTTGCCAGGGGCGAGGCGCTGGGCCTTGCCCGGGAGCGCATCTGCCTGCACACGGGTCCCTGCGGGGCGGAGAGGTCCGTGCCCGACGGCGCCGGCAACATGGTGCTGGTGAGCCTTGCCCACGGCGGGCTGCATACCGTCTTTGCCGAGTGCGGCTGGCGGGGGCGCAGCGCCGAGGCCGTGGCCGGCCACGCCTGCGCCAGAGCCCTTGCCTACCTGAAGTCAGGGGCGGATGCGGAATCCTGCCTTGCCGACCAGCTCCTTGTTCCCCTAGCCCTTGCCGGCGGAGGGAGCTTCACGGCCCAGCGCCTTACAAGCCACGCAGCCACCTGCCTCAAGGTGCTGGAGCTCTTTACTGGCCGCAGGGCACGCGTCGAGAAGACGAAGGGCCGTGTCGCCGTCAGCGTGCCTTGCGCAGGCAAGGAGGAGTAGATGATCACAGCCAAGGAAATGAACGCCTTCGGGATCCCGCGCGATCCCGCCCTCATGCCGCTCGCCCTGCGGCTTGCGAACACGGCTCTGGCCCAGGGGGCCGATCCCGGCTTGATGCGGGAAGACCTGGCAAGGCTCTGCGCCAAGCCTTCGGCCCTGCGGGACCATCCCCTGCTGGGCGAGCTTGCCCGCGCCCTCGAGGCCAGACTCCCCGGCGGCGGGCTCTTCGTGCCGCGCCAGGAGCCTGCCCCCTGGATCAACTTTGGCGGTACAGAACTCGAGGCCGGCGCCATTGCCCAGATGGAGTCGGCAAGTCTTCTGCCCTGCGCCGTCCGGGGCGCCCTCATGCCGGACGCCCACACCGGCTACGGCCTGCCCATAGGCGGCGTGCTCGCCGTGGAGGGGGCCGTCATTCCCTATGCCGTGGGCGTGGACATCGCCTGCCGCATGCGCTTGACGGTGCTCGACATGCCTGCCTGCGCGCTGGACGATGCCAGGAGGGATGCTTTGAAGGACGCTCTGGAGCGCGAGACGCGCTTCGGCCTCGGCGCCAGCTTCGAGAAGGGCTGCCTGAGGGAGCATGCCGTCATGGACGAGGACTGGGAGATAGCCCGGGAGGCCGGCGTTGCCAAGGACAAGGCCTGGAAGCAGCTCGGCACCAGTGGCGCAGGCAACCACTTCGCCGAGTTCGGCGAGCTCCATCTGGAACGCCCGGCTGTGCTTGGCGGACAGGCGCTTGCGCAAGGCGTCTATCTTGCCCTCCTGAGCCACTCCGGCAGCCGCGGCTCGGGCGAGGAGGTGGCCAGCTTCTACAGCAGGCGGGCCATGGCGCTGCGTCCAGCACTGCCCCGGGAGATGAAGCACCTTGCCTGGCTGGATCTCGACAGCGATCCCGGCCGGCAGTACTGGGCCTGCATGGAGCTCATGGGCCGCTACGCCTCTGCCAGCCACGAGCTCATCCACGCGCATGTGCTGGCTGCGCTCGGAGCCGAAGAGCTCGCGCACGTTGAAAACCACCACAACTTCGCCTGGCTCGAGGAGCACGGCGGACAACGCCTTGTCGTGCACCGCAAGGGCGCCACGCCCGCAGGCCAAGGCGTGCAGGGCGTCGTTCCCGGCTCCATGGCCAGTTCAGGCTTCGTCGTCCAGGGCAGAGGCTGCGAGGACTCCCTTGCCTCCTGCTCCCACGGCGCAGGCCGGCGCATGAGCCGCGCCGAGGCCTTCAAGAGTCTCTCCAGGGAAAAGCTGGCGGAGCTTCTGGAAGGCCATCGCGTGGAGCTTGTATCCGGCTCCCTTGACGAAAGTCCCGAGGCCTACAAGGACATCGCCGAGGTCATGGCCGGCCAGGCCGGCCTCGTGGACGTTCTCGCCCGCTTCGAGCCGCGCCTCGTCAAGATGGCGCCTGAGCAGAAGGTCCGGGGCGAGGGCTGGAAGCGCAAGGCCAGAAAGGCCGGCAAGGCTGAAAAGGCCGGAAAGGCCAGGTAGGCGAGGCAGGATGGACGCGGAGGACAGCCTTCGGCACGGAGCTTGCATGGGCAGAGCCAGGGGGGCGGCGTTTGCCTGCTCCCCCGCCGGCGTGCTACTGGAAAGCCGTCGGCGTCAAGCCGTTTCGCCACGCACAAGGGAGGGCATGCCCCATGCTGAAGCGTTCTGCCACGCTCTTTCTCTGCTTCCTGCTGGCCGTACCCGCAGGGACAGTTCTGGCCGATGCATTCGATGCCATCGTCTCGGATCCGCCGAAGCCTGATCCGGAGACGGATGTGCCCTTCTTCGGCGACCAGGTGGTCGTCGAAGAGGAGAAGCCGGAGCCCAAGCCGAAGCCTGAGCGCAGGCCCGTGGCTGAAAAGCCTAAGCCCGTCAGGCCCAAGCCCGTGGCCGAGAAGCCCAGACCCGAGAAGCCCAAGCCCGTGGCCGAGGCCAAGCCGAGGCGCCAGTCCAATCGCCTCGAGATTCCGGCGGACGCGGCCAGGCGCAACGACCTCTCCTTCCTCAAGGGCTGCTGGTACTTCGAGCGCCAGGCCCTGCGCGCCGACGCGCCCGGCGCCCCCTTCCTCGGCATGATCCAGGACCGCTTCTGCTTCAACGGCTCAGGTCGCGGCACCTTCACCCAGCGCTACGTCAACTCGGGGCGCGAGTACTCGTCGCCGGCCACCGCGCGCTTTGCGGGAGGCAGGCTCGTGCTCCACCACCCCATGTTCCGCAACATGCACGGCCGCCGCGTCGCCGGCACCTTTACCTGCGACGGCCAGGACGCCGGAACGGTCTGCCGCACCTATTCACCGGACACCCGCTACCTCTCCCACCATGGCACAGTGCGCATTTCAAGGAGGCCGTAGGGCGATGCGCGGCTGCATGACACAACGGGGCTTCCTTCCCCTGCTGAAGCGCCATGCCGGGCTCGTGCTCTGCCTTCTGCTGGCAGCGCCCCCAGGCCCTGCGGCGGCAGAGGAGTTCGATGCCATCGTGTCCGAACCGCCGAAGCCGGATCAGCCCTTCTTCGGCGATGCGCCGGATGTCAAGGAGGAACGGCCGGAGCCGGATCAGCCCTTCTTCGGCGAGCAGGTCATGGTCGAGGAGGAGAAGCCCGTCCCGCGGCAGGCCGAAGCCAGGCCGAGGCGCCAGAGCGACAGGCTCGAGATCCCGGCCGAGGCCAGGCGGCGCGGCGACCTCTCCTTCCTCAAGGGCTGCTGGTATTTCGAGCCGTCGACCCTGCGTTCCGATGCGCCCGGCACCCCCGTCATCGGCAGGGTGCAGAACCGCTTCTGCTTCAATGCCAAGGGCAGAGGCCGCTTCTACCAGCACAGCTTCACCACGGGCAGGGACTACTCGGCGCCGGCCACAGCGCGCTTTGCGGGCGGCAGGCTCGTGCTCCAGCACCCCGCCTTCGTCAACGGCCCCAGGATCACGCAGTGCCCCGAAACCTACACCTGCGAAGGCCAGGACGCCGGCACCGTCTGCCAGACCTACAATGCCGGCACCCGCTATCTCTCCCGCCACGGTTCGCTCCGCATCTCGAGACGGCCCTAGCCGGCTCAGGGTGCGTCGTTCCGCACCGCCTTGTCTCCATCCTGCGTTCCGCTCTGGCGCCTGACGGCGCCTCTGGCAAAGAAGCGGGCGGCCATGGCGCCGCTGAAGTTGTGCCAGACGCTGAAGATGGCCCCCGGTACGGCCGCCATGGGGTAGGTCGCAAAGTGGGCTGCCGCAAGGCCGCTGGCGAGGCCGGAGTTCTGCATGCCCACCTCGACGGCGATGGCGATGCGCTTTTCGCGGGCAAGCCCCAGCAGGGAGGCCGCCAGCCAGCCGAGGCCAAGGCCGCAGAGATTGTGCAGGACCACCACGGCAAGAACCAGCCAGCCCGTGGTCATCAGGGTCCTGGCGTTGGCGGCCACGACGATGACGACGATGAGCGCTATGGCAAGCGTCGAGACGGCGGGCATGGCCTCGGCAGCCTTGGCTGTGGCCCGGGGCCAGAGCCACTTGGCGGCAAGTCCTCCGGCAATGGGCAGGATGACTATCCAGAGGATGCTGAAGAACATGGCAGCCACGGGGACGTCTATGGTCTTGCCCGCCACGAGCAGGGTCAGCAGGGGCGTTGCCAGCGGGGCGGCCAGGGTGGAGGCGCCCGTCATGGCGACGGAGAGGGCCAGATCGCCCTTGGCAAGGTAGGCGATGACGTTGGAGGCCGTGCCTCCGGGGCAGCAGCCGACGAGCGCCACGCCGAGCGCCAGAGCGTCGTCGAGCTGGAAGGCCTTGGCCAGAAGCCAGGCCAGGCCTGGCATGACCGTGAACTGGGCAAGGAGGCCTATGGCGATGTCCCTGGGTCTTTGCAGAACGGTCTTGAAGTCCTGGATGGTCAGGGTCATGCCCATGCCGAACATGACGACGCCGAGCAGCCAGGCTATGGCTTTCGGGGGAAGGAGCGTGCAGGCGCCGGGAAAGGCGAGCGCCAGGCCGGCGCAGGCCAGGACGAGCAGGGCCATGTGCTCGGAGATCAGGGTGCAGAGCTTTTTCATAAGGATTCCAGGCCCCTTCGGGGGCAATGCAAAAGGCTCCCAGGCCACAGGCGAGGGAGCCTTTGGAATATGGCAGAGGCAGGGCCTGAACCCTGTCCGGAAGTCTGGCTAGATGAGTTCCTGCTTCTTGAGCTCGGCCTTGAGGCTTTCCAGGTGGGCGTCGCTCATGGGGTAGAGCGGGAGGCGCATCTCGAGCTCCATGCGGCCCATGAGGTGGAGCGAGGTCTTGACCGGAATGGGGTTGCTCTCGATGAACATGGCCGTGTGCAGGGGGAAGAGGGACTCGTGGATCTCGCGGGCCTTCTTGAGGTCGCCGGCCTTGAAGGCGTTCCACATGGAAGCCATGCGGGCCGGGGCGATGTTGGAGGTCACGGAGATGACGCCCTGGCCGCCGACGGCCCAGAGCGGAAGCGCCGTGAAGTCGTCGCCGGAGAGGACGGCAAAGCCCTCGGGCGTGGCCTGGACCACTTCGCTGCCCTGGTGCAGGGAGCCTGTGGCCTCCTTGATGCCGATGATGTTCGGGAAGTCCTTGGCCAGGCGGGCCACGGTGGGCGGGAGCATGTTGCAGCCCGTGCGGCCGGGCACGTTGTAGGGCACCAGCGGCAGATCCACGGCCTTGGCTATGGCCGCGAAGTGCTGGTAGAGGCCTTCCTGGGTGGGCTTGTTGTAGTAGGGGGTTATGAGCAGGGCGCCGTCTGCGCCGGCTTTCTTGGCAAAGCGGGTCAGGTTGACGGCTTCGGTGGTGTTGTTGGAGCCGGAGCCGGCGAGGACGGGCACGCGGCCTTTGACCTGGTCGACGCAGATTTCTATGACGCGCATGTGCTCGTCATGGGACATGGTGGCGGACTCGCCCGTGGTGCCGCAGGGCACGAGGCCGTGCACGCCCTGGCTGATCTGCCAGTCGATAAGGGCCCGGAAGGCTTCTTCATCCACGCCGCCGTTTTTGAACGGCGTCACGATTGCCGTGAGAACTCCAGAAAACAGCATATGCTTCTCCTTGGCCGCAGCCGAGCCGAGCCGGTGCGGGTTGTGCGCTTCGCGCCGAGCCAAGATGGGGCGGAAGGTCATATTCCTGTAGCCCCTGCAAGGTGAAATAGCAAGATTTTTGCCAATTACGAGGGCTTCTTTGCAAGAAGCGCCGCCCTGTCCGCCTGAGGGCTGTCGTCCGGGAGCACGAGGGGCGGATCCAGCAGCCCCTGCATCTGCATGCGGGCCCGCTCGGCCAGGAGGCGCCTGGCTATGGCGCGGATGTCCTTTGCGGCTCCGCTCTCGGGGAAGCTCCTGAGCAGAGGCTCGCGCAGGCAGACGGCCTTTGCCACCGCCGGATCCTGGCGCACGGCGCCGAGGAAGCGGGGCTCGAAGCCGAGGAAGCGGCTGCAGGCGCCGCCAAGCCGCTGGACGGTGAAGGCCTCCTCGCCTTCCTCCTGCACGCTGTTGACGATGCAGGCAAAGTCCGTCGTGCCCTGGCTGGCGTTGAGCACCTTCATGAGGGCGTAGCAGTCGGTGAGGGCCGTGGGCTCGGGTGTGGTCACCACGAGCTTCATGCGGGCCAGGGCGCTGAGCTCCCGGACATTGGCGGCAATGCCGGCGCCAAGGTCCAGAAAGACGAAGCCGTAGCCGGCAAGGTGCGGGGCGAGGCTGTCCGCAAGCAAGCCCCGGGAGGCCTGGGTGACGGTGACGAGGTCTTCGGCGCCCGAGGCTGCCGGCAAAACGTCCAGGCCCGGCGAGACGCGGACCACGAGGTCCTCGAGCCTTGCCCGGCCGAGCAGGAAGTCCTGGAGGCTGCCATCGGGCGCAATCCCGAGCAAAACGTCGATGTTGGCAAGGCCCAGGTCCCCGTCCACAACGAGCGTCTTTGCGCCCGCCTCTTCCAGAGCCAGAGCCAGGTTGAGGGTCAGGCTCGTCTTGCCGACCCCGCCCTTGCCGGAAAGCACGGCCAGGCTTAAGCAGGCGGGCGGGGTGTCCGAAGGCCGCGCCTGGTCTGGCACCGGCTTCTGCTCCGCTGCCTGCCCGTGCTTCTGGCCTTCCGCCAGCGTCAGGGATTCGTTGTCCATAAGCCCCCTCCTCACTTGGCTCCGAAGAGCAGAAAGCGCTTTTCCTCGGCGAGCACGCGGGCGCCGAGGTCGCGGGCCGCCTCCTCGCGCACGCGGTGCAGCCTGCCGTCCTGCGGGCCTTCGTCAAGGACGTTCAGCACCTTGGCAAAGAAGCCTGCCAGAGCGGAGCCTTCGGCGGATTCCCCGCGCAGCGGCTGGTCAGGCCCCCGGCGGATAAGGCCGTAGGCCGCCGTCACGGGCGCGCCGGCAAGGGCGGTGAGCCTGGCGTGCAGGGCCAGCGCCCGGCGTTCCGCCTCGAGCGGTTCGAGATCCGGCATGAGCAGGCCGGCGGCGTTGTCGCCTCCCGCTTCGGCCAGATCGCAGAGTCCGGCTTCGCCGGCCACTTCTCTGGCCAGATCCGCCGAGGTTCCGCGGACCAGGAAGAGGAAGACGCCTCTGCCGGAGCGTGCAAGGCGCAAGCTCTCAGCCTGCCAGCGCCCGGCAAGGCCGGGGAAGCGGGCTTCGCCGCTTCTGGCCTGGCTGCCAGGGCTCGCTTCGTTCGCGTCCATGGCGCCTACCTCGCGCCCTGCGCGTGGAGCTTGGCGAAGCGCCACAGCAGGAAAGCGTGCTGGAACTTGTCGATGTCGCCGTCGAGAATGGCGTCGGTGTCCGTGCCCTCGCAGCCGGTGCGGTGGTCCTTGACCAGGCGGAAGGGCTGCAGGGTGTAGGTGCGGATCTGGCTGCCGAAGGCGATGGCGTCCTTGCTGTCGTAGGTGGCCTGGCGCTCCGCATCGCGCTTTTCCAGCTCGAGGTTGTAGAGCCGGCCCATGAGGATGCGCATGGCGGAGTCCTTGTTGTGGTGCTGGCTGCGCTCGTTCTGGCACTGGGCGGTGATGCCCGTGGGCAGATGGGTGATGCGCACGGCGCTGGTCGTGGTGTTGACGCCCTGGCCGCCGGGACCGGAGGAGCGGAAGGTGTCGATGCGCAGATCCGACTCCTTGACGTCCAGCTTGATTTCGTTGCCCACGTCGGGAATGACGTCCACCGAAGCGAAGGAGGTGTGGCGCCGGCCCGAGTTGTCGAAGGGCGAAATGCGGATGAGGCGGTGGATGCCGCGCTCGGATCTGAGCTGGCCGAAGGCGTAGGGACCGATGAGGCGCAGGGTCACGCGCTTCACGCCGGCCTCTTCGCCGGGCAGGTAGTCCATCTCCTCGCACTTGAAGCCGCGCCTGGCGGCCCAGCGGGTGTAGAGCCGCAGGAGCATTTCGGCCCAATCCTGGGCCTCGGTGCCGCCGGCGCCGGGATGGATTTCCAGGATGGCGTTCTTGGCGTCCTCCTCGTCGCCGAGCAGGGTGACCATTTCCGTGTCGTCCAGGCGCTGCTCCAGCAGGTCGAGCTGCTCGGCAAGGCTCTCGAGCAGCTCCTGCAGTTCGTCGCCTTCGCTTTCTTCGGCAAGCTCCAGAAAGGCCGCCATGTCGTCGCGGCAGTCCTTCAGCTCCTTGTACCGGGCGAGGTTGCCTTCGATGCGGCTTTTTTCTTGGAGCACCGGCGTCAGGGCTTCCGGATTGCCCCAGGCATCGGGCTTGGCGAGGTCCTTTTCGATGTCGGCAAGACGCTTGGCGTCGCCCTCGGAGTCAAAGACGCCCCCAGAGTGTGGAGAAGCGGCCGTCGAGGGCCTGGCAGCGGGGGCGGAGATCACTCAGCTGAAGCATGGCGTTCTGTCTTCCTGTACTGCCGCCACAGGAGCAGGCCCAGCAGGGCGCAGGACAGCGGCGGGATGAAGGGGTGGGCCGCGGCGTAGAGGCTCGGGGCGCTTTCGGTGCGGGCTCTGGCCCAGAGGGCCTGGGCCTTGAACTGGTCGCCAGCGAAGGCGATGCGCCCGTTGGCGTCGACGACGGCGGAGATGCCGGTGTTGGTGCCGCGGACGAGCCAGCGCTTCTGCTCGATGCAGCGCAGGCTCGTCAGGTAGAGGTGCTGGCGGGGAGCCGGGGTGGCGCCGAACCAGCCGTCGTTGCTGATGTCGAGGAGGAGGTTGGCGCCCTGGGCCGCGCGGGCCTGGGCCAGCCAGGGGAAGATGCCCTCGTAGCAGACGAGGGCGCCCATGACGAGCCTGCCCGTGCGCAGGGGGGTGGCGCTTCTTCCAGGGGTGTAGGCGCCCACTTCCTGCAGGAGGGGCGCCAGGAACTCCCAGTTGAGGAAGGGGGGCACGTATTCGCCGAAGGGAACCAGGTGCTCCTTGTCGTAGTGGCCGGCCGGATAGCCCTCGGCCGAGATGAGCTGGGTCCGGTTGTAGACGCGCTTTCCCTGGCGGGTGATTTCGAGGCCGGGCTCGCCGGTCACGAGGGGCATGCCGCAGGCCAGCACGCAGGCCTGGATGCGCCCCGCATGCCGGGAGCGGGTCACGTCGAAGGGCATGGCCGTCTCGGGCCAGACGATGAGGCCCTGATCGAGGTCGGCTGCGCCTGCGGCCCGCGCCTCGGCGCAGGCTCGTTCCGTGAGGCTGGTATAGGCGTCCACGGTGCTCTGCTGGTAGGCCTCTCCCCACTTCTGGTTCTGATCGATGTTGCCCTCGACCATAAGCACTGGGAAGGAGCCTGGTCCC
>JAEEPQ010000281.1 GCA_016284885.1 Desulfovibrio sp.
CGGCGAGCCCGCCGAGGCCGCCTGCGCCGAGCACGAGCACGCTCGACGAGAGCAGGCGGACCATGTCCTGCGCGCTGCGGGTGCCGCGGCTCCGGCGGAAGGCTTCGGGCCAGATGTCCGCCTCCAGCAGGCGCATAGCCGTCTGGCGCAGGGAGAGGCAAAGCAACGAGGCAATCTTGCGCACGCCGGCGAGCCTGACGAAGCGCACGCCGTCCGGTTCCGTGTCGACAAGGCCTTCGGCCAGGACGCCGAGGCAGGCTTCCAGCTCCCGGTCCGGGTGCCTGATGGAAGACTGCGGGGTGGCGCAGGCCATGGCTATCCTCCTCCCACGGGCGGAAAGAGCGCCACGCGGTCGCCTTCGTGCAGCTGGGCCTCCAGCGAGCTCGACCGGCCGTTGATCATGACGATCTTGACCTCCTTGACGGGAATGCCGATGGACTCAGCGAGCTGGCCCGCCGTCGTTCCCGAGGCAGGCTCGAGGTCCAGGCCTGCGTGCGGATCGTAGCCCGGCACCATGTCCCGGAGCGTTGTGCTCAGCATTGCCTTGACGTGCATGGATGCCCTCCTTGGAAAACAGGTCAGGAAAAGCGGAAGCGGTCCGCAGGAAGCCTCGATGGCCTCCGCGGACCGCCGGATTCAAAAGGAAGGGAAGCCGCTACTTCTTGATGTAGTTGTGGACAGTGTCGAGCTCTTCCGGCGTAATGTCAAAGTGCGTGTTGTGCGGGGGAAGGGTCTCGTCGGTGAAGTAGTCGGGCAGGCGGTCAGCCGCCTCGGTGATGCCAGCGCGGCGGTTGAAGTCGATTTCCGTGGCCAGGATGCGCTGGCCCAGGGTGGACACGTCGTCGCAGGTCAGCTTCCAGCCGTACTTGGCGTTGAGCATGTCGACGACGGCAGGCAGAGCGTCGGGATCGTCCAGGATGGCGAAGGCCGTGAAGAGGCACAGGCCCGTGGAGTCCACGGAGGCCGTGGCAATCTGGAGATTGCGGGAGAGCTCGATCTGGCCTTCCTTCTTCAGCGGATCGACGTAGCCGCCGTTGTGGAGGATGTTGGCCGTGACGGAGTAGCCGGCCGTGTGGTCGGCACCCATGGGCGTGGTGGCGTAGGTCACGCCGACGCCCTTGACGGCGCGGGGATCGTAGGCGGGCAGGCTCTGGCCCTTGACGCAGGGCACGCGGCGCACGCCGAAGACGCGACCGGTGGTGGCGGTGCCGCAGCCGATGACGCGGCCGAGCGGCGTGCCGTCGCTGACTTCCTGGAGCACCTTGCGGACAGCCTCGGCATCGCCGTAGGGGATGCCGCCGCCGGCCATGGCCACGCCCACGGCCACGCCCACGTCGATGGTGTCGAGGCCGATGTCGTCGCACATGCGGTCGAAGTCAACGATGGCGTCAAGGTCGCGGATGCCGGAGTGGGGGCCGAAGCACCACAGGGTTTCGTATTCCGGCCACTTGCCCTTGAGCTTGCCCTGCAGGTCGGGATAGAGGCCGCTGCAACGGACCATGCAGCCGGTCATGCAGCCGTGGGCCACCTTGCCTTCGCCGCCGCGCTCCTTGGTGTTCTTGTTGAGCATTTCGCCGGACACGTCTTCGTGGCCTTCGAACTGGCCGCTGGTGAAGTTCTTGGTGGGCAGGCCGCCGGCCTCGTGGAGGATGTTGACCAGCACGGCGGAGCCGAAGTCGGCAAGGCCCTTGGTGATGGCGTGGTCGCCGAGCGCCTTGGCGAAGCGCTTGGAGGCAGCCTTGAAGGCCGCCTCGTCGACCATGGGCGCGGTTTCGCCGCCCTCGGGATTGACGATGACGGCCTTGAGGCCCTTGGAGCCCATGACGGCGCCCGGGCCACCGCGCCCGCAGTGGCGGGTGGGGCGAAGCTCCCTGTCGGTGCAGGCCACGGAGGAGGCGGTCAGCTTCATCTCGCCGGCGCGACCGATGGTGATGTAGCTGCACTTGTCGCCGTAGGTCTCGCGCAGCTTGGCAACGGCGTCGAAGTTGTTGAGGCCGGCCACGGTTGCGGGCACGAGCTTGGCGGAGTCCTTGGTGAGCTCGAGCTGCCACCATTCGCCTTCGGGAGCGATGTTCTCGACGACAAGGGCCATGATGCCCATCTTGGCGAGATGGCCGCCGCACTGGCCGCCGGCGTTGGATTCCTTGATGCCGCCGGTGAGGGGGCTCTTGCAGCCAACGGAGATTCGGTTGGTGTTGGGGGAGTTGGTGGCGCCAAGCAGGCCCGGCGCAAAGACCAGCTTGTTGTGGGGGCCGATGGCCGTACAGGTGGGGACGACTTCCCTGGCAACGACGGTGGACGTCAGGCCGCGGCCGCCGAGGCCCTGGTACTCTTCGGGCACGGGCTCGAAGGTGCATTCCTTGGTCGCCATGTTGACGCGGACAAACTTGAATTCCATGTGAACCTCCTGCTGAGAAGCGCTGAGATGGGCCAACGTTACAGCATGGTGGAAAAAATGGTCAAACTTTGAAAAATAGAGCCGCGTTTCTATTC
>JAEEPQ010000282.1 GCA_016284885.1 Desulfovibrio sp.
GTCTTTGGCCAGGCGCAGGCGCAGGTCATCCCAGTAGGGGCGAAGCTTCGCGGCCTGGCACGATGCTGGATCAGGCGCATGCGCTGGTGCCGGCGCAGGGGCCGGCTGTTCCAGGGCGGGCAGCTGGGCCGGCTGGTGGACGCTTCCAGCCGGATTTGGGGCCGGAAGGGGAGCCGGTGCCGGAACTGGCGCCGGAAGGGGCGCCGGTTCAGCTTGCGGGGCTGCGGCATAGTCCTGCGGCTCTGCCGTGGGCATGGCGGAGGTGCCGCTGGACACGCAGCCAGGAAGGAGCATGAGTCCTGCTAGGAGTCCCGCCAGGAGGCCTGCCTGCAGGCAGGCGGCCAGGGCGCCTGAGAGAAGACCTTTGGGGAGAAGATCGCCGGGGAGAAGGGCCTTGGAGGAATGCGTTGCCATGGCCGGCTTCCTACTTCTGGCGCTCGATCAGCGGCGCGGGGCTCGAGAGCACCATCTTGCTGTTCTTGCTGAAGGAGTTCTTCATGGCTTCGAGCCAGCGCTGGAAGGCGTAGAAGTCGGGGTTCTTGCCGTAGGCCGCTGCATAGGTGGCGGCCGCCTTGGCGTCCGCGTCGCCGCGGATGACCTGGCCGTCGCGGGCCGCCTCGGCCAGAATGATGGCCTTCTGGCGGTCGGCGTCGGAGCGGATGCGCGTCGACTCCTCGTCGCCCTCGGAGCGGTACTGCTTGGCCTGGCGCTCGCGCTCGGCGCGCATGCGGCCGAAGATGGCGCGCAGGTTTTCCGGCGGCAGGTCCGTGCGCTTGATGCGCACGTCGATGACCTCGACGCCGAAGCTCTTCATGATCTCCTTCACCTTCTTGGTGACCTCGGTCATGATGGCCGCGCGCTGGGTGGAGACCACCTCGGAGAGCGTGTAGCCGCCGACCATGGCGCGCAGCTGGGAGTAGACCACGTCGTCAAGGCGGGCCTGGGCGCCGTTCAGGTTGCGCATGGTGCGGTAGAACTGCAGGGGGTCGGTGATGCGCCAGCGGGCGTAGTTGTCGAGCACGATGGCCTTCTTGTCCACGGTGAAGGCCTCGCGGGAGCTGGCTTCGTAGTCGAGCACGCGCGCATCGAAGAAGACGGCCTTCTGGATGAAGGGAATCTTGAAGTGCAGGCCGGGCCCGTAGACCTCGTCCTTGGGATCGCCCAGCTGGAGGACGATGGCCGACTCGGTCTGGTGGACGGTGAAGACGGCCTGCGAGAGGAGCAGGAGGCAGGCGAAGAGAGCCAGCAGGAAGAAGGGGGTCTTGTTCACTTGGAGGCCTCCTTGGCCTGGGGGGCGGCGGGCCTGGCGAGCGTCGGCAGGGGCAGGTAGGGCAGGGCGCGCTGGGCGGCCGCGCCGTCCATGAGCACCTTCTCGCCGGCCTTTTCGAGTATGCCTTCCATGGTTTCGTAGTAGAGGCGGTCGCCCGTGACCTTGGGCGCCTTCTCGTACTGCTGGCGCAGGGCGTCGAAGCGGGCCGCAGCGCCCTCGGCGTTCTGGACGCGGGTGGCGGAGTAGGCTTCGGCGTCGTTGCGTATGGCCGAGGCCTGGCCTCTGGCTGCAGGCAGGAGCGCGTTGCGGTAGGCTTCGGCCTCGTTGATGATGCGGCTCTTGTCTTCGCGGGCGCTGGCCACGTCCTTGAAGGCCTCGATGACTTCCTGCGGCGGATGCACGTCCTGGAGCTGGACGGCCAGCACCTGGATGCCCGCGCCGTAGCGGTCGAGGATCTTCTGGAGCAGCTGGGTCGCGTCGTTCTGGATCTTGAGCTTGCCGTCGGTGATGGCGGAGTCGATGAGGTTGTTGCCTATGACCTCGCGCATGGCCGCCTCGGCGGCGTTGTGCACGAGCTCAGTCGGGCCGGCCACGTTGAAGAGGTACTGCACGGCGTCCTTGATCTTGTACTGCACCGAGAACTGCACGTTGACCACGTTCTCGTCGCCCGTCAGCATGGAGGCCTCCTGCGGCATGGTGCGCACGCGCCCCTGCTGGAAGGTGGTCGACTGCCCGACGTTGCGGTAGCCTATCTCGCTGCGCATGACCTGGGTGACCTTGGGCTTGTAGACGCTCTCGATGGGCACGGGCAGGGCGTAGTGGGGACCTGGGCCGGTGCTGCGGCTGTACTTGCCGAAGGTGAGCACCACGCCTTCCTCGTCGGGGTTGACGATGTAGATGCCGGAGGCAAGCCAGAGCAGGAAGATGACGGCGACGGCCACGAGGAGCCCCCGTCCGCCGGGAAGCTTGAACTCGGGGATCTTGATGCCGGGCGGGGTGAATCCTCCGCCTCCGCCTCCCCCGAAGCCGCGCCTGCGGCCGCTTTCGGACCTGCCTGCGCTGTCGTTGCCGTCGTCGCTGCCGTTGCGGGGCGGGGGCGTGTAGCCGGGCTGCTTGGCACGCTTTTCCTGCAGCTTGTCCCAGTCCCAGTTTTTCAGGGCCTCGGGGATTGCGCTCATGGTTCCTCCGTCGTCCTTTGTCGTCTTT
>JAEEPQ010000283.1 GCA_016284885.1 Desulfovibrio sp.
TGTGCGGCTTCTTCTATTAGGATGCCGGCATTCGGGAGCAGCGCACCGGCAGAGCATGCCCTGCTCCTGCCTAGCGGCAGCCCCGGTCCTGCGGCCGGCACGGCCCGCCAGGTCCGCGGCGGGCAGGAGCCCAAGACTCCCTCAGGCGGTCTCTGACGGCAAGGAGGTACACCATGAAGGCACTGGTCGTCGTCGACATGCAGAACGACTTCGTCTCCGGCTCCCTGGGCTCGAAGGAGGCCCAGGCCGCGCTGCCGGCGGTGGAGGCCAAGGCTGCGGGCTTCGAAGGCCTGCTCTTCGCCACCAGGGACACGCACGGAGAGGACTACCTGCAGACCCAGGAGGGACGCAGGCTTCCCGTCGTCCACTGCGTCAAGGGCACGCCCGGCTGGGAGCTGGCAGGCCGCCTCGGCGCGCTGCTGGAGCGCAGGGGCGCCGAGATCTTCGACAAGCCCGCCTTCGGGAGCGTGGCGCTGGCGCGCCGCCTGGCGGAACTTGCAGGCCAGGGCAGGATAGGCGAAGTGGAGCTGGCAGGCGTGTGCACGGACATCTGCGTCGTGTCCAACGCCCTCCTGATCAAGGCCTTCCTGCCGGAAGTCCCGGTGGCCGTGGACGCCAGGGCCTGCGATGGCACCACGCCGGCCCGCCACGCGCAGGCCCTGGACGTGATGGCCAGCTGCCAGATTGACGTGAGGAGGTAGGGCCATGACCCAGTTCGACAGCCGCAACCTGTCCATGGTGATGGACCTCTACGAGATGACCATGGCCAACGGCTACTTCCTGGCCGGCAAGGCCCAAAGCCAGGCCACCTTCGACGTCTTCTACCGCAGGAACCCCGACGGCGGGGGCTTTGCCGTCTTCGCCGGCCTCGAGCAGGTGCTCGACTATCTCGAGGGCCTGCACTTCAGCGCAGAGGACGTGGCCTATCTGCGCTCCCTCGGCCAGTTTGACGGCGCCTTCCTGGATACGCTTATAGACTACCGCTTCCGCGGGAGCGTGAGCGCCGTGCCCGAGGGCACCGTCGTCTATCCCAACGAGCCTTTGATCACCGTCACGGCGCCGCTCATGGACGCCCAGCTGGTGGAGACCGCCATCCTCGCCCAGATCAACCACCAGTCCCTCATCGCCACCAAGGCCAGGCGCATCGTGCGCGCGGCCGAGGGGCGATCGGTCTCCGACTTCGGCGCCCGCCGCGCCCACAACATGGACGCTGCCGTCTACGGGGCCAGGGCCGCCTACATCGGCGGCGTGGACAGTACCGCCACCGTGCTCGCGGGCCAGCTCTTCGGCATCCCGGTCAGCGGCACCATGGCCCACAGCTGGGTCATGAGCCACGACAGCGAGTTCGAGGCCTTCCGGCGCTTCGCCGAGATCTATCCCGACAACGCCATCCTGCTGGTCGACACCTACGACACCCTCAAGTCGGGCGTGCCCAGCGCCATCCGCACCGCCAGGGAAGTGCTCGCGCCCATGGGGCGCCGCCTCAAGGGCATACGCCTCGACTCCGGCGACCTGGCCTACCTTTCCAAGGAGGCCCGCCGCATGCTCGACGACGCGGGGCTGGCCGACTGCCGCATCGCCGTCTCCAACAGCCTCGACGAGTACACCATACGCTCGCTGCTGGAGCAGGGCGCCTGCGTGGACTTCTTCGGCGTGGGCGAGCGGCTCGCCACAGCCAAGAGCGATCCCGTCTTCGGCTGCGTCTACAAGCTCGTGGCCCTGAACGAGGGCACGGCCTGCCGTCCGCGCATCAAGATCTCCGAAACCTGGGAGAAGATCACCAACCCCGGCCGCAAGCGCCTCTGGCGCGTCTACGACACCTCCGGCCACTCCATCGCCGATCTGCTCACCCGCGAGGACGAGACGCCGGACGCTGCCGCAGGCTTCGGCTACGTCGACTCCGAAAAGCCCTGGAAGCGGGGCGCCTTCGCCGGCTGCACGGTGAAGGAGCTGCAGGAGGAGGTCATGCGCGGCGGCAGGCGCACCCGGCCCTCGCCGCCCCTCAAGGCGGTGCGGGACCATGTCAGGCGCCAGCTCGAGGAGGACGTGTGGCCCGAGGAGCAGCGCTTCGAGAACCCCCACCGCCACTACCTCGACCTGAGCCCGGCCTTCTACGACCTGAAGCGCTCCCTGCTCGGC
Source organism: Desulfovibrio sp. (assembly GCA_016284885.1). Lineage (GTDB taxonomy): Bacteria > Desulfobacterota > Desulfovibrionia > Desulfovibrionales > Desulfovibrionaceae > Desulfovibrio. The sequence continues at coordinate 2,140 of JAEEPQ010000283.1, forward strand.
CAGGGGTAGCGGACAGGCCCGCCTGGCCGGCCCCTTCTGCCGGCCCGGGCCGCCTCTGCCGTCCTGCCGGGGACGGCGGAGGCGCGGGCGCTGTCTGGCGCGTGCTTCGAGACGCCGGTTCACGCCTCGCGGGAGGGCGTGAAGCACAGCTGTACTTGTCATTCTGTCTTTTCATTGCAGGAAGAGGCAGGATCGCCTTGATTTTTTGGAATAAAATCCCTTGATTTACCTATAGAAAAGTGGAGAAGAAAATTAAGAAAAGTGTAGTCATACTCATCTTTTCTTGTCTTTCCAGTTATTTTTTCAAAAAGCAATTCGATATAATGCTTAACAGC
>JAEEPQ010000284.1 GCA_016284885.1 Desulfovibrio sp.
TGGCCCAGGGGAGCATGCGCCATGCCCTGTGCACGCTCAAGTTCCAGTCCGACACCGACCACGAGACGGCCAGAGCCTTCGCGGCCATACCCGGCTCGCGCCTGCGCCACCTCTCCTGCAATAGGCACGAGCTGACCTGGTTCTGGGAAGCCAATCCGGAAAGTTGAAAATTTCTCAAAAAAGTGCTTGACCCTCGCGCCGAATCAAGGCATAGTCGCTTTGTTGACGCGGGGTGGAGCAGTTCGGTAGCTCGTCGGGCTCATAACCCGAAGGTCGTTAGTTCAAATCTAGCCCCCGCAACCAAGAAAGCAATGCCCTTGCGAAGGAGACTTCGCGAGGGCTTTTCCTTTTTCAGCAGCTACTGCTGGCTTGTCCGATGCGCCGGCTGCAGTCTGGCGCCACAATGAGGCGGAACTTGCGTCAGACGCTTTGCCGCCTCTTAGCCGCCTGCCTGACGAGGCTTGGCTTCGTTCGAAAAGCACCGCCCTGAAGCTGCGACCTGACATGCCCGCAGCCTGGGGCAAGCCGAGGCGGCGCCTGCCTTGGCGTTGGCAGGCGCCGCCGGATGTCCACGCCCTCTTCCCGGCGACAGGAAAAGGGACTGGAGGAGGAACAAAGGGGGCTACGCCTTTCTGGCGTGGGCGAAGCCGATGACGAGGCAGACGGCAAGGCCAATGAGCGTGGCGTGGATGCCGTAGGGGCCGATGCCCGCTCCTGAGCTCGCCGTGCCGAAGTTGTGGGCCATGGCCGCGCCTGCCAGCATGCCGATGGCAAAGACGGCCGCATCGCTGTCGCCTTCGCCGGCCATGAAGAGCTGGCGGCCAGGGCAGCCGCCGGCAAGGGCGAAGGCGAGGCCTGCGGTGAGCATGCCCATGAAGTTCCACAGCCCGTCGCTGTGGGCTATGGGCTGGCCTTCAAAGCCGGGGGTAAAGCCGCCGGTGAGCAGGTTGAGGGCAAAGGCGGCCCCGAACATGGCGAGCACTCCCAGCAGCAGGTGGCAGTAGCGGAAGAGGATGAGGTCGCGGAAGGCGCCCATGGTGCAGAAGCGGCTGCGCTGCGCGAGAATGCCGACAAGGAGGCCAACGCCGAGCGAGAGCAGCATGGGCGCGTGCATGGAGCCGGGGCCCTTCACTGAGTAGAAAAGCGGACCGCTCTGGGGCTTGTCGGGGATCTGCGGGAAGGCCAGGAAAAGGCCCAGCAGAAGCACGACAAGCAGCGGAAAGGCCCAGCCGGCGAAGGTGCTCTGGCTGCGGCTCGCGCCAAGGGAGTAGCCCTTCCTGAAGAAGAGCGTGCCTATGCCGATGCCGACGACGAGGCCGGCCAGGCCGAGCAGGGCGTTGCCGTCGCCTCCGGCCAGGCGCAGGATGGTGCGCCAGGGGCAGCCGAGAAAGACCAGGGCGCCCATGGCGGCTATCATGCCGAGCAGGAAGCGGACCAGGGGCGAAGACCCGCCTCGGGAGCGGAACTCGCCGGTCGCCAGGGAGGCGAAGAGCGATCCCAGAACGAAGCCGATGATTTCCGGACGTATGTACTGCACGACGGCTGCCCTGTGCAGGCCGAGGCCGCCGGCGATATCGCGCTCAAAACAGGCAACGCAGATGCCCATGTTGCCGGGATTGCCCATCTTCTGCAGAAAGACGGCGAGGCCGCCGATGACGAGGCCTGCGACGATGATGCCCCAGTCGGTGGCGAAGATGTTGCGTGATGGCTGTGCCATAGAACGTGGCTCCTTGTTCTTTTCGTCAGTGGGATGTCTGCTGGGGACGGCATCTCCCGCGCCCCAGGGAGGACACGGCGAAGGGCGAAGGCGGCAGGTCGCCGAGCATGCCGGACGCACCCAAAAGGCCGCAGGCGTCTGCCCGGCAGCGCGTGCAGTGGCGCATCTGGGGAAGATAGGCTTCGGCCTGCACGCGGAGTCGGCGCAGGGACTCGGGCGCCGGCTCCCCGCAGAAGGCGAGGGGCGTGCCGGGCACCGGGATGAGCGGGATGCAGTTCATGAGCCTCGCGCCCCAGGCTTTGGCCTGGCGTGCGATGGCTTCAACCTCGCCGTCGTTGACGCCGGGGACGACGACCGTGTTCACCTTGACGGCAATGCCGAGGGCGCTGGCGCGACGTATGCCTTCGCGCTGGCGCGCCAGCAGGAGGGCTGCGGCCTCCTCGCCCTGCAGCGTCCGGCCGGCGTCTTCGGCACGCAGGCAGATGCGGGCGCCGGTGGGGGGCGCAGCCGCGTTGACCGTGACAGTGAGGTGGCCGATGCCAAGGGCGGCGAGTTCGTCCACCCAGTCAGGCAAAGCAAGGCCGTTGGTGGAGAGGCAGAGCATGATGCCAGGCAGGCGACGCTTCGCCAGCTCGAGGGCCGCCAGAGTCTGCTCCGGATTGGCCAGGGGATCGCCGGGGCCGGCGATGCCGGCTACGCTCAGCCGTCCCTGCAGGAGGCGGTTCTGGCGCACGGCCAGCTCCA
>JAEEPQ010000285.1 GCA_016284885.1 Desulfovibrio sp.
GCCAGCGCGAAGTGCAGGACATTCTCTGCGTGTCGATGGTAAAGTGGCTCACTTGGCAAGACAAAAAATCGAGACTTTTTAAGGCGCTCGGCTGGCATCGGCCTGGGCAGACAAGCCCTTCCTTGAGTCGGGACTGTCCGCTGAACTGATGCCAGAACAGATCGTTCTCTGTCGCCCTGCATTCATGGGCTGGGGGCGTCGCTATGTGGGGTTCGGTGGCTGGCCACATGCTCCTCAGCCCATGCGTAGAGTCCGTGCAGAATCGGCACGAGGGCCTTGGCCGAATTCGTAAGGGAGTACTCCACGTGGGGCGGGATGGAGCTAAACTCGGTACGAGTCACGATGCCGTCGGACTCGAGTTCGCGCAGGCATTTGGAAAGCATCATGCTGGTGACGCCGCTCACGCGCCGGCGCAGCTCGTTGAACCGCAATGTTTCGCTTTTGGAGAGGTACCAGACGATGGGCAGCTTCCACTTTCCGCCGATCATGTCCAGCGCGAGGATCAGCGGACAGCGGTCGGCGTAGACGGAGGGAGCGGCGCAGCCGCTGTTGGCGTCGGATTCCATGTTTTTCCCGGCAGAATGCGTGCGCTGTGCACGGCAGGACAGGATCGAAGTCGAACGCTTGGCCGGTGCGCGTCAGCGTTGAGGCCAAGCTCCCGAAGCCCCTGCCATGCCGGAAGCCCGGCTCGGAGCAGAGGCCTGCGGCCGGCATGCTATGCGCCGACGAGGGCCGCTCCCATTTCCTCGGCTTTGCGGCAGTCCCCGGGGAAGTGCTCCTCGCGCCACTTCGCCTTTTCCGCGCCGTCGAACATGGTGCAGACGTACTTGGCATAGTCGCTGAACTGCACGGTGTTGTTGACGTAGAGCACCTTCGGCTCGCTGCCGAAGATGTGCCCTGCATAGCCCTCCATCATGCTCAGGCGCTTGGGGTACTCCCACTCTTCCATGAGGGGGGCGGGCACGTTCATGGTGTAGACGAAGCCCGTGGCCAGCTTCTTCGGGGCAATGCTGGCGTGGCCTTCGGTGTAGGTCAGAAAGGGGAAGAGCAGGCGCTCCTCGAAGCAGCGCAGCATGCCGGACACGCCTCCGAAGTAGATGGGCGAGCCGAAGACGACGGCATCAGCCTGCGGCAGAGCCTCCAGCAGGGGCGAGATGCCGTCCTTGACGGCGCATCGGCCGTAGGAGTTGCCACCCTTCATCTTGCAGGCAAAGCAGCTTCTGCAGCCCGTGTACTTGAGCGAGTAGAGATGCACGAGTTCGGTTTCGACGCCGTCCCCGCCGGCGGCTTTGGCGCCGTCCAGCACGTGCTGGAGGACAGTTGCAGTGTTGCCCTTTCTGCGGGGGCTTGCGTTGACGGCATAGATTTTCATGGCGCTCTCCTGGGGGGTAGATGGATCTTGCGGAACGTCTGGACGCCGGGGCTTCCAGACGCGTGCTTGCGCCAAGCATACGCCATGTGGCCGGGCGAGCAAGAGGTTGGCTTTTTCTTACCGTACGCCTTGGAAGCCCTCTTCTCTCTGGGGGTTGCCGGAAAAAAAGGCCTGCGCTCCGTCAGCTAATACCGCGGAATGCGTCTCCTTCGCCCCGCCGGCGCCTCGGCCGGAGACCGTGATCGGCTGCGAGGCGTCTGTCGGCTTTCCAGCGGGCGAGACCCTGAAAGCCCTGCCTGCCGGAAACGCATCCCAGCGCACGGAGACGCCTCAACGGCGTCGCCGGCGGGGACGGCGTGCCTCGTCGCCGAGACGATGGGCAGGGAAGGGGGGGAGGGGTGAAGGGCGCCCTCGAGGAGCAGATGGACTTTGGCCGAAGGGCTGGGGATGGAGAAGCTATGCCTGAAGGAGTTCCAGAACGGTGCACGCGGAGACGGCTCCAAGCACATGCCCCGGGCCGTCAATGAAATCTGCAGGGGCCTGCGTCTAGATCGAGGTTGTGGTCGCCACATTCCCCGTATCCCAAAGCATTGCATCAGACTGTGGCAGGGGATGTTCGAACATGCCCTGCACAGCAGGAAGACTCCTTCTGCGGATGCGGGGGAGGGCTGGACATCACGGCGAATAGGATCTGCGAATGAAGAGCCCTCCTGTCGGCTGGCGGGGACGGCGAGCCGCTCCGCCGGGGCGATGGGCAAGGGGAATGGCCCCCTCTGCCGGGAGGGCATCGGCCGAGAGGGTGGAGAAGCGGAATCGCTGCCTGCAGGGAGCAGGCCTAGGCCCGCGCGAAGACGGCCTGGGCGTTGCCTCAGGCCGTCGCTGATGCCTGCGGGGTCAGGCCGGCGGCGTCGTTGCCAGGCACGCCTACTTCCAGATCTGAGTCCTGGCGGAAGGCTTCTGCATCGTCGCCGGCGACGTGGACTTGATCCTAACCCGAAGTGGCAAAAAAAGCGCAAGGCCCGCATAAGCGGGCCTTGCAGTGATTGCCGAACGGCGGCTTGGTATGGGCTGCGCTTCCAGACTTGACT
>JAEEPQ010000286.1 GCA_016284885.1 Desulfovibrio sp.
GAAGGCAGGCGCCAGGTGCAGTCCGTGGTGGCAGGCTACCTCGACAATGCCAGCACCCTCGTCTCCTCGCTGAGGGAACTCGGCTACGAGGTCTTCGGCGGCGTCAACGCCCCCTACATCTGGACCGCTACGCCGCATGGCATGGATTCCTGGAGCTTCTTCGACCTTCTCCTTCAGCAGGCCCAGCTTGTGTGCACGCCGGGCAGAGGATTCGGTTTTGCCGGCGAGGGCTACGTCAGGCTCACTGCCTTCGGCACGCCTGAGGACACCATCGAGGCCGTAGCGCGCCTGAAGGCGCTCTGATGCGCGCTGGAAGGCTTTTTGCGGCTTGACTTTTTGCCCTCGCTGGAGAAAGAGATAAGCCTAAATCCCTTCCCGTGCCGCTCCTGGAGGAACCTGCCATGGCATTCAATTCTTCCCACTCCCTGCTGACCAAAACGGTGCTCACCATTCTGGGCATCTATGTTCTTTACATCTGCTGCGTCGGCCTCTTCTCGACCGTCTCCGACCATGCCTACCAGCCTCCGGCGGAAATGCCCAAGACCGACAAGGACCGCGCCGCCGTCATGGCCGACGCCCTCGTGCAGCCCATCGACGGCGAACTGCACTGCCTCTTCGGATGGCTGCCCAACGACCTCTTCCCGGTTCCGCAGTTCATCGACAACAAGACCAACTTCCAGCGCGGCGTCATCTACGCCATCCGTTCCGCCTCCGACGTCCTGGCCCACCAGATCGCCCGCTACGGCGAACGCGACACGGTGCCTCCGCTGCTGGTGGACGCCACCGCCAAGTACTTCGCCTACGCCGACAACGTCTGGGGCTGGTGGTGGCTCTACGATACCGAGAGCCGCTACAAGGCCGGCGTCAAGAACTGGCGCCGCTGGGCCGAGCTCGTCGGCATAGGCGGCAAGAACGGCCAGATCTACAACATGACCACCAACGACGTGGTGGCCATCCTCAACTGGTGCATCGCCACCACCGACTACGCCCTCGGCATGCTCAACGACGAGAACGTGGGCCACTTCCGCGCCGACGACGTGGTCTACTACGTCAAGGGCGTCTGCTACGTGGTGGACAACATCCTTGAAGCCCTGCTCATCTGCGACGAGTCCATCGCCACCCGCGGCGGCAAGGAGAACGTCGACGAGTGCCAGAAGCGCTTCAACATGATTTCCGCCTTCAATCCCATCTACGTCGTGGCCGGCTCCTACGGCGTGGGCGACAGCTTCTGGCCCAACCACATTGCGGCGCTTGCCCGCCACGTGGACGTGGTCAACAACCGCCTCTCCGACATCCGGCACGCCATGATGAACTAGCGGACAGCCTCCCCAAGCACGCCAAGCTTCAGCGGCAGGCGCCTCCTCTCTGCACGGGGCACCTGCCGCATCCTCTTTCTTCAGCCTGTACAAGGATTGCCTTCATGCCTTCACGTTTTGCGCTTCCCCTTCTCTTTGTCCTGGCCCTCGCCCTCTCCGGCTGCGCCGGCTCCCCCCGCGTCGTCGACCAGCAGGGCTATTCGCAGATGCTCAAGCGTTTCCCGGGCGAAATGCAGGCGCGCGGCATAGCCTCCCTCGAGGCGACAAGCACCGTGCCCTCGCCCAGCTACGGCGAGGTGCTCTACAAGCGCCTCTCGCCCGACTTCATCTACGGCGAGCAGGGCCATCATCTCTACATGGGCGAAAACTTCCACAAGACGCTGACCCCGCACAGCCGGCTCACCATGGACAGGGACGGCCGAGGCTTTTCCATCGCGCACCCCACGCAGCGGCTTGCCATGCGCATGCTGGCCGTCGTGGACTGGAACGGCGACGGCGATTTGGAATGGCTGGCGCGCTGCACCGTCGAGTCCTACCGCGGAGGCAAGGTGCGCGACTACTACGTGCTCGTGCCTGATCCGGACGAGAACCAGGGCATGCTCCACGGCATGATCTGCGCCACGGCCGACAGCGCTGGCCGGGGCCTTGCGCCTGTGACCAACGTGCGCAGCACTGCCTCCTTCGGGAGCAAGGAGGAGAGCATTCCCGAGACCGAGGTGCACGAGAGCCTGCCTGGCGAACGCATGGTGACCCAGCCGCCGTCGGCAGAGCAGCCCCGGCAGGGCGGCATTCAGGAACGCAGCCTTTAGACGGCCAAAGCCCAAGGAGATCACGCTATGACGACCCGCAACCGCAGCCTGCTGGCAGGCGCAGCCGTCATCGCCCTGGTGGCCTTCGCCTTCGGCGTCTGGAAGCTCATGCCTGGCTTTGCCAGCCGTGGGGGGGGCGAGCCGGCGGGCAGCATGGAAAGCGACATACGCAAGGCCGTGGAGGAGAAATTCCGGGAGGCGGCTCGGCTTCTCGAGCCCCAGCTGCCCCGTCGCCTCAACGACGAGGTGACTCTCGTCGGCGTCCAGGCTGGCCCTGGCCCCACGATGACCTACCGCTACGTCCTGCACGTGACCGTGGACGGCGCCGAC
>JAEEPQ010000287.1 GCA_016284885.1 Desulfovibrio sp.
TATCCTATGCGGCTGCCGTCGGGCATGGGGCAGGCCGGCTCCAGGAGGCTGAGCTTGCCGTCCTTCTCGGCCGTGAGCACCATGCCGTTGCTGACGGCGCCGCGGATCTTGCGCGGCGCGAGGTTGAGCACGGCGCATACCTGGCGGCCCACGAGCTCCTCAGGCTTGAAGAACTCGGCGATGCCGGAGCAGATCTGGCGGAGCTGGCCTTCGCCAAAGTCGATCTCGAGGCGAAGGATGCGGTCGGACTTGGGCAGCTTCTCGCAGACCTTGACCGTGCCCACGCGCAGGTCGCAGGCCTTGAACTGGTCGAACTCCACGTTGGGCAGCACCGGCTCGGGACCGGCCTTGGCCTTCTCCTCGGCCTCGGCGGCCTCCTTGGCGGCCTTGGCCTTGGCCATCTGCTCCTGGGACTCCTTCTCCAGAAGCTCCAGCATGGCCTTGGCATCGATGCGCGGGAAGATGTTGGAGGCAGGGGCGACCCTAGTTCCCGGATAGAGCCCGCCGAAGCAGGAAATCTCGTCCTCGATGGAGAGGGCCGGCCTTGCGCCGTCGGGGATGTCCTCGCCAAGCTGCCGGAGCATGAGCACGGAGGCCTTAGGCATGACGGGCCACAGGGCCAGCGCCACCTTGCGCATGGCCGCGAGCAGCACGTAGAGCACGGTCTGCAGGCGCTCCTCGTTGCCCTCCTTGGCCAGCGCCCAGGGCGCCTGGACGTCGACGTACTTGTTGAGGGCGCGCACGAGCTCCCAGAGGGCCTCGAGGCCGCGGGCGAAGTGGGTCTGTCCGAAGAGCTGGGCGTAGTTGGCGAGCGCGTCGGCGCAGAGGTTGGTGATGACCCTGTCGTCCTCGGTCTTGTCGCGGGGCTGGGGAACGACGCTGTCCAGGTACTTGGCGGTCATGGAGAGCACGCGGCTGAAGAGGTTGCCGAGGTCGTTGGCGAGATCGGAGTTCACGCGCGTGATGAAGGCGTCGTAGTTGAAGTTGGCGTCCGAGCCGAAGTGCATCTCGGCGAGCAGAAAGTAGCGGAAGGCATCGGCGCCGAAGAGCTCGGTCATGCGGGCTGGATCGACCACGTTGCCGAGGCTCTTGGACATTTTCGTATCGCGCATGAGCCAGTAGCCGTGCACGTTGAGGTGCCGGTACACGGGCACGCCCGCGGATTTGAGCATGCAGGGCCAGAAGACGCCGTGGGGCTTGAGTATGTCCTTGGCCACGAGGTGCTCGCCGGGCCAGAACTTGCCGTAGTCCGGTCCGTCGGGCCAGCCGAGGGTGGAGACGTAGTTGAGCAGGGCGTCGAACCAGACGTAGGTGACGTAGTCCTTGTCGAAGGGAAGCTCGATGCCCCAGGAGAGGCGGCTCTTGGGTCTGGAGATGCACAAATCCTCGAGGGCTCCGGTGCCGAGCATGCCCAGAAGCTCGCTGCGGTAGCGCTCGGGGCGGATGAAGTCGGGATGGTCCAGAATGTACTGCTTCAGCCAGGGCAGATACTTGGACATCTTGAAGAAGTAGTTCTTCTCCTTGATGTACTCGGGCTTGACGAGGTGCTGGGGGCAGAGGCCGTTGACGAGCTCCTTTTCCGTGTAGAAGCGCTCGCAGCCCGTGCAGTAGTGGCCGCCGAACTCGCCGAAGTAGATGTCGCCCTTGTCGTACACCTTCTGCAGGAAGGCCTGCACGCGGCGCTTGTGGTCCGGATCCGTGGTGCGCACGAAGACGTCGTATTCGATGTCCAGCTTGGGCCAGAGCCGCTTGAAGTTGGCGCTGATCTCGTCGACGAACTCCTGCGGCGAGCGGCCCAGCTTGGCCGCGGACTTGACGATCTTGTCGCCGTGTTCGTCGGTGCCGGTGGAGAAGCGGGTCTCCTCGCCCTTGAGCTTGTGGAAGCGGTTCAGGGCATCGGCCACCACCGTGGAGTACGCATGCCCGAGGTGCGGGTTGGCGTTGACGTAGTAGATGGGTGTCGTAATGTAGAAGGTGTTGGAATCCATGGACTGTCGCTCCAGGGTGATGGTTTTCCTCCCCGGCCTCCGGCAGGCTGGCGCGCGGAGGAGGGCTTGGGGGGACAAGGGGTGAAGAGGGGGGCTTCGGGAAGAGATGCTATTCCTGCTGGCCGCCGGACGAAGACTGGTCCTGCCCAGTCTGGCCCGGCTGGCCCTGCCGGCGATCCTGCTGCTCCTGCGGCTGGCCTGGCGGAGAGGAGTCCGGAGCCGTCTGGGGCTGGGGCCTGCCCTGCAGCCGTTCAGGTCGGTCGGGACGGTCGGGGCGGTCGGAAAGGTCCTGATGGGGACGGGGCCGCCGGGGCGCTTCGCGGCCGCCGCGCCGGGGGGGACGGGAAGCCGGGCCTTCCCGGCGCTCAGGCCGTTCGGATCGTTCGGGCCGTTCGCCACGTCCGGCACGATCAGAACGTTCAGGTCGCTCGGCACGGTCTAGCCGGTCGGGGCG
>JAEEPQ010000288.1 GCA_016284885.1 Desulfovibrio sp.
ATTCCGAAAACAATCCCAGACGCCGCTACTGCGCTCTCGGCTCCGTCAAGAGCAACATCGGCCACATCGAAGTCGCGGCCGGCATTGCCAGCCTCATCAAGACCGTCCTCACCCTCGAGCACGGCCAGATCGCCCCGACCTTCCACTTCGAGAAGCCCAACCCCCGCATAGCCTTCGAGAACACCCCCTTCTTCGTGACGAACAAGGGCATGGACTGGCCTGCGGACATGCAGCCCCGCCGGGCCGGCGTGAGCTCCTTCGGCGTGGGCGGCACCAACGCCCACCTCATCCTCCAGGAAGCCCCCATGCGCGAGGATTCGCGCGGCACGGGCTGCATCGAGAACCCGCTCTTCGTGCTTTCGGCCCGCAGCGAGAAGGCTCTGGCCGAGCTCGCTCAGGAATACCAGCGCTTTCTTGCCGACAAGGGCGACGCCCTCGACCTCACCGACTTCTTCAACACCACGCAGGTCGGCCGCGCCCACCACCGCTTCCGCATCGCCGTCACCGGCGAGACGCCGGCCGAAGTCGCCAGAAACTTCAGCGACGCCGTCGCCCACAGGGAATGGACCGAGCTTCCTGCCGGCGCCGAGCCCGTGAAGCCGATCTTCCTCTTCACCGGCCAGGGCGCCCAGCGCAGTGGCATGGGCAAGGAGCTCTACGACAAGATCCCCGCCTTCCGCGAAGCCCTGCAGGCCTGCGCCGACGGCCTCGACGGCCTGCTCGGCGAGCCCCTGCTCGAGGTCATGTGGAATCCGGAGAAGAAGGATCTGCTCGACAGCACCGCCTACACCCAGCCCGCCCTCTTCAGCATCGAGTACGCTCTCGCCCGCATGTGGCAGAGCTGGGGCGTGGAGCCGCTCGCCATGTGCGGCCACAGCGTCGGCGAATACGTGGCAGCGGCGCTTGCCGGCGTCTTCAGCCTCGAAGACGCCCTCAAGCTCATCGCCGCCCGCGGCCGCCTCATCGCCTCCCTGCCCGCCGGCGGCGGCATGTCCGCCATTCTGGCTGCGGAGGACGAGGTCAAGGCCTTCCTGAAGAGGCACGATCCCGAGGGCAGGGTGGGCCTTGCCGCCATCAACGGCTCCCGCCAGACCGTGGTCACCGGCCCCCTGGAAGCGCTGGACGCCCTCGCCAGGGCCGCCGAGGCCGAAGAGCTCGCCATCAAGCCGCTGCCGGTCTCCCACGCCTTCCACTCGAACCTCATGGATCCCATCCTGGACGAGTTCCGCAAGGTGGCCGAGAGCGTCGACTACAGCGAGCCGGCCATTCCGGTCGTCAGCAACGTCACTGGCAAGGTGGCCGGAGAAGGCCAGCTCACGAACCCCGGCTACTGGGTCGAGCACATCCGGAGCACGGTCCGCTTCCTCGACGGCTACCGGGCGCTTGCGGCCATGAACCCCCAGGCCTCCCTGGAGCTTGGCCCCTCGGGCGTCCTCACCTCGGTCTGCCGCCGCGAGGACGCTTCCCGGGAAGGAGCCTCCACCGTCTGGGCCGCCAGCCTGCACGCCAGGGGCTCGGAATGGCTTGCCGTCTGCCAGGCCCTCGGCCAGCTCTACAAGGCGGGCCTTGCCGTCGACTGGGAGAGCTTTTCGGGCGGCATGGGCTGGGGCCGCATGCACCTGCCCGTCTACCCCTTCCAGGGCCGGCACTTCTGGATAGATCCCAGCTTTAGGGGCATCGCCAACTCCAAGCCGGCCGAAAGCCAGTCCCAGGCGCCCTCGCTCTCCTCCATCTGGCGGGACCTGACCGAAGGCGCCGGCCAGATAGCCGAGAAGAGTCCCAACCGGCCTGAGAGCGCGGCCTACCTGGCCAATGCCGAGCGCACGGAGCGCTACTGCGCGGGCTACGTCGTCAAGGCCCTCGACGAGCTCAAGGCCTTCGCCGACGGCGGCTTCCATGCGCCTGCGGACGTGGCCGCCCGCATCGGCCTGCCCGAACGCATGGGCCAGCTCCTGGAGCGCATGCTGGCCAGCCTCGCCGAGCAGGGGCTGCTCGAGGAGCGGGACGGCGCCTACGGCCGCCTGAAGCCCTGCGACGAGAAGCTCATGCAGGAAGTCGACGCCCTCGTCGGCTAGCAGAATTCCTGAAACGCACATTCCTCCCGGCCGTCCGAACGGCCGGGAGCTGCCATAGACCAGCGGAGAAACAATGCTGCAAAAAGATACCCAGAACGCTGCCAGCGGCGCGGGCCAGAACGATGCCTTTGTCCGCGCCAACAAGCCTCTGCTCTCCCTCATGCGCCGGTGCGGCACCCACCTTGGCGGCGTCTTGAGCGGAAAGACGGATCCGAGGGAAGTCATGTTCCCGGGCGGCGACCTCAACGCCGTCGAAAGCGTCTACCAGGACACGCCCCAGAGCCTCTACTACAACGACGTCATGGCCGGCGCCGTCCGCTCCCTCGTGGACAGCCTGCCCCTGGACCGAAGGCTGTCCGTCCTTG
>JAEEPQ010000289.1 GCA_016284885.1 Desulfovibrio sp.
AAGCTGGCCGGCGATCCCTTTGCAGGCCAGGACGGCCAAGGCGGGCACGACGGCGCCGGCTCCCGGAGGGCCAAGTAGCCTCTGCCAGGCATCCCGGCTACGCGACTCGCCGCTCGCAGACCAAGCCAGAACCTTCGGGTGCAGGCAGCAGGCGCGCCTTGGGGACGCATCCCTCCAGAGCGCCGCACGGCCTGCGGCTCCGGCACCCTACTTGAGGCGCCCTGTCTTCTCTCTGGCATCCCTGCTTGGCGGGGAGCCGAAGAGACGCTTGTACTCGCGGTTGAACTGGGCCTCGCTTTCGTAGCCCACGAGGCTGGCCGCCCTGGAGGCGCTCTCGCCGCCGCCCACCATGAGGCGCTGGGCCTCGTGCAGGCGCAGGCGCTTGTGGTACTGGAGCGGACTCATGCCGGTCACCGACTTGAAGTGGCGGTGGAAGGTCGAGAGGGCCATGTTGACGCCCCTGGCCAGATCCTCGACCTTGAGGGGGCTGGCGTAGTGCCCGCGCAGCCACGCAACGGCCTGGGCTATCTGATGGCTGCGGGTGCCGTGGGTGTTGATGCGGCGCAGGCTCTCGCCGCAGGGTCCCGTGAGCAGCAGGTAGTGGATTTCGCGCACCGCCAGCGGCGCCAGAACGGGAATCTGCTCCGGCCTGTCCAGCAGGCAGACCAGACGCAGAAAGGCGTCCATGAGCTGGGGCGAGGCGTCGCCCGTGGCCACGCAGGCAAGGTTCTGGTCGCTCTCGGGCCCAGGGGGCACTTCGGCCGCCAGCTGGGACAACAGGTAGCTGTCGAGCCTGAGGCCGATGCTCAAGAAGGGCTTCTCGGGCCGGGTCTGCTGGACGTAGAGCGTACACGGCAGCTCCATGCCCGCCACGATGAACTGGTTTTCCCGGTAGCAGTACTCGGTCTGGCCGACCACCGTGCACTTGGCCCCCTGGACGATGAGGCCTGCCGTCGGCTTGTGGAAGGCGCAGCCCGAGCAGTTGACGTCCTCGCGCCGGGAAAGGACGAGGCCGTCGATGGACGTCTCCAGGGTCATGGGCTCCCGCAGCCGCGAGAGCAGGCGCTCCTTGAGCCGTGCGCTGATGCGGGCGACTTCCGATCTGGCGGCATCCTCCTGCACGCTTCCGGCTTCGCCGTTCAAGCCTGGCATCGATGCCATGCGCTCTCCTCCCTCCATGGTTCCAGAGCTCTTCCTCAAGTCCGCCCGGGCCATGACTGTCCCGCCTGCAGCAGAGCCGGCGCAGGCAAGGCGCGTCCTGCGGCACTCTTGGATTCTTGTACAGGCTGTTACGCCGAAATGAAGCTTCGAAAAAGATCCAAAACTGCCCCTTTGCTGCCTGATCCTGCCTGCCGCGACAGAAATGGTGCAGCCGGCCCTGCCGGCGTCTGCCTGTCCGGCGCCACGGATGCAGGCTTGCCCAACCGGACCGGGGACCCTGGGCTATGGCTTCCGGCTGGTGCGCGACAAGACTGTGCCTACGCCCTTTGCACTGGGAAAGATAGCCCACGTTGACCTCGGACTCTTCACTGCCTGCAGAGACCGACTCCAGTGGCGGTAATGCCGATACGGTTCTCGAGATGCTCTTCCTCAAAGCACCTCTTGCCGTCAGCCACGACCGTCAGGTGCACAGGCCGTTGCCGTCGTCAGCCCTGCCTCCTGCCCGTTGCCTTGAACGCCCTGATGGCTGCCTCAGCGAACATCTTGTCCCGCAGCTGAGCATTTCGAGCTTGGTCAGTCCAGACCCGGGCACCCAAGGCCGCACCCAGCACAACGGCGTGGACAGCAAGAGACTCAGGAAGACTTGCAAAGAGGCCAGCAGCAAGAAAAATCGAAGCCCCGCAAGGACTTAAGGTCTTTGCGGGGCTTCCCGAGAAAAATTTCTGGCTCCCCAAGACGGACTTGAACCGCCAACCTAGTGATTAACAGTCACCCGCTCTGCCGATTGAGCTATTGGGGAAAGCGCAAGACCCTATGTACGCCCATGGCGCAGGGACGTCAAGCACATTTTTAGCGAAGCCCCCCTGCCACCCCCTTGCCCCGATGGCCCGCATGAGGCATGCTCCCGCCTGCAGGAAGCATCCTGCCAATCCCTCCGAGGAGACAACCGTGCTCAAATTCCTTAGCGCCCTTCTGGCCTGGCTTGCGCTCTCCTGCCCTGCCCTTGCCGAAACCGTCAGCAACGACTTCTACAAGGTGGACGTCCCCGAAAGCTGGGAGATGATCCAGAACAACAACCAGAGCGGCATCTACATCAACGTCTACACCACGGCCACCAGGGACGCGACCCTCACCACAGCCATCTCTTCGGCTGGCAATGCGGACATGACCCTCATCGCCGAGAGCTTTGCCGAGCAGTACGGCGCCAACGACCCGCCGGTCATCAAGGAAAACCACGCCACCTTCAGCTACGAGAACTTCGAGGGCGTGGACTCCACC
>JAEEPQ010000290.1 GCA_016284885.1 Desulfovibrio sp.
CGCCTCAAGGCTGAAGAACAGGCCAGTGCGAAGGGCGGAGAAGGGTAGGGCGCGCCTTCCGGAGGGACGCGCAGGCTGAACCCTGCGCGTCCAGAAGGCTGTCCCTGCGCCGCGGAGACGACGCTACGGCTTCGGTCCGTCATCCGGCTCTTCTGACATGCATGGCGCGTCCGGAATGCGGATGCGCATGCCGGCGCCGGAGGCAGGGATGGAGGCAAGAACCTTCTCGATCTCTTCGTCAGAGGCTCCTCTGAGGGCCTTGGCGGCGGCCAGCAGCTCGGCAGGCGTTTCCACGCCGGGGCCCATGGAGACGCCAACGCGGTCGCATTCGTCGAAGGCGTCCTCGACGGCGTCCTGAACGAGCAGGAAAGGTTCTGCTTCATGGTCTCCACGAGCATGGGCGTGGAATTTCCTGCCGGCGTCTTGCGGACGTCGGAGGAAAGAGGCGTCAAGGACAAGCTGGCTGCCTCCAGCCGAAGGCATGGCTGAAACGGCGGAGCCGCCGGAAGAGGCGTGCGCAGCAGCCTCCCCCGCCCCCGCCTCAGCTGGAAACGGCGCGTGCAAAGCCTGAGGGCGAGAAGCCGGCCCCAAGCAGGCCGCCGATCCAGCCCGCCTGCCCTGCGGCCCTGTTCCCGAGGTCTGCGAGCTGGCGTTCGAAGCGTCCGGCCCAGGCCTTTTCGAGTTCAAGGGCGCAGGCGTAGGGAAGGAGCCTGGCGTAGAGGGCAAGGTCCTCGCTTGGCGGGTTCAGGGCGCTGAGCCCTGGGGCTTCCGCAGCCTTGAGGTAGAGGGCAAAGCCGGCAATCTGTTCCTGCAGCCGGGCAAGCTCCCGGGTTTTGGACTGCATGAGGGGGCCGACGAGGACGGGCCAGAGCATGGTGCCGAAGAAGAGGGCCGCCTGCAGCGCCGTCGCGTCGGGAAGGATGCACTTCAGAGGCGAGGAGAGGACGTCGTCAACGACATGCTTGGGAAGAAAAAGCAGTGCCATGAAGAAGGCGCCGCACAGAAGCAAGGCGATGCGGCCGAGCCACTTCCAGCCTCTGCCGACGACGTTCTGGCGCGGCAGCATCAGGGAGAGCACCGTCCCTGAGACAAGGAGGGCAATGATCAGCTTGACGGCGTTCCAGGGATAGTCCGGCCATGCCGGACCGAAGCAGCGCAGCAGCTGGGTGTGGGAGAGCTGGATGAAGGCCAGCAGGAAGAGCGGGACGGCAAAGCCGGCGAAGCGCAGGAGGCGGGCCGTGCGGAAGAGGCCGCCGAAGTCTTGTCCCAGCGTCCACCGGCATTCCGCCTTGAGGCTGTTCAGGAGCCTGGGGTCCACCTCGTTAAGCATGACTTTTCCTTCCGGAAGCGCGTTCAGGACAGCCTCCTCCTCCCGGCTCAGGGCTTCCTGCGCGGCTCCGGCTTCAGGCTCGAGGCGCTCGACGCTGTAGCCCTCGCCGGATTTGCCGGCAAGCCGGCAGCGCCCCTTGGCCGCCAGCGAGAGGAAGACGGCGGCAAGGCCCGGGCTCTCCAGCGTGCAGTCGCCGGCAAGGTAGTGCAGCTGCGCCGGCGAGAGGGGCCTGTCTGCTTCCAGGCCCAGCCTGCCGGCAAGATCCTTTGGAAGGCGCGGCGGCGCGCAGAGCGGAACAATGGGGCCGGGCTTGGGATCCCTGCCCCAGCACAGCCATAGGACAAGGCAGAGCGCGAGGGAAAAGGCGCAGGCTCCCGCGCACTGCCAGGTGAAGTCCGCGTCTTCCCCTGGCCTGTATAGCGCAGGTTCAGGCACTGTTCCCTTGGGGAAGGAGGCGTGCACCGTGAAGTGCTGGTACTTATTGACGGGCCCCCGGGCCCGGTAGACGAAGCAGGTTCTGCCGTCCGCCAGCTTCGCTTCGCCCAGTTCCACAGGCGGGGCCGGCGAGTCCCGGTCGCCGTGAAAGGCGACCTGCCTGCTGAGGGGCGCCCCTTCGGCGGGCACGACGGTGCAGGAGGAGGCAAGGACGCCGTTGCCCCAGCCCGAGCCCGTGACGTTCCAGTCTATCCAGTCATCGTCCCTGCCGAAGCCGAAGCCGGCCGTGCCGGTCATTTCGTAGACCAGCGTGAAGGCGTGCATGCCCGGCGAGAGCGTCCTGCTCCTGTCCCTGAGGAAGACGGCGACGTTCTGGGTGCCGAAGATGGCCTTCAGGTCGTCCGTCCGGCATGGGACGCCGTCGATGGAAGCCTCGAGCACCCTGAGCAGGGGCGCTTCCGCCTTCCGGGCGGGAGGCTGGGCCGCAAGGGGCAGCAGGCGGTAGATGCCATGGCTCCTTCCGTCGAGCATTTCCACCTGGAGGCGCTCCGTCACCGTGACGCGGCGTTCCCGGTGCAGCTGGAGGACAACGTCCATGGCATGGACCTGGACGGGCTGCTCCTGCCCGAGCCAGGCGTCCTCCCCCCTGAGGCTGCCGTAG
>JAEEPQ010000060.1 GCA_016284885.1 Desulfovibrio sp.
GGGCTGCATCCGGAGAAGCTGGCCGACGTGCTGCATGAGATGGGCTTCCAGCTGGTCGTTTTTCGGAGCGCAGCCCGGCAGCGCGAGCATGGCTGCGCAGGCCAGCGGCAGAATGTGTTTTGCCTTCATGTTGTTCCCCCGGGGATGAAGCAAGAGTCCGCCGCTAGCGGGCGGCTTTCGGCAGGATGCGGCCGGCGTACTTCCTGCCGGCGAAGATGTAGATGAGGCCTCCCAGCACGGGCAGGAAGACGGTCAGAACGAGCCACAGGGACTTTTTCGGCATGTCGCCGTTGAAGTCGTGGCACCAGATGTGCCAGATGCTCCAGAGGTTGGGCAGCGTGGGCAGGATGGCCACGCCGATGTGCCACCATTGAAACGTCACGGCTTAAGCTCCTTGTGTGGATGTTTGGCGCTGGTCTCGGCTCCGGCGGGCCTGTCCTGGCCGAGGAGCATGGCAAGGGCCGTGAGTCCGGCGCCGACGCAGATGCCGATGTCGGCCACGTTGAAGGCCGGCCAGTGGCTCTGTCCGATGTAGAAGTCGAGAAAGTCGACCACCTCGCGCCAGCGCAGCCTGTCGACGAGGTTGCCCAAGGCGCCGCCCAGAATCATGGCAAGACCGGTCCACAGCAGGGGCGCCCTCCCGCTTCTGTGCACCAGCGAGAGGATGCAGGCGCCTGCAGCCAAGGTTGCGCCCAGGAAGAGCCAGAACTGCCAGTCGATGTCGGAGCGGTTGAGGAAGCCGAAGGCGGCGCCCCTGTTGCGGACGCTGACGATGTCGAAGAAGCCGGGCACGACCGTGATGACGCTCTCGAGCGTCATGTGCTTCACGATCCACCACTTGGAGGCCTGATCGATGGCGCAGACCAGCGCCGCAACAGGCAGGAAGAGCCCCCAGCGCGACATGTGGCCCCCTTATTCGCCGAGCCTGGCCAGCATGCGTCCGCAGCGCGGGCAGACATCGGGATGGGCGGGGTCGGCGCCGATTTCCGTGGAGTAGATCCAGCAGCGCGGGCACTTTTCGCCTTCGGCCTTGGCAACGGCCACGGCAACGCCCTCGAGTTCGGGATCGCCGGGCAGATCGGCGGGCTTTGCCGTCATGGGCGCAAGCGTGAGCTGGGAGACGATGCAGTATTCGCGCAGATCCGCGCCGAGCCTGTCGACGGCGGCCATGCGTGCCTCGTCGAGATAGATGGTCGCGGCAGTGTCGAGGGCGTGGCCGACGGCGCCGTCGCGGCGCAGGGGCTCGATGGCCCGCGTGACGGCGCCTCTGAGGCTCTGGAGGGTCTTCCAGTCGTCTCGGGAACCCTGGGGCAGGATCCAAGACGAGCAGTCCACGGGACGCAGGGCGAAGACCGTGGACTCGCCGGTCTTCATGGCCTCGGGCAGGTAGCTGTAGATCTCCTCTGCCGTGAAGGAGAGGATGGGTGCAAGCTCGCGGACCAGCAGCTCGATGACATGCCAGAGGGCGGTCACGGCGGAGGCGTACTCCTTCGTGTCCTTGGCGGAGCAGTAGAGGCGGTCCTTGAGCACGTCGATGCACAGCACCGAGAGGTCGGTGACGCAGTACTCGTGCAGGCTGTGGAAGACCTTGTGGAAGTCGTAGCTCGCGTAGGAGGCCTGCACCTCCTGCCAGACTTCGGCCGCAGTGCTCACGGCAAAGCGGTCGAGGGGAAGGAGCTTCTCCACGGGCAGGAGCTTGTCGGGCGTCAGGTCCGCAATGGCGCCGAGGATGTAGCGGCAGGTGTTCCTGATGCGGCGGTAGGCGTCCACCAGGCGGGCGACGATGTCGTTGGAGAGGCGCACGTCGTCGCGGTAGTCGACGCTCGAGGCCCAGAGGCGGACGAGGTCGGCGCCGTACTTGTCGATCATCTCCTGGGGCGCGATGACGTTGCCCACGGACTTGGACATCTTGAAGCCCTTGCCGTCCACCACGTAGCCGTGGGTGAGCACCTGGCGGTAGGGCGGAACGCCCCTCGTGCCGACGGCGCAGAGCAGGGAGGAGTGGAACCAGCCGCGGTGCTGGTCGGAGCCTTCGAGGTAGAGGTCGGCGGGGAAGGAAAGCTCGGGACGGCTCTCCAGCACGGCGGACCAGGTGGTGCCGGAGTCGAACCATACGTCGAGGATGTCGGTTTCCTTCTTCCAGTGCGTTCCGCCGCAGCGGGGGCACGTGAGGCCTTCGGGGACGATGTCCTTGAGCTCGGTTTCGAACCAGTAGTCGCAGCCCGTCGGGTGCTTGGCGAAGCGTTCGCTAATCTCCTTCATCCAGGCGGGATCGTTCCAGGCCTCGCCGCAGTCCTCGCAGATGAGGGCGAGAATGGGCACGCCCCACTGGCGTTGGCGGGAGATGCACCAGTCGGGACGGGTTTCGATCATGTTGTAGATGCGCTCGCGTCCCCAGGCGGGAATCCACTGCACCTTCCGGTCGATGGCCTCCAGGGCCTTTTTGCGCAGGTCGTTGCGCTCCATGCTCACGAACCACTGGGTGGTGGCGCGGAAGATGAGCGGCTGCTTGCAGCGCCAGCAGTGGGGGTAGGAGTGCTCGATCTTGGCCAGGGCCACGAGGGCGCCGGTCTCCTTGAGCTTCTCCACCACGTGCGGATTGGCCTCGAAGACGTTCATGCCGGCGAAGAAGGGCACGGCGGGCAGGAAGCAGGCGGCGTCGTCCAGAGGCGACATGATCTCGAGGCCGTACTTGAGGCCGACCTCGTAGTCCTCCTGGCCGTGGCCGGGCGCGGTGTGGACACAGCCCGTGCCGGCATCGAGGGTGACGTGGCCGCCGAGCACCACCTTGGAGGGGCGGTCGAACCAGGGATCGGCTTCGGCCAGCGGATGGCGGGCTTCCAGTCCCTCGAGGGCGGAGCCCTGCGCCTCGCCGGCAATTTTCCAGTCCTGCCAGCCGAACTGCGCGGCGCAGCCTTCGGCGAGATCCTTGGCGAGAATGTACTGGGAGTCGCCGGCCTCGACCAGGGCGTAGGCAAAGTCGGGATTGAGGCACACGCCCATGTTGCTCGGAATGGTCCAGGGCGTGGTGGTCCAGATCACGATGAAGCAGCGCGCGGGGTCGGCTGCCGGGAAGGCCTTGCGGACGCCTTCGTCTGGTAGCCTGAAGCGCACGAAGATGGAGGGGGAGGAGACATCCTTGTACTCGGTCTCCGCCTCGGCGAGGGCGGTATGGCAGTGGCCGCACCAGTAGATGGGCTTCTTGGCGCGGACAACGGAACCCTTCTCCACGAAATTGGCGAGTTCACGGGATGTGGCGGCCTCGAATTCAGGCACCATGCTCATGTAGGGGTGCTCCCAGTCGCCGAACACGCCCAGGCGCTTGAACTCCTTGCGCTGCACGTCGATCCACTTGGCTGCATAGTCGCGGCAGATCTTGCGCACCACGTGGGCGGGCAGGGTCTTCTTCTTGCCCTTCAGATCCTCCTCGACCTTGTGCTCGATGGGCAGACCGTGGCAGTCCCAGCCGGGGACGTAGCGGGCGCGGTAGCCCTGCATGCTGCGGGACTTCACGATGATGTCCTTGAGGATCTTGTTGAGCGCGTGCCCCATGTGGATATGGCCGTTGGCGTAGGGCGGCCCGTCGTGGAGCATGAACTCGCCCTGGGGACAGGGCGCGTCGAGCATGGCCTGGTAGGCGCCGGTCTCTTCCCAGCGCTTGAGGGTCTTGGGCTCCTGCTGGACGAGGTTCGCCTTCATCGGAAACTTTGTATTCGGAAGATTGAGGGTTTTCTTGTAGTCGCTCATGGTGTCTTTTCCCCGGAAAAAATTTGGTCGAACCAATCAGTTAGAGCAGTTTGCGACCCAAAGTCAAGGCCGATTGCGACGTTGCGGCAAAGGGGCGGGAAGCGGGGCTATCCGCCGGCCTGCTCCGCCTCCAGCTGGGCCATCTCGCCACTCTCCACCATGGCGTCGGCCAGTTCCCTGAGCGCCTGGAGGCTTGCCTCGGCGTCGGCAGGTGAAAGCTTGTTCATGGCGAAGCCCGCATGCACGATGAGGTAGTCGCCGATCTTGGGTGGCTCGGGCAAGAGCATGGCTGAGCAGGTGAGCAGGGTGGAGGAGTTGCCCACCTTCACTTTGACCATGGTGTTCGGAAGGATTTCAACGACCTGGGTTGGGACGGCCAGACACATGCGGTGCGCTCCTCTCTGTAGGCGGTGGGAAACATGAAAACAGGACGGAGGCGTTGTCCTCCGTCCTGCTTTGTATACGTTGCTTTGCGGATTTTGTCAGTCTGCGGAGCTACTTGCTCTTCTTGGCCTTGATGTCGTGCATCTTCTCGGCGGCCTTAGCCGTAGCGGAGCCGATTTTGTCCTTGCAGCAGCCGATGAGCTTCAGCACTTCCTCGTCCTTCGTGGGATAGAGGATAGTGTTCCAGAAGACCACGAATGCCGGAAGGGTGATGAACATCAGGAGGTAGGCCCAGTTTTTCGAGTAGATGAAGTACTGGTAAAAGGTATCGAATTCCATAATGTTTCCTCCTGGGGAAGATTAGTCTTCCTCTTCCTGGAAATCGGGATGTTCGTAGAGGACCGGCATATGGTACACGATGAACCTGTAGCAGGTGACGATCATGGTGACGACGAACACGGAGACCATGATTTCAGGCAGGCTGGGGAAGTAGCGGTCGCTGGAGGGCAGGTCGTAGTTGAACGCGATCATGCAGATGGTGAAACGGTTCACGATGATGCCCGCAACAGCGATGCAGGAGGCGAACTGGCAGAGGCCGACGTTCTCTTCGCGGGAACCCTTGGCGTAGAGCAGGCAGGGGGTCAGCACGAAGAAGCCCATCTCAATGAGCCACCACAGGCCGTAGCCGGAGAAGAGGTAGTGGAAATTGCCGTGCGAGAGCATGTCGATGACGCGCAGGCAGAAGTAGGAGAAGAGGATGAAGGACGCGGCCTTGGAGAAGGAGAGCGTCACGTTGTCGGAATTGGTGAGGTGCTTCTCGTCCATCATGGCATGCGTGCTTCTCGCCTTGTGGGCCAGCATGCCCTCGAAGACCACCATGGAAGAGCCGGCGATCATGGAGGTGACGAAGAAGAACATGGGCAGGAAGGGCGAGTACCACAGCGGATGCAGCTTGCCGGGGCAGATCAGGAAGAGGGAGCCCAGGGA
Source organism: Desulfovibrio sp. (assembly GCA_016284885.1). GTDB lineage: Bacteria > Desulfobacterota > Desulfovibrionia > Desulfovibrionales > Desulfovibrionaceae > Desulfovibrio. The sequence goes on from JAEEPQ010000060.1 coordinate 5,119, forward strand.
AGACTGGTGCAGGGTGGAGAGGCAGACGCCCATGATGGTGAGCAGGATGCCGCACTTCTCGACCCAGTGGCGCCACTTGAGCAGGACGGGCCACTTCTTGCCGAGCCATTCGCAGGGGCAGATGGACCATTCCACGAACAGGACGGTGAGGTAGGTCGCCACGCACAGGCCGACTTCGAAGAGCACGGAAGTGGTGCCCGGGAAGAAGAACATGTAGGGCAGGCGGAGCGGATGGCCCAGGTCGTAGAGCAGGGCCACGACGACGAAGGCGTAGCCGAGGAAGGCGGTCAGCACGGCCGGACGGGCCGCGGAGTGGTACTGCTTCATGCCCATGACGTAGCAGGCGACGGTGGTGAAGTAGCCGCCGGCGGCCAGACACACGCCGCAGAGCAGGTCGAAGCCGATCCACATGCCCCAGGGCTGGTAGTCGTCGAGGTTGGAAACAGCGCCTATGCCCTGCGTGAAGCGGACCCAGGTAACGACCAGTCCGATGGCCAGCAGGGTGTAGTTGATGATGTTCCCGGGAGTGAACTTAAAGAACTCCTTCATATTGAAGAGATGATCTTTAGTCGGGATGGTGACTTGATGTGACATTAGTTGGCCTCCCCGTCGGTCTTGGGAGCGTCTGCTTCGGCCAGCGCCTCGTTCATCTGCTGGCGGGCCTTTTCAGCGGCTTCCGCGCCTTGTTCTTTCTCGATGACCTTGACGACGGCGTCCATGACCTTCTGCTTCTCTTCGGCCGTGGCCTTGGCCAGGTTGGCCTTGGCGATGGCTTCGCGGCGCTTGGTCATGCCGTAGGCGCCGCCGAAGAGGACGGGCCAGAAGGCGATGATCATGGGCACGGCACCCAGAGCGCCGTAGGTGTACTCGGCCATGGGCTGGTTGCCCAGCGTGGTGTCGAGGCCGGCGCGCTTGGCTGCGTCCTTGGCTTCGGCCGCGTTGCCGGTGGAGCACTGTGGCAGATCTTTCGGCTTCGGCATGAGCACCATCCAGGCGGTGCCGCCGGCGTCGTGCTCGCCGTAAACGTAGTCGAGGTACTTCTCGGGTTCGGCTTCGATGCGCTTGCGGGCGATTTTGATGAGATCCTTGCGGCGCCCGAAGGTCAGGGCGTCCATGGTGCAGGACTCGACGCAGCCGGGGAGCTTGCCTTCCTTGAGGCGGTCAAAGCAGAAGGTGCACTTCTTGATGACCGGATCGAAGGGCTCGCCGTACTCGAAGGAGGGCACGTAGAAGGGACAGGCGACCATGCAGTAGCGGCAGCCGACGCACTGGCTGCCGTCGTAGATGACGGCGCCGTTGGGCTGCTTCTGATAGCATTTGGTGAAGCAGGCGCTGGCGCAGGCCGGATCGTTGCAGTGGAAGCACTGCTGCTTGCGGAAGGCGAACTTGCCTTCGCCCATGTCCCATTTGTTGACGACCGTCCACGCCGTGGGGGTGGTGCGGCGACGTTTGTCAAGGACGGAGAGGTCCGAGAAGGGCTTCTCGGGCGCAGGCAGCTTGTTGGCCTTGTTGCAGCCTTCTTCGCATTTGCGGCAGCCGATGCAGCGGGTCATGTCGTGCAGGACGCCGTAGCCGTTGTCGTAATAGGGGAAGGTCTCAACGCCAGCCTTCGCAACCTTGGCGGTGCCGAGAGCAGAGACTACGCCAGCCGTTCCCATGAAGGTCAGGAATTTTCTGCGATTCATATTGCTCTCCCTTACTTTTCAGCCGCTTCCGCCGGAGCTTCAGCAGCGGGGGCCTTCGCCTTGTGGCAGGAGGTGCAGCTGGTGTTCACCGGGCGCTTGACGTCCATGCCCTTGTGGCAGCCCATGCACTGCAGGTGGTAGGCGGCCTTCAGCTGAGGACGCGCAGGCTGCATGCGATCGATGGCGACCGGATGGCAGCTCACGCACTTGGGCGGAGTCAGGGACAGGGGGCTGTGGTGGTGGCAGGTGGCGCACAGCGTTTCCGGCTGGGTGTGGAAAGCGGCAGCCAGCTTGCTGTCCTTGATGTTCTCCATCAGGGAGGCCATATGGCGCTTGTGGTTGAACACGCAGGGCTCGTACTCGTTCGCTATAGCGTCGATGATGGCCTTGGCCGGTCCGAGCGTGGCGGGCGAGGCGGCGCGCTTGGTTTCCTGCACGGTCTTGGTGGCGACAGCGAGGTTGGCGGCTTCGGAGAGCCTGCCGTTGGCACCGTCGGCCATCTGCTGAGGCGTCACGTTGACATTGTGGCAGGTAGAGCACCAGGCGGCGTCGTAGGACGGGGAGATGGTGCTGTGGCAGCCGGCGCACTCGCGCTTGGCGGTCTGCTGCTCGTGGCAGCTCACGCAGCTGGAGGGCGTCTTGCCGTCTTCGCGCACGGCAATATTCTTGGCGTGCATGGCCTTTTCGAGGGTGATGAACTTGCCTTCTTCCTTCCCCTCGGCGGAATGGCAGTCGCTACACGCGGCCGGATCGCCGGTGTGGTGGCAGGTCTCGCATTTCTCGACTGCTTTTTCGTGGATAAGATGGTTGAAGAGCACCGGTTTCATGCTCGCGACCGGAGCGGTCGCTTTCGCGGATACCGGGAACATAACCTTGGCTGAAGGTGCACCACTGTCCGTCGCTTCCAGCTCGGAAGCCTGCCCGGGCCCTGCGCCCCAGATGATCAGACAGAAAGTACACGCCGCAGCCATCGCCGTCTGCTTGAGCAGTGCCTTACCGTTCCTCATGTGAACATCCTTTTGTATGCTGATCAGTCCCACTTTGACCGGCCGTTACCCCATGCGACGGACAGTCTCCAGCCCCGAACAAAAGGGCGGGATGCATACTACTTTTTTAGGTTAGACAACCCTTCCGGACGCGTCAAGCCGTAAGGGAAAAGAATCACGATCCTTAAGCCCACAGTCCGGCGCGCCCGTTTATCCCCTCTCCTACCACAATCCGCAGGCGTTGTCATGGTGCCCGAACGGGGCTCCGTCTGCTTTGGCGGACTCTGGTCCGGGGCTATGGCCCGGCTGCGGCCGGGACGTCCGGGGGCATGCTCCGCATGCCGAGCGGGGCGACACAGGGCCGGGCCTTGTCCCCTTTTTCACGCTTAGGCCCCCGGCAGGCTCAGCTCAGGGCCTCCAGAAGCCTCCGGGCCAGGGCGGCCGTCTCGTCCGGGCGCGCCAGATCTATCCAGACGCTCTCGGACCGCCCTCTGAACCAGGTGATCTGGCGCTTGGCGTACTGGCGCGTTGCGCGGAACCACGCCGCCTTCATCTCGGCAAGTCCCATCCGGCCCGTGAGGAAGCCGTAGATCTCGCGGCAGCCAATCCCTGTCCAGCCAGGCGCCTGCCCGTCGCTGCAGGCCGCCATGGCGGCCTTTCCCTCCTCCAGAGCGCCGGCAGCCAGCATGGCCTCGATGCGCGCCATGAGCCTTGGCTCAAGTTCGCCGAGCGCGGTCTGGGCCACGAGCAGGGGACCCCGGCAGAGGGGGGCCCCTTCGGCGTTGGCATGCCACCAGGAGAAGGGCCTGCCCGTTGCTTCGAGCACCTCCAGGGCACGGGCCGTGCGCTGGCGGTCGCGGGGATGGATGCGGGCCGCGTAGGCGGGATCGGCCTTGGCCAGCTCCCGGTGCAGAGCTTCGGGGCCGGTGGCCTCCATGCGCGCGAGCACGGCATCGTGGATGCTGGCAGGCACCTGCGGAATGCTGGCTATGCCCCGCAGGAGGGTCTGGAAGTAGAATCCCGTGCCGCCCACGAGCAGGGGCGTCAGCCCCCTGGCCCGGATGTCCTGGATCTGCGCCAGGGCCAGCCTGGCCCAGGCGGCCGCATCCACCGTCTCTTCGGTCCGGAGAAAGCCGTAGAGATGGTGCGGACAGACGGCGCGCTCCTCCGGCGAGGGCTGGGCCGTGACGAGGGGAAAGTCGCGGTAGACCTGGCGCGAGTCGGCGTTGACCACCTCGCAGCCAAGCTCCTGCGCCAGCCTGAGGGCGAGGGCCGTCTTGCCGGCGCCGGTGGGGCCGGCGAGGCAGAGCACGGCGGGACATTCTGCCGTCATGGCTAGCTTCCGCCGCCAGGCTTCCTGCCGTAGCCCGCCTGAGGCGCGCCGAGGCAGGGCGTGCTCTGGTTCATGCCGCCTGTCCGGTAGAGCTCCTCCAACCGCGCGCGCACGAGATCCGGCACGAGGCCGGCGATGTCGCCGCCGTGGGAGGCCGCGGCCTTGACGATGCTCGAGCTCACGAAGAGCCAGCGGTAGTCGGTCATGAGGAAGACGGTCTGCATGTCGTTCTGGAGACGGCGGTTCATGAGGGCGAGCTGGAACTCGTATTCGAAGTCGCCCGTGGCGCGCAGTCCCCGCAGCATGGCGCAGGCGCCGTGGGCGGCCGCGAACTGGACGGTGAGCCCGCTGTAGGGGATCACCTCCACGCGCTTGAGGTGCGCCGTGGCGTCCTTGACGAAGGCCACGCGCTCCTCGAGCGAGAAGAGCGGGTTCTTGCCGGCGTTCTCCGCCACCGCCACCACGACCTTGTCAAAGAAGCGCAGGGCCCGGCGGATGATGGAGACGTGCCCGTTGGTGACGGGATCAAAGGTGCCGGGATAGACGACGGTGTGGGAGCGGGGCACCGGCAGAGCGCAGGCCGTGCCTTCTCCGGGACCGGCTTCTCCGGCGCCGGTGACCTGCAGCCTGCGGGCGACGCCTGGCGGCACCAGGCCCTCGATGCTGGCGCCGTGGGCGGCCGCGCCCTTGACCATGGTGGAGCTGATGTAGAGCCACTGGTAGTCGGTCATGAGGAAGACCGTCTCGATGCGGCGGTTGAGGCGGCGGTTCATGAGGGCGAGCTGGAACTCCATCTCGAAGTCCGAGACGGCGCGCATGCCCCGGAGCACGGCGGAGACGCCCCGCTCCTGGGCGTAGGCGACGGTGAGGCCCGAGAAGGGGGCGACTTCGACCTGGGGATTGTCCGCCAGAGCCTCGGCGAGCATGGCGCAGCGCTCCTCCTGCGAGAAGCGCGCGGGCTTGGGCGTCCTGTCGGCCACGGCTACGATGATGCGGTCGAAGAGCTGGCAGCCTCTGCGGATGAGGCTCAGATGGCCGTTGGTGGGGGGATCGAAGGTTCCCGGATAGAGGGCCGTTCCCATGGCAGGCGCTATGCCTCCTCTGGCTCGGCGGCCAGGCCTGCCTGGGCAGGGCCTGCGGCCGAGGCGTCCCATCTGGCGGCCAGCACGCGCGTTTGGCCGTAGCACTTGTCGGAAAAGAGCCCAAGGCCCTGCGGCAGGGCGATCTCGAGGCCCTTTTCGATCTCGAGGACCACGAAGGCGCCGTCCTTCAGCCAGCCGCAGGTGCACAGGGCGTCGAGCGAGGCTTGGGCCAGGCGCTTGCGGTAGGGCGGGTCGGAGAAGACGAGCCCGAAGGGACCGCCCATGTTCCGTCCCGTCCCGCGCACCCTGCGCAGAAGCTTAAGGCAGTCGTCCTGGCAGAGCAGGGCGCGGCCGGCAAGGTCGAGGCGCTCGACGTTGTCCTCAAGGCAGCGCAGGGCTTTGGCGGAGTTTTCCACGAGCCAGGCCCGTTCGGCGCCACGGGAGAGGGCCTCGAAGGCGAGGCTGCCCGAGCCCGCGAAGAGGTCGAGCACCTGCAGCCCCTCCCAGGCGGGCAGGCGGGCGTCGAGCATGGAGAAGAGAGACTCGCGCACCCTGCTCATGGCAGGACGGTAGCCTTCGCCTTCGACGGTCTTGAGGGTGCGCGACCTGAGCGCGCCGGCAATGATGCGCATGGTCTAGAGCTTGGAGATGAGGCGGGTGAGGTAGTAGTCCATCTTGGCCAGGGCCTCCTCGAGGTTGGTCTGGTCCACCCAGGGGCGGTCCTTCCCGTCGCCGAGGCGCTGCTTGAACATCTCCCACTTGCGCTCCACCTCGCTGGTGAGGAAGTTCCAGTCGATGCGCGGATGGGCTTCGGGCTCGTGCTGGACCGTGGCCTGCACGGCGTCGCCCTTGAGGGTCATCTCCTCAAGGTAGCTGGGGATGACGGGCACGATGCCGAAGCGCTCCTTGACCAGGCCGGCGAAGATCTGCTGCGCCTTCTCTTCGCCGTGCACCAGAACGACGTTGGGCTTCGAGGTCGCGAGGGGCTTGAGCCAGTCGAGCAGCTGGCTCTGGCCGGCGTGGGCCGAGAAGCTGTTGATGCAGAAGATCTTGGCCTTGACCTCCATGTCCTCGCCGAAGAGGGTGAGCTTCTTGGCGCCGTCGACGATGGCGCGGCCGGGAGTGCCCACGGCTTGGAAACCGACGAAGACGAGGCTGGTGCCGGGACGCCAGATGTTGTGCTTGAGGTGGTGCTTGATGCGGCCCGCGTTGCACATGCCTGAGGCGGAGATGACGATGGCGGGCTTCTTGACGTCGTTGATGGCCTCGGACTCTTCCCTGGTCAGGGTGTAGTGGAGGTTGGGCAGCTCGAAGGGGTCTTCGCCCGATGCCAGCAGACGCTGGGTGGACTCGTCCATGAGCTCCCTGTGCCGGCGGAAGATCTCCGTGGCGCGTATGGCCAGCGGGCTGTCCACGTAGATGGGCATGTCGTCCGGCAGGGCGCCCTTGGAGGCCAGGCTGTGCAGGCAGAAGAGCATCTCCTGGGTGCGCTCCACGGCGAAGGCCGGAATGATCACCTTGCCGCCCTTGGCGTAGGAGTAGGCGATGGCGCTGGCCAGCTCGTCGAGGGAGGTCGAGGCGTCCTTGTGGTCCCTGTCGCCGTAGGTGGTCTCCATGAAGACGTAGTCCGCGGACGGGGGCGTCTCGGCAGGACGCACGATGAGGGGGTTGGGCCGGCCGATGTCGCCGGAGAAGACGATGCTCGTGGTCGTGCCGTCCTCGGTGACCTCGAGGCGCAGGGTGCCGGAGCCAAGGATGTGGCCGGCTTCGTAGAAGGTGGCCTTGATGCCGGGCGCGGGCTCCACGCTCCTGTGTAGCTCCACCGGGTGAAGGTGCTTGGGCACGGCCTGGGCGTCCTCGATGGTGTACAGGGCCTCGGGCGGGTTCTTCAGGCCGCGGCGGGCGTACTTGCGCTGCTCGAACAGGGCTTCCATCTCCTGGATGTGGGCGCTGTCCTCCAGCATGATGCCGATGAGCTCGCCCGTGGCGGGCGTGCAGTAGATTTCGCCCTTGAAGCCCTCTTTGACGAGCAGGGGGATGAGGCCGGAGTGGTCGATGTGGGCGTGGGTGAGCAGGACGAAGTCGACGTTGGTGGCCCGGTAGGGTTCGGGGTCGCGGTTGCGGGCGTCGATGGCCTTGTTGCCCTGGTGCATGCCGCAGTCGACGCAGAAGCGCTTGCCGCAGGCCTCAATCATGTAGCAGGAGCCCGTGACGGTCTGGGCTGCGCCGAGAAACTGTACTTTCATCGCATCCTATCCTTACCGAAGGTTCACTTCCGCCATGCCGGCGGCAAGGCGTTTGCCGCGGGAGGGGCTTCCTTGGGGTGATAGCCATCACGGGCGCCAAAAGCAAGTGGCGCAGGGCGCCTCTGGATGGCCTGGGGAGGGATCAGGGACAGCCTTGGCTTTGGCTGGGCGCAGGCGTAGAAGGGGCGCTGGAGCCTGCAGCCCAGAGACTAAGCCAAGGAGGACAGCCCCGCATGGACACGCCCCGGCCGCCTGAAGCGCGCTTTCCCTGCCTGCCCGTGGAGGGTCCCGTGCCTTCCCCCCCGCCGGGCTGGACCTGGGAGGGGCTCATGGCCGAGGCGCTGGCAGAGGCCAGGCGTGCCGGCCGGGCCGGCGAAGTGCCTGTCGGCGCCGTGGTGGCCGACCCTCTCGGACGCATCGTCGGCAGGGGGCGCAACGCGCCTGTTGCCGACGGCGACCCCACGGCCCACGCCGAGGTCAAGGCCATCCGGGCTGCCTGCGCCCGCCTTGGCAACTACCGCCTGGACGGCTGCGTGCTCGCCGTCACGCTCGAGCCCTGCACCATGT
>JAEEPQ010000291.1 GCA_016284885.1 Desulfovibrio sp.
CATGCTTTCTGCCTGCATCCTGCCAACGACGTGCCGCAAGGGCTTGTCCCTCAAGCTTGTCCCAAAGGCATCCTTCCCCGAAAGCATCCCTTCTAGGGGCATGTCCCACGGGCTTGGCACCAACTGTCGGCGTCAGGGCGCGAGCCGGCGCTGGCATGCGAGTCTCTTGCCGCGCCCCCTTGCGGCAGAAAGGTTCCGCGCCTTGTCATCTCTCTCAAGCCTCCACGGCCTAAAGTCGCTTGGGTTCAAGCCCCAAGCCCTCAATGCTCAAGGCCCAAGCCCCCAAGGAAGGTCCAGCCATGGCATCCCGCTATGACGACACCAAAGGCTCCGAAGCAGTCCGCCCCGCAGGTGGCTGTCGGGTGATCCGCGCCGACCTGCGCCGTGCGCGCGTGGCCAGTCTGGCAGACCAGGTGCGCCAGGGGAGCTATGCCGTCGACGCGAGGCGTCTGGCGTCCGACCTCTTGCGTCTGGAGCGGGCTTTTCTATGCGAGGCGGAGTGCCCCAAGCCATAGGCTGGCGGCGTTCAGGCGCAGCCGGCAGACACCCTGCTGCAGACATCCTGCTTATGATGGCTGAGATGGCCGGCAGGGGCTGGCATGGCTGGTAGAGGCAGGGGGTGCGATAGCCCCAGATCACAATGAAAGCCGCCCGGAAAGGCTGGGCGGCTTTCTGCGAAATGCGAGGGATGGGAGAGGCCGGCTTGGGCCGAATTTGAGCTGAACTGGGGCTTAGAGACCCAGCGTGTCCTTGGCCTTCTTGAAGTGGCTCTTCAGGCTTTCCTTCATGGCGTCGAGGGGACCGTCCTGACCTGCCTTCTCGAATTCCTTCAGGAGCTCTTCCTGCCTGGCGTTGAGCTTGGTGGGGGTCAGCACGTTGACGAGGACAATCATGTCGCCCTTCTGCCGGCCGCCGATGACGGGCATGCCCTCCCCGCGGATGCGCAGGGGGGTGCCGCTCTGGACGCCCTTGGGGATGGAGACGGAGAGCTCGTGATCGATGCCGGGAACGGCAATCTTGGCGCCGAGGGCCGCCTGCACGAAGCTGATCTTGGCCGTATAGATGAGATCCTCGCCCTGGCGCTGATAGATCTTGCTCTCCTCGACGTCGAGGATGACGAAGAGGTCGCCGGCTGGACCGCCGTGGAGGCCGCACTCGCCCTCGCCGCGCACGCGCAGGCGCGTGCCGGTGTCGACGCCTGCCGGGATGCGCAGGTTGAGTTCCTTGGGCGTCTTCATGACGCCGTCGCCGTGGCACTTGGGGCAGGGCTTGCGGATGAACTGGCCTGTGCCGTGGCAGTTGGGGCAGGGCGTGGAGATGGAGAAGAAGCCCTGGGAGCGGCGGATCTGGCCCGTGCCGTGGCAGTGGGGGCAGGTCTCGGGACGCGTGCCGGGGGCGGCACCCGTGCCTCCGCAGGCGTCGCAGGTGGCGTGGCGGTGGATGGTGACGGGAATCTCCGCGCCGTGGGCAGCCTGCTCGAAGGTGACGTGCAGGCTCAGGCGCAGGTCGTCGCCAGCAGCGGGCCCGCCGCGTCCCTGGGCGCCGCCGAAGCCGAAGAAGCTGCCGAAGTCCCCGAAGATGTCGCCGAACTGGGAGAAGATGTCGCTGGCATTGGTGAAGCCGGCGCCCTGGCCCACGCCCTCGAAGCCGAACTGGTCGTAGCGGGCGCGCTTGTTGGGATCGCGGAGCACGTCGTAGGCCTCGGCGGCCTCCTTGAACTTCGCTTCGGCTTCCTTGTCGCCGGGATTGCGGTCGGGGTGGTACTTGAAGGCCAGCTTGCGGTAGGCCTTCTTGATGTCGTCGTCGGAAGCGTCCTTCCCGACGCCGAGGACCTCGTAGTAGTCTCGCTGCTGTTCCATGCCTGCTCTGCTCTAGTTTTCGGTTGCCTGGGCTTCTATCTCGGCCTCGTACTTGCCGGAAGCCTTGTCCAGGGTGGGATCCGCAGGCAGCACCTTGCCGGCCGCGATTTCGCGCAGGGCGGTCACGATTTCCTTGTTGCGCGACTCGACGAGGGGCTCGTAGCCGTCGCGGTACTGGCGCACGCGCTTGATGGCCATCTGGACGAGAAGGAAGCGGTTCTGAACGCGCTGCTGGCAGTCTTCAACCGTGATGCGGGCCATGTCTACCTCCGGTAGCGGGCTGGACGCCCGGTGTGGCATAGATAGTGTCCCCGTCCTGCCTGTCAAGGGAGTTGACCTGAATTCAAGGGAGACGGGGTGAACAGGAATTTGCCTCCATAGGTGATCGCGCCCCGCGTGTCAAGGCCTTGAAAAAGCGGGGCCTGCATCGGCACACTGGATTGCATGGCGCAGGAAGCCCCCAAGCTAGCCCCTCCCAACCGTTTTCTTTGGGTCTGTCCGTTTTCGTGGGGGGTGGCCCTGCCGGCCC
>JAEEPQ010000292.1 GCA_016284885.1 Desulfovibrio sp.
CTGGTGCCTGGCTCGCACGGCATGACGGCGGGGCAGGGCGAAGGGGGATGTCCTTGCGTCCAGCGCAGGTCTTCGTCTGCGCCAGGGCCGCCCGGTCCGCCTGGCCCGGTGTCTGGACATGAACAGGGGAATGAGGTCGAATTCGACCTGCTTGCCGGCAGGCCAGCTTCTGCGCCCCTATCGCCCCTATCGTCCAGATCGCCCGCAGTGCCCGTCCCCTCCATGTTGCTCATGCCGCCCGTACCGCCGCCGCAGGCTGCCTGCCCGCGTTGCTCCGTCTGCCCGCTTTGCCTAGCCTGCCGGGCCTGGAATGTGCCGGCATCCCTGTCGGCAGCCTCCTGCTCGGCAGCCACCTCTTCGTAGGTTGCCTCGCTGATGCGCCCCTGGCGCAGCTTCTCGAGAGCATCGCTAGCCAGGGATCGGCCCTGGCTGGCCACAAGCCGGCGCAGCACCGGCACCATGCCGCTGGCCGGCGTGCGGTAGAGCAGGCGCCTGGCGCTTTCGTCCAGGGCAAGGTGCTCGCGCAGGGCCAGGCGCCGGGGCTTGCCGGCCCTGGCTTCCTCAGGCGTACGCAGGCAGGGAACAAGCCGCTGGTGGACAAGGAGGCGCAGGGAGGAGGCCAGCACGCAGGCTGTGGCGGCACGGCGCTCTTCGCGCACGGCGTTGACGAGCCGGGTCACGGTCTGGGGCACGTCGCGGGCGTGCACGGTGGTGTAGGCCGTGACGCCCTGTTCGACCACGGCCAGCATGGCCGAGACCGTGTCCTCGTCTCGGCACTCGCCCAGCATGACGATTTCGCCCTTGCGGCGGGTGAGGCTGCGCACCCCGGAGGCCCAGTCCTCGACGTCGACGCCCAGGGCCGACTGGGCCACGGGCGCCTGGCGCCGGGCGTGGCTCAGCTGCGCGAAGTCGAACTCCACGGGATCCTCCAGCGTCAGCACCTGGCGGCCAATGCCGCCGGTGAGCGCCTGGTGCATGACGGCAGCCAGCAGGGTCGACTTGCCGGAGCCCATGACGCCCGACACCGCCACAAGGCCGCTGGCGGGAAAGAGGTGGCGCGCCAGATCCCAGTCCAGCTCCATGTCCTTGAGCGCCGGGATGTCCGTGGGCAGGATGCGCGCGACGACGTAGACGCCCTTGGCGGTGTTGGTCGCGTTGATGCGCAGGCGCAGGCGCCTCACGAAGCCGGTGCCGGGAATGCGCAGGGAGTAGCCGTAGTCCATGGGCTTGCCCGTGAGCACGCGGCTGGCGCTGTTCGACTGGCCTGAGGTGGCGTTCACCACGCGCTGGGTGTCGCCTGCCGTGAGCGCGGCTTCCGTGCAGGGGTGCCAGACGCCGTCCACCTGCATCCAGCAGGGGTCTCCGGGACAGAAGACCACGTCCGATGCGCGCTTGGCCGTGCACCAGAGCAGAAGGCGGTCCAGCTGGTCGTAGGCCAGCTCCTGGATCAGGGGCTCGGGGAAGTAGCCGCGCGACCAGAGCCTGCGGTCGAGCCGGCTCTTGGCAACGGGCGCCAGGGCGGGGTCGGCATCGATGCCGGCATCGGGCGGAAGGGGCTGGCCGTTGCGGGGCGCCGGCACGAGGCTGGCCAGAGGCAGGCCGGTCCTGGGCTGGCCGGGCTGCTGGGGACTGGGCTGGCCGGACGACTGGGAGCCGGGCTGGCTGGACTGGCTGAAGGAAAGGAAAGGCGTGGATTCCATGGGAGGTCTCCTGCCGGCGCAAAGGCCGGCACGTGCAGGGCTGGCGTCAGGGTGGCTTCAGGGTGGCTTGGGCAAGACTGGCGCGGGAATGGCGCCGTACTGGCCCAGGTCAGGACGCTGGCTGCCGAGGCTGCGGGGATGCCGGGACTGCCGGGGGTGCCGAAGTTGCGGGCATGCCGGCAGGCACGGAGGGCCAGGCAAGGCGAATCAGGCAAGGCAGACCAGGCAAGGGGAGCGGCGGGGACTGCGCCCTGCGTGGGAAGGGCGGAAGCGGGGCAGAGGCGCTGGGCCGTGCAGGACCGTTTCAGGGTGGCTTCAGGGCTGTTTCGGGACTGCTTCGGGACTGCTTCAGGCCGGCTATTCGGGAAGCAGGGGCGCGTGTCCGGGCCTGCCTGCCAGAGGCTGGCGCTCGGCGGCTTCGAAGCTGGCCGGCACGGTGATGCGGATGGTGGTCTCGTTGAGGCTGAGGCGCCTGCCCATGACGCTGAGGGCCACCTGCCCTTCGGCCAGCACGGGCGCGCTGGCAAGGCCGCGGTCCGCCAGCATGCGGAAGCGGAGCATGCCGCGGTAGTCGGCTTCCAGCCGGGCCATGGCTGCCTCGAAGATGTCGCCGGCGTGGACGCGGCCTGTCGTCCAGCCTTCCCTGACCGCCTCCTGCCATGCGCGGCGCTCCTCGCCGGTGCGGGGG
>JAEEPQ010000293.1 GCA_016284885.1 Desulfovibrio sp.
GGGCGGGAAGACGTCGTCCACCCTGCTGAGCGAAGGCGGCTCCCTGACCGGCATGCAGCGCCTGCGCTTCGTCAACAGCTTCTGGAACAACTACCCCTACATCACGGACATGAAGAACTGGGGACGCCAGGACTACTGGGCCATACCGAGGGAGTTCGTCGGCAAGTCCGGCGACTGCGAAGACTACGCCATCGTCAAGTTCTACACGCTCCGCGCTCTGGGCGTGCCCAGCAGCGCCATGCGCATCGTCGTCCTCAAGGACGTCGTGCGCAAGCTGGCCCATGCCGTGCTCGCCGTCGAAGAGGGCGGAGAAATATACATTCTCGACAACATTTCCAGCGCCATCGTGCCTCACAGCCGTCTGACGCAGTACGTCCCCGCCTACTCGCTGAACGAGGAGAAGGCCTGGGTGCATCTGAAGGGACGCGCCAAATAGCGCCACCTGCTCCAAGGAGTGATCAACGCCATGCGCGACGAACTCAATGCCGTCAAACGCAAACACAAGACACGCCTCCTTCTGCTGGCTCTCGCCACCATCGCGGCCTTGGCCTGCGCCGTCTTTGTCACTCTAACCAGCATCAACCACGCCAAGCGGGACATCGTGGCAGAAGCCCGTCAGGGAGCCCAGCAGGAACTGGACGCCCTGGCCGAGCGCATTGGTGCCTGGAACACGGGCCTTGCCGGCATGGCGGCCAGCATTTCCCAAGCCAACCTCTTCCAGGTCTTCGTCTCCGACTTCGCAACGAGCGAGGAGCGCGTGGCCAAGCTGGAAGAGGTCAAGCGCGATGAAAACGTGCCCGAGCACGACATCGTCAGCTATCTCGGCGATCTGCTTGCGGAGTTTGCCCGCGAGTCCAAGCTGCTGCACGCCTGTATCCTCCTGCCCGACGGACGCGCCCTCCTCGGCGAGCCCCTGCCCGAAGTCAAGGCGAGCCTTGGCGGCACGGCGCCCGTGCGCGTCGTTGCCTGCATGCAGGGCCAGGACGAGGTCTACGCCAGGGTCATCGCCCCGGTCTATCCCCTTGCCAGCGACAGCAAGCCCGCGGCCTATCTCGTCTTCGACGTCCCCCTCGACGAAACCTTCGCCAAGGCGCTCTCAGGCGTGCACCCCTACGGCTGCGGCCTTGTCATGAAGGACGGCGAAGCCACCCTCTCCGGCGCAACTGTCGGCTTCGCGCCCGCCAGCGGCCTGCCCGATCTGAAGGAGGGGCCCTTTGTGGAAGGCCGGGGCACGCGGTTCAACTGCTACCGCCGCACCCAGGTGCCCTGCGAAGGCTACCTGCGCGCCTACCTGCCTTCCGCCGTCGTGGACGGCCGCATTGCGGCTGCCCAGTGGGACATCCTGCTGCTCGCGGCCACGGCCGTGGTCGCCATTCTCACGCTGGCCATCGCCCTCTTCATCGCAGCCGCCCGCGCCATGGAGCGCTCCCTCAACGAGCGCATCAGCCAGCAGCACGTTCTGCTGGAAAGCATCAACAGCTCCGTGGACGACGGCATCATGCTGATCGCCGGCGACGGCGCCGTGCAGTACCGCAACACCTACTTCACCCAGGGCGATGCGGAGAAGGAATGGGCCAAAACCGCGCTCTCCAGCATCCTGCCTGCCGACACGGCCGAGGCCATCCTAGCCAGGACGGCGGAAATCAGCGAGGCCCAGAAGAGCGGCTCCATGGAAACCCACATCATGGAGAACGGCGACAAGCGCCTCTACCGCGTCTCCCTCTTCCCCTACGCAACCAGCAAGATCGGCCAAAAGGGCCTGTGCGTGGCCCTCTTCAAGGACATCACGGAGTTCAGGCGCCGCGCCCTGGAACAGAAGCGGCGCGTCGAAAGCCTGCTCGACGTCTTTGCCTGCGCCATGGAAAGCGTGGAGAAGGGCTTTGCCGGCCACACCCACAAGATGCTCGCCGTCCTCGGCCGCATCAAGGACAGGCTCGCCCTGAGCTCCGACGACATGGAGACCCTGCGCATCGCCTCCCGCATCCAGAGCATCAACAAGCTCTTCATCCCGCCGGATATTCTCTACAAGGAAGGGCGCCTCACCGACGACGACCGCGACAAGCTGCGCAAGGCGCAGGATCTCGCCAACACGGTCATCCGCAACTTCGACTTCCATCTGCCCGTGGCCGACACCATCTGCCAGAGCGGGGAGCGCGTGAACGGCACAGGCCGCCCCGCCGGTCTCAAAGGCGACGCCATACTCAAGACCGCCCGCGTCCTTGCCGTGGTCAACGCCTTCTGCGCCATGACGAGCCCGCGCAAGCACCGCGCGGCCATGACGCCGGCCGTAGCCAGGGCCGAACTCGAGCGCGACCCCGGCTACGATCAGGAAATCGTCGCCAGCCTCGACCTCGTGCAGGACTCGGACGTCG
>JAEEPQ010000294.1 GCA_016284885.1 Desulfovibrio sp.
GAGCAGCTTCCTGTCGCCGCCGCCGTCCGTTCCCACGTGGCCTGCCGCGGAAAAGGATCCCTGGTAGGCTTCCATGAGGAAGACGTCGGCAAGGCCTGCCGCCATGCCGAGGCCGCCGGAAAGGAAGACGCCGGTGCCGCGCGGCAGGACGGTTACGTTGGTGGCCATTTCGGAGACGCGACAGTTGGGCAGGCTGTAGCGTTCGCAGAGATCCTTGTTAAGCGGCGCAAGCAGGCCGTCCAGGACGTCGAGCTCTGCGGAGAGGGAATCGGAGTACGCATCGAGGCTTCTGCCGGGCAGCGAGCCGATGATGTCGGCCGCCGCCTGCTGCGGATGCAGGGGGCAGTAGCCGGCACGCAGCGAATGGAAGAGGGGATCGATGCTGCCCGGCTGCACGGCCCAGTAGCCTTCGCGGCATCCCGGTACGACGCCTTCCAGCACGGCGGCGACCGTGTCCATCGAGCGCGCCATGGCGTCCACGCGCATGTAGAGGAGGCCCGGCTTGGGGCAGGCGCCGCTGGGCAGAAGCCCCTCTTCGCGCATGGAGTCGCCCACGGCGCGCCAGAGTGCGCGCACGAGGTCCTTGCCGCGCCTGGTTACCCGGCCAGCGCCCACGGGCCAGTCGGTCCACGTGTGAGCCGTGTCGAGCTTCTGCAGGCGCACTTCGCTTTCAGAAGGAGCACGCACTCCCTCCTTGATGAGGACCACGGAGCGCACGAACTCGTCTTTGTCGGCAGGAGGCTGGGCGACGCCATGGAACGGAAAGGCCAGCAGAACAACGGCGCAGGCAGTCGCCAGCGCCCAGATCCGTTTCTTCATGTGCGTTCCTCCACTTTTGAATATTCAAATCCGCCGGCATCCTGCGCAGGCGCAGACGCAATGTCAATCACCCTGGACACTGCTCGCCACGGACTGCATGCCGCTGGCGGTCCACCATCCTGCCCTTCCCTCCCCTCCATCCTCCGGCGGAGAGTCCATCGCCCACAGCTGGTATCTAATCGCGCCGTCTGGGGCTGAGGAAGGGAAAGGCACCGCTGACTGCGGGACAAAGACGCAGAGAAGGCGGAAGAGGAAGGGAAAGCGCCACCAGACCAAGCCCAGACGAGCCGACGGCCATGAAGACGCCATGGCGCCCTTGCTGGAAGCGCCCGTCAAGGCATCCAGCGGTTGCTGTTCTGCCCTCGCCTCTGCCGGCAGAACCTGCAGAGGGCGTCAGCGCTGTCGCTTCGTTTAGATCCTTGCCCGGTTCAGGCTGGCAGCGTAGGCTCCCACGCATGCGCTTGCCTGCATGAATGCTTCACCTGGCCAGCGCCAGGGGCCCGGGCGTGGCGAAGACCAGCCTTTCAAGCTAGGTCCGATCCCGTCTTTCTGCTCCTTGCCAGCCTTCCCCAGGAGAAGATCCTTGCCTTTGGAACAGCCTTTGCGCCTCTTCAGCGTCCCGCCTTCGCAGAGAAAGTCCTTCCTTGCCGGAATCCTCAGCCTTTGGGAGGCTTCCGTGCGCGCAAGCCACGCCTTTCTTGCCGAAGGCGACATCCTTGCGCTGAGGCCCTGCGTTGCGTCTGCGGTCCTCGGCGTACCGTGGCTTGTCCTGGCAGGAGACAACAACCGGCTTGCCGGCTTCATGGGCGGAGGAGGACAGAAGCTTGAAATGCTCTTCGTTCGGCCTAAACGCTTCCGGCAGGGCATAGGCACAAGGCTTGTCCGGCATGCCGTCGAACGGCTCGGCGTCCGGGAGGTCGACTGCAACGAGCAGAATCCCAGCGCGCTCGCCTTCTACCGGCGGATCGGCTTTGCCGTGCAGGGGCGTTCTGCACAGGACGGCCAGGGCCGCCCCTTTCCACTCCTCCATCTGCGCCTCAACGCGCTGATCTGAGTCGCGCAGGCAACGGTTTTTCTGGCCTCTGCCGGCGCCGGGCAGGACGTGCGCAGCAACGGCTCTGCCATGACGCTGGAAGGGGCGCTTGCGCGGACGTGGAGGAAAGTCGGAGAGGACGCAGCAGAGCCGAAGCTACTTGAAGAGAATCAACTCCCAGAGCCAGACATTCAGCGCCAGCAGGCCAAGCCCCAGCAGTATCCTCCATAAGGGGACCAGCTGCAGGAACGGCACGTCCGGCGGAAGCGACGTCTTCTCCAGCCTTTTCCGGGCATCGTGCGCATCCAGCGCGAACAGGATTTCATGCGGCTCCGCCATGGCATCCTCCTACGTCCGCTTCTCCGCGGCCTTGAAGGCCTGCCTGACGAGAGGCATGGCCCGCTCAAGGTCCCGGCCATCGGCGAGAACGACAGTCCAGTCTCCCTGCCCTTCGTGGCTCCTGCCGGCGATGCTCTCGGCAACGCCCTCCGGATC
>JAEEPQ010000295.1 GCA_016284885.1 Desulfovibrio sp.
CGACGCCAAGAACACTTTCGGCTGCACGGCGGCTGGCCTGCCTGCTCTGGCTGCTGGCCCTGCTGGCCCTCCCGCTTTCCTGCGGCGAGGCCCGGGCTGAGCGGGGCGACACCTTTATCCGCTCCGTTGTCCTCATCAAGGAGGGCGTGCGCGCTCCCTCGGAATCCGAGATCCTTCTGCAGCGTCTCGACAAGGCGCACACCTGGACCGACTGGCCCGTGGGCGCCGGCCGGGTGACCCGGCGCGGCAAGGACCTTGTCCGCGCCCTCTGGAGCGCCGTGGGCCAGGCCCTGCGGGACGACGGCCTCTTTCCCCAGGAGGGCTGCCCCAAGCCCGGCCTCATCTACATGCGCGTGGACGCCATGCCGCGCTCGCTGGACACCGCCTCTGCCGTGCTCGAAGGAGTGCTGCCGGGATGCCATGAAGGCTACTGGGCCAGGCCGGAAGGCCTCGCCGATCCGCTCTTCCATGCGCTGCGCGCCGGCTACTGCCCCCTGAGGCCCCAGGAAACGGCCTCGGACATCATCCAGTCCCTGCCCGACAAGAGCCTCGACGCGCTCACCGATTCGCTCTCCGGAGAACTCGACGTCCTGGACAGCCTGCTCGCGCCCCTGAACAAGAACCTCTGCGAGCGCTACAGCCTGCCCAACTGCCGCGTCTCCGAAATGGCCACTAACGTGACCATCATGCCCCGCGGCGCAGGCGCCTTCCTTTCCGGCGGCCTCGGCATGGCGGCAGGCCTTGCCGACATCTTTCTAATGGAGGCCTACCAGGGCTCCTTCTCCGCGGCCGGCGCCAAGACCGGCGACAAGAATCTTCTGGCCAAGCTCTGGAGCCTGCGCACGGCGGCCCGCAATCCCGTTAACCGTTCGCAAGTGGTCTCCAGCGCATCCGCCAGCGGCATGCTCAAGGCCATGGTCGACGCCCTCTTCGGCAGGCTCCCGGACAAGCGGGCGCGCGATGCCAGGTTCGTGATCTTCGTGGGCCACGACCTCTGCATGGGCCAGACCGCCGGCCTTGCCGGCCTGCACTGGTCTATTCCCGGCATCGCGGCCCAGAATCCCACGCTGCCCGGCTGCGGACTCACCCTGGAACTGTGGCGGCGTCCGGACGGTTCCCAGTACGTCGTCTCCCATCTTCTTGCCAACGAGCCGGAAACGCTCCACACCCTCGAACTGCACGGGGAGGACGGCACGCTCAAGCCGGTCAGGGTCATGAAGCTCGAGGTTCGGGGCGAAGACGGGCTGCCGTTCAACATGGACGACAAGACCTTCGAGACCACAATGCTCTCCCGCATCCGCGGCGAGTGCGTGCCTCCCGAGCCCGAGGACCTGCGGTACTGCTACCCCGCTCCCGAGAGCGAAGGGGTCAAGGGCGCGGCCGCGGGCAAAGAGCACAGGAGCCCTCGCCCGCCGGAGCTGGTTCCCGACACGATCCCCGACACGCCCTCCGACACGTCCCCCGACACGCCTGAGGATTAGGCGCGGCGAGCCGGAAAAGAAACGGGCAACTCCCATGGCTTGTGCGGGTCATCCGTCCCGGCGCCTGGCCGGAACGCTCTTCATTCTCGGAGCAGCCCTCGTCTGGTCGGTTGTCGGCCTCTTCAGCAAGCACTGCCTGCAGGCGGGCATGGATCCCCTGCAGTGCGCCTTCCAGCGCGCCTTCTTCGGCTTTGCGGCCTTCTTCGTGCACATGGCGCTGGCAGGGCAGTTCCGCATCCCCTGGCGCCACGCCTTCGCCTTCTCGCTCTTCGGCGCCTGGGGCATAGGCGTCTACTTCACCTGCGCGCAGTACACCATCAGGCTTTCCGGCGCCGCCATGGACATCATCCTCCAGTACACCGCGCCCTTCTGGGTGGCCGTCTTCGCCCGCCTCCTCTTCGGTGAGCGCCTCACCCGCATCAAGCTTTTCTGCCTGGTCCTGGCCGCGGCAGGCACCGTCTGCGTCTGCCTCGCAGGCGGGAGCATTCCGGGCGAAGTGTCCTGGGTCGGGATCGCGACGGGCCTCGTCTCCGGCCTGTGCTACGCCACCCACTATCCCTTCACGCGCTGGTGGCAGAAGACCTATCTTTCCTTCCTCATCTTTGCCTGGATGCTCTTCGGCGGCTGTCTTGTCATGGCGGGCGTGCTTGGGGCGCAGGCGCTCTGGGGGGCATCGCCGGTGCGCACGGACTTTGCCTGGGACGTCTGGCTTGCCTCCGCCGGCACCGGCGTCGTCTGCACCTATCTGGCCTATGTCTGCCTCGCCGAGGCCCTGAAGCGCATCAGCCTCGTGCAGACCGTGGTCACTTCGGAGCTCGAGCCTGTGCTTGCCATGCTCTGGGTGTGGCTGGCCTTCGGCGAGTGC
>JAEEPQ010000296.1 GCA_016284885.1 Desulfovibrio sp.
CTTGTCGGCGCCGGCTGCGCGGAAGTCGAGCAGATCGGACTTCGTGACGATGGTGGGTGCGATGAGCAGGGAGACGGGCACGTCGACGGCGGCCCTGAGCTGCGCGCAGATGGTGGCCGTGTCCTGCACGGCGCGCCGGTTGGTGACCATGGAGATGCATACGCGCTTCACCCTGTCCGCCCGCTCCCTGATGGCGCCGACGACCTTGTCAAGCTCGAGCACGGGCCAGGGCACGCGGATGAAGCTCTTGCCCCCCTCCGAGGCCTCGGCACCCCGCGTTCTGGAGAGGCCGCAGTAGGCGCAGCGTCCGGCGCATCCCGATTTGTAGGTCAGGAGCAGATTGATGCAGAAGAGGCGCGCGCCACGGTAGAAGGAGCCTGGCGCAAAGCCGAGGGTCATGGCCGCGGCGAGGCTCATGCGCACGCCGGCAGGGCTTTCCAGGCCGGCGTCATGAGGGGCGCAGGCAGCAGATTCGTTTGTCAGCATATCGTCTCCTCTCCTTCTCCGCTGTCCCAGGACGGGGACGCAGGCCCTATCGCGGCAGAGCAGCAGGTTGTGCGGAATTCAACGGCAAGTCCCATGGCCCGGGCCTGCTCGACAGCCTCGTCGCTGGGCAGCGCCATGCGGTTCACGCCTGTGGCAAGGGCCAGCAGCTCCAGCTTCCTGGCGTTCCTGCCGCGCTCTCTGGCGCAGCCGAGGCTGATTTCCGTCTGGGGCATCAGCTCCCGCGCGCGCACGATCAGAGCGCAGACATCCTCCGGCTGGGGAGGCTGGCAGCCCTGCATGGCAGTGCCTGGAATCGGCATCCAGGACACGATGCACAAAAGCTTTGGCGCATGCTCGGCAATGGCCTCGAGCGCCCGCTCCTCGCCCCGGATCTGGCCGAAGTGCAGCCCGGCAATGACGTGAGGCACGATGTCGAGGCCGGCCTCCTGGGCGAAGGCGAGGGTCTCGCGCAGGAGGTCAAGGCCGCCGGGCAGGTGCAGGACCTCGGCATAGGTCTCAGGACTGCCGGCCACGTCGAGCAGAACCTGGTCTGCGCCGCTGGCCTTGAGTCCCCTGGCCGTCTCCCGGTCCAGCATGCCACTGTGGACGGAGACGAAGAGGCCAAGCTCCTGCTTGATTCTGGCTATGGCCGGCAGAAAATCCTTCCATGGGAGGCGCCCCCCGCCGAGGCAGCCGCCGGAGACGAGGACGCCTTGGATGCCTTTGGACTGGAGCGTCCGGCAGCGCTCGAAGAGCTCGTCCGGCGTGGGGACGGCAAGCATGTCCTCCAGGAGCTTCCCGCCGCAGTGGGCGCAGCCCTGAAGGCAGCGCGTACCCGTCACGGAGAGGGCAGGATAGCGGCCGGTTCTGCCGTCGCGCCAGAACATGCCGGGCAGGTAGAAGCAGATGCGCCGGCCGTGGACGGCATGGGAGGCCCGGCGGGCCCGCTCCATGCCCTCTAAAAGGCTGTCAGCTAGCATGGTACTCTCTGAATCCTATCCAGAAGCGCCGGATGCCGTCCTCCAGTCGCCCTGAAAAAGCCTCCCACTCCCGGCGCCTTGCGGCTGCGTGCTCCAGCACCTCGCCGTAGAACTCGCGCCATTCCTCGGCATAGCCGGCGAGGATGGCGAGCCTGCCGGCCTGCAGGGCCCTGGCGGCCCAGCGTCCGGCCATGGCGCCGCCCATGACGGCCTGGAAGATGCCGGCGCCGGTGACGGGATGCGTGTGTCCTGCGGCGTCGCCGCAGAGCAGCAGGGATCCCTTGCAGATCTGGCGGTGCTCCTCGACGGGAATCCAGCCGCAGGTGGTGCCGACCACGCCTTCCTTCACAAGCCCCTCTTCCCGGAGGAAGGCAAGGAAGCGCTTGAGCTGGCCCGTGCAGGACTGGCCAGGCGCGGCCGCATGCCCGAGGCCGGCGTTGGCCAGGCGCCCCTTGGGGAAGAGCCAGGCGTAGCCTGCCCTGAGGGATTCGTGGAAATAGATGTGCGTGCGGGAAAGAGGCTGGACGAGCTCCACGCTTGCCTGCACGGCGGGGATGACCCTGCCGGGGCGCAGGTCCATCCAGGAGGCGACCAGAGAACGGGGCCCGTCGGCGCCGGCGATGATGCCTGCCTTGACGAGGAAGCGCCCCTGGCCGTCCTGGCAGAGCACCTCGCCCGTGGTGAGGCGGGAGAGGACGGCGGTGCCCGTCAGGAGGCGCGCGCCGGCGGCCTCTGCCTGACGGGCAAGCGCCTGGTCGAAGCGCTCGCGGTCCACGATGAAGCCGGGAGCCTTGAGGTCCTGGATGAGCTTTCCATGGAGGAAGCTCTGCATTCCCTCCACCTTCTGGACGGCAACGCCCTGGCCAAG
>JAEEPQ010000297.1 GCA_016284885.1 Desulfovibrio sp.
CCAGAACGGCAACAAGGTCATCGTCTACCGCAAGCCCGCAGGCTCGGCCTCAGGCAACGGCCGCCAGAGTCTGGCTGCCAGAAGGCGCAGCGAGCGCCAGGCGGCAGGCCAGGGTGCTGCTGAAGGCCATGTCTGCACCTGCAAGGGCGGTTGCCGCGATGGCGGTCCCTGCTGCGGACGCTGCCACGGCCACGCCCATGAACACGAGCAAAACCATGCGCACGGCCACCTTTCTGGCCACGGCGGGCAGGGGGCGGCCTCGGCCTAGCTGAAGCCCGTGCCCGCCCAAGCTCCCGCCTGCGAAGCGGCGTTCCCCTGGTCCGCCTCAGGATGCTTCGGCGCTCCGGGCGGTCCAGCTCCAGACGCAGATTTCAGACGCAGTCTCCAGGCCCAGCAGCCTCAGGCACATGGCATCCTGGCACCACGCATCCTGGCATCACGTACCCTGGCATCCTGGCATTCGGGCATCCTGGCCTCCTGTCCGGCTTGCAGCAGCCGGACAGCGATCGGGAACCGGCGCCCTGCCTCGGGCGGAACCATCCCGTCCGGTCCGTCGCCGTCTCGCCGAATCCAGCCCCGGATCCAATCCCAGGTCCAGTCCCATCTCCAACCCGTTCCCAATCCGTTCCCAATCCATCCCCGAAACGCGCCGCCATGGCTGGCCTCTCTGCAGAGCCTGCCTTCGGCGCAAAGGAGCACTCAGCATGAGCAAGGTTCTCGTCGTCTACGGTTCCACCACCGGCAACACCGAAAGCATCGCCGCCAAAGTCGCCTCCCTTCTTGAAGCCAAGGGCGCTGAGGTCGTCGTGAAGAACGCGGCCGACGTTGATCCCGCCGGCCTCGCCGACGGCTACGATGTCGTCCTCATGGGCGCCAGCTGCTGGGGCGACGAGGACATCGAGCTCCAGGAGGACTTCGCCCCCCTGGCCGAGCGCTTCGCCGACATGGGCCTTGCCGGCAAGAAGGTGGCCGCCTTCGCCTCCGGCGACTCCTCCTACGAGCATTTCTGCGCCGCCGTCGACGTGGTCGAGGCCGGCGCCAAGGAGAACGGCGCCGAGATCGTGGCCGCCGGCCTCAAGATCGAAGGCGGGGCCTCCGATGCGCCCGACGAGGTCGAAGCCTTTGCCGAAGCCGTGGCCAAGGCCCTCTAGGCCTGGTTCACGCGCCGTTCTCCTGCCTCGAAGGGGCCCTTTTCTGGCTCGTTCCGGAAAGGGCCCCGCTTTGCGTGCAGGGCCTTTCCCGCAGCGCGTTCGCAGCGCCGGGCTAGCTCCTGCCTGCGCCGGCAAGCCAGGCTTTCCTGAGCATGGCAATGTCATGGCGCTTGAGAAAGCGCTGGTTGGAGCTGCCGCGGAACTCGAGCTCCAGATCCTTGAGCTGCTCGACGAAGGGGCCGTCCACGAGATAGTCGAGTTCGTCCAGCAGTTCCGCGGCCGCAGGGTTCCGGCGCCCTAGCTCGAAGAGCTCCTCGCAGGTGTAGCCGGAGAAGGCCATGACGTCGAGGCCGCGGGCGTGGACCTCCCTGGCCAGCCAGACCAGCGGCGCCGGCTGCAGGAAGGGCTCGCCGCCGGAGAAGGTGACGCCCTTGAGCAGAGGATCCTCGGCAATCTTCGCGAGTATCTCCCCGCAGTCCATGTCGCAGCCGCCAGCGGGATCGTGGGTCTGGGGATTCTGGCAGCCGGGACAGTTCCTCAGGCAGCCCTGGGCAAAGACCGTGAGGCGAAGGCCCGGACCGTCGACTATGCTTTCCTCTGCAATTCCGGCGATGCGCAGCGTGCGGTCCATGATTGTACTCCTCCTCCCCCGCAGGATCCGGGGTCATGCTCTCGCAGGAGAATCTAGCACGAGGCACGATTTAGGCAAGCCTCGCTCCCCTGTCCGAAAGCCCCGCCATGCCTGCAGGGCAAGGGAAAGCGGGGAAACAGGCTTTTTTTGAGGATTGCCGTACTTCTTCCTTGACAAGCAAAAAGCCTCGGCTCTACACAAGCTGAAGGACGTTATGGATAGATGCGACACAACCTATTGCCCCCTGCCACGGCAGGAAAACAGACTGGAGGCTCCACAATGACTAAAGCTGAACTCGTAGACAAGATCGCGGCGAAGGGCGAAATCACCAAGGTCCAGGCCGGCAAGGTGCTCGGCGCTCTGGTCGAGGCCCTCTCCGAAGCCATGGCCGAAGGCGACGCCGTTATGCTCGGCGGTCTGGGCACGTTCAAGGTGGCCTCCCGCAGCGAGCGCAAGGGTCGCAACCCCCGCACCGGCAAGGAAATCACCGTGCCCGCCTGCATGGTGCCCATGTTCACGCCTGCCAAGGTGCTCAAGGACGCCGTCG
>JAEEPQ010000061.1 GCA_016284885.1 Desulfovibrio sp.
CTGCTGGACGGCGGGGTCCTCCGGTGCCTTCGGCATGTTCCTGAGCGGATCCTTGGACTGCATGGGCGAAGCCGTCTGCATGTCCTTTGCCTTGTCGCGGACAAAGTCCACAAGGCCGAGGCGCCAGAGCCCGAGGCAGATGAGGCCGAAGAAGCCGAGGGAAAGGACAATGCCGACCCAGCGGGTGTCGCGGCGGGGACGGGCCGTGCGGTCGGGCTCAAGGGGCTTGATCTCCTCTCTGGGGGAAAGGGCCTTGAGGGTCTCGGCGATCTCGCCTTCGTCGGGGCTGAGGCCCAGCGTCTGCGCGTAGGTGCGCAGGAGCCCCTTGGCGTAGGCCTTATGGGGCATGGACGACAGATCGCCCCGCTCGACTTCGCCTATGCGGCTTTCCGTATACTTGAGCCGCTCCGCAACGTCGGCCTGCGTGAGGCCGAGGGCCTCGCGCCTCTCGCCCAGCAGGGCGCCCAGTTCTTCCAGTGTCATAGCTATGCTTCCCCTGCGGCCCGGATTCAGGCCGTCTCTCTTCAGCTCGGTGCCGCGTCCGGCGCACCGTCCGTCCGCTAGATGCGGATGTCGATGACGGCCTTGCGCTTGAGCTCTTCGGCGTAGTCGCCCAGGCGGCTCTGTGCCTTGGGATCGCGCAGGATGGCATCGATCATGGGCGTTGCCTCCTGCAGGGTCATGATGCGGTTGGTCTGGTCGCCGTTGGGACGGTAGAGGCGCACCTGGCCCATAATCTGGCCGTTGATGGGAAAGAGCTCGCTCACGTCGCCGGGCTTCATCTTCTCAAGCCTGGCGCGCATGTCGTCGTTGAGCTTGTCCCAGATGACGGGGCCGATGTCGCCGCCCTTCTCGTGCTTCGGGAAGACCGAGTACTTGACCGAGGCCTCGAGCCAGGGCATCTCGCCCGAGCGCACCTTGCGGGCGATCTCGCGGAAGGGCGACTTGGGATGGTAGGCGATGATGGCCATGTGCAGGCCCCTGCGGTCGTACATGCTGTCCTTGTGGGCCTCGTAGTAGGCCTTGATCTCCTCGGGCGTGACCACCACGCGGCGGCCGACCTGGGAGCCCATGATCTTCTGGCGCAGCATGCGCTTGCGTATGCCCTTTCTGAAGTCTGCGAGCCGGATGTTCTGCTGGGCAAGAGCCTGCTCGAACTGCTGCTTGGTCATGCGGCGGCTCTTGTACATGCGCGTGATCTCCTGATCCACGTCCGAATCGGAGATGTCCATCTTCAGGCGCTTGGCCTCGCCCTCGAAGAGTATGTCCATGATCATCTGGTCGAGGGCTGTGCGCAGAATCTGGTCGCACTGCTTGCGCTGGGCCGGATTGTTGGGATTCAGGTGCATGCGGAGCATTTCGGGGAAGGCGTACGACTGCAGGTCGTACATGGTGATGAGCTGGCCGTTGACAACGGCGGCCACCTTGTTGACCGAGGCGGCCTGGGCCTGCGCGCAGCACAGCAGGCAGGCGAGAAAGACAATGGCAAGAACCTTTTTCAAAGCAGCACTCCTCCTCGGAACAAATTCGTTTATTTGTTACCTGCAAACACGTCAATAATCAATGTCGCGCGCCCTGAAGAGGCTCGATCCACGACAATCCATTGAATTTCCGAGACTATTTGCGACCATGCCACCGCAGACGGCAGGGGCTAGGGCTTCCAGGCAAAGGCTGCGCTCCGCCGGCTCCGGCGACCCGCCTTCGAAGCGCCCGCAGCAGCCTCCTCCCTCTGGCCGGCCTCGTCGAGGCCGCCCTCGAGGCCTTCGCCGACGACGATTCGGGGCCTTCCCCGGCGCCGGGGCCCACGGGGGGCCTTGTCCGGCCTTTCGGCAGGGGCGGCAGGATCGGGGGCCGGGCCTGACGCCTCCGCCTTCGGGTCCGGCTCGTCTGCGCCGGACCTGACGCCTTCCAGCAGGCCGCGCAGCAGGGAGAGCGCCTCCGGGAAGGGCTTGTCCTGCGCCAGCGGCATGGAAAGCGAGGCCGGCGGCGTCAGCCTGGCGCCGTGGGTCTGGCTGGCAAGCCTGAGGATCTTCACCGGATCCGCGCCGGTCTGGCCCTCGGCCCAGGAGAGGCGCACGGCCTTGGGGCCGAGATCCGCCTTCTCCACCTGGAGGCCGGAGAGGAAGCGCTTGAAGTCGAGCACGGCGAGGAAGTTGCGGAATTCCTCGGGGAAGGGGCCGAAGCGGTCCCTGACGGCGAGGGCCGCCTCCTCGCTGGAGGCGCCGTCCTGGGCGCCGGTGAGCTGCTTGTAGGCGCGCAGGCGCTCGCGGCCGTCCTCGATGTAGGTTTCGGGAATGCGGGCCGGCACGGCGATGTTGACCTCGGTCTCCACCTGTCTGGCCTGCGGCGTCCCCTTGAGGCGCTCCACGGCCTGCTCCAGCATTTCCAGATAGAGGTCGAGGCCCACGCGGGTGATGTGGCCGGACTGGGCCTCGCCGAGGATGTTGCCGGCGCCGCGCAGGCGCAGGTCCTCCATGGCGACCTTGAAGCCGGCGCCCAGGTAGTCAAGGTCCATGATGATGCGCAGCCGCTCTGCCGAGAGCTCCGTCATGTGGCTTCTGTCGGGCACCACGAAGAAGGCGTAGGCCTGCCTGTCGCTGCGGCCGACGCGGCCGCGCAGCTGGTAGAGCTGGCCGAGGCCGAAGTTCTGGGCCTGATCGACGACGAGGGTGTTGGCCCGCGGGAAGTCGAGGCCGGACTCGACCAGGGAGGTGCACACGAGCACGTCCAGCTCGCCGTGCCAGAACTTGTGCATGTTGCCTTCGACCTCGTCTTCGTTCATGCGGCCGTGGGCCATGCCGATGCGGGCCTGGGGGACGAGCCTGTGCACGTACTCGGCCACGCGGGCAAGGCCCTGCACGCGGTTGTAGACCCAGAAGACCTGGCCTTCGCGGGCCAGCTCGCGCTCCAGCACCTTGCGCAGCACGGCGTCGTCGCGCTCGATGACGGCCGAGGCCACGGGCTTCCTGTCGGCAGGCGCCGTCTCTATGATGGAGAGGTCGCGTATGCCGGACATGGAGAGCTGCAGGGTGCGGGGAATGGGGGTGGCCGTGAGCGTGAGCACGTCCACGTTCTTCTTGAGCGCCTTGAGGTTTTCCTTGTGGCGCACGCCGAAGCGCTGCTCCTCGTCCAGGACGAGCAGGCCGAGATTGGGGAGGGAGACGTCGCCCGAGAGGATGCGGTGGGTGCCGATGAGGATGTCCACGAGGCCCTTGGAGGCCTGGCTCACCACCTCGCGCTGCCGGTCTGCGGGCACGAAGCGCGAGAGCAGGGCCACGTTGAGGGGGAAGCCGTTCATCCGGGCGCGGAAGGTCTGGTAGTGCTGCTCGGCGAGCACGGTGGTCGGGCAGAGCAGCGCCACCTGGCGGCCTTCGGAGGCCGCCCGGAAGGCTGCCCGCATGGCCACTTCGGTCTTGCCGAAGCCCACGTCGCCGCAGACCAGCCTGTCCATGGGCTCGGGGCGCTCCATGTCGGCGAGCACGTCCTCGATGGCCCTGGCCTGGTCGGGCGTCTCCTCGTAGCCGAAGGTGGACTCGAACTCGCGGTAGAGCTCGCCTGCCGGCGGATAGCGGAAGCCCTTGGCCACCTTGCGGTAGGCGTACATCTCGACAAGGTCGGCGGCTATCTGCTCGATGGCCTTGCGCGCCTTTTCCTTGCACGTGCTCCAGGCGCTTGCGCCGAGGCGGTCGAGGGCCGGCTCCGCCCCTTCGGCGCCCTGGAAGCGCTGGATGAGGGCCAGACGGTCCACGGGCACGTAGAGGTTGTCCCTGCCCTGGTACTCCACGAGGAGGAAGTCGTTGGCAACCCCGCCAGCGTCGATGCGCTTGAGGCCCCGGAAGCGGCCTATGCCGTAGTCGCGGTGGACCAGGAGCTCGCCGTCCTTGAGGTCCTCGAAGCTGTCCATGCCCTTGAAGGCCCGGCTCGGGCTGCGCGGAACCTTCTCGGCCTTGGGGAAGAGAATGCTCTCGCCGAGCACCACCGTGCCGTCCCAGGCCAGCTCGGCGCCATGGCGGAAGGGGGAGACGAGCGCAAAGACGCCCTTCTCCCGGAAGGCATACTTGAGCCGGGGCAGGATCCCGTCCGGCTCGGCCAGCTTGAGAAACTTCCGGCGGCTGCGGTCCGAGGCAAAGCTGAGGACCACCTGGCGCCGATCCCTGGCCCAGGCCCTGATGGCCGAGCTTACGGCGAGCCAGGGGCGGTCCATGTCCTCGGGTTTGGGAAAGAACTCCTGAAAGGAGTGCACGCCGCGCTCGCGCAGCTCCAGTCCCGCCGTCTCGACGCCCATGACCATGGGCTCGAAGAAGCAGGCCGTGTGCCCCCTGTCCCAGGGCATGCGCACGGTCTCGCGCAGGCAGAGAACCGAAGGCTGGACAAAGTCGGCGTCCTCCGACGCCAGGGCCTCGGCGAGGCCCGCGTAGGCCGTGCGCACATCGTCGGCCAGGTCGCTCTCCCCTGCCATGAAGAAGAGGGAGCCCTCGGGCAGCCAGTCCTCGAAGCGCGAGGCGTCCTCGTAGACCATGCCAGGCATGACCCGGCACTGGCCCGACTCCAGGGACTTGCGGCAGTCGTAGGCCATGTTCTCGGTGAGCTCGCCCCTATCGTAGAGCTGGCAGATGCGCTGGATCTGGGCCTTGCGGGACTCGGCGTCCCCGAGCCAGGGCGAGGCCGGCACGAAGGTGGCCTCGGCAAGGGATGCGAGGGAGCGCTGGCTGTCGGGATCAAAGACTTTCAGGTCCTCGACGCTGTCGCCAAAGAACTCGAGGCGCAGGGGCCTGGGATAGCCTGGGGCGAAGATGTCCAGAATATCGCCGCGCCGGGCGATCTCGCCCGTGCGCGTCACCAGAGGCACGCGCTCGTAGCCCCAGTCGAGCAGCTGCTCGAGCAGGAGCTCCTGAGGCCACTCGGCGCCCTTGGCCACGTCGAGCGAGGCCTTTTCAAAGAAGCGCCTCGGCGGATAGCGGAGCAGCAGGCTCTCCACGCTCGCCACCACGATGCGCGGCGCCTCGAAGGAAAGGGCGTAGAGGGCTGCCATGCGCTGGGCCCAGGCGGAGCCGTCCCTGCGCAGGAGCAGGCCCTGGGGAAGCTGGACCACGCCCCGGCCCCAGACGGGCGTGCCGTCGCCGGCAGGGCCAGAGGAAAGGGAGGGGGTGAAGAGCTGGGCCAGGGCGGAGAGCTGGGCGAAGTCATCGCGGTTCCGCGCCACGAGCACGGCCGTTCTGCCGCGGGCTGCCGCCTCCGCGGCCAGCCTTGCCTGGGTGGCCTGGCCGGAGCGGTCGATGTGGAGGACGTCGTCGCGGGTTTCGAAGGGAAAGAGCTCTTGCATCTCGGCGCTCCCTCGCTGGCCCCGGGGCGGGGCTGGCAAGCCCGGGACCGCATGGAGAAAAGGACAAAAAAAAGAAAGCCGGGCCGGGCCCGGCAGGGACAGGAACAGGAGGCTGCAAGGGCAGGGCCTGCCCTGCCGGCGCTAGTCTTCGCAGGGGCTCTGGCAGCTTCCGCAGGATCCCTGGCAGGCCTGGCCGGCCAGAGGCCGGCCCGTGCGCACGACAAGGCCCTTGGGGTCCAGATCGACGGCGACCTCGCCGACCGCGGCAGCCAGGTGGGAGGCCATGCACCAGACAACGCCCCCAATCTCCTCGCTGAGGTCGCCAGACGCAAGCCTGTCTGCCACGAGGGAGGGCGCCGGCCCCTTGGGGCCGACGGCGAAGTAGACGCGTATGCACCTGCCGACGCCCGGGTTGGCGCCGAAGAATTCGTCAAGGGCCTTCTGGGCGCTTTCGCTGACAGTGAACATGGAGCTCGCCTCCTTGGAAGACGGAATGCGCGGAAACGGCGCCAGGCCTAGCTGGAACCCTGGCAGGCAGATCCGGACGTGCAGGAGGAGCCGGCGGCGCAGGAGGCGCAGCCGCTTCTGGCCTGGAAGGGGCGCTCGGTGCGGATGGCGAAGCCCTGCTCGACGAGGTCGATGGCGACGTCGCCCACGGCCTGCCAGAGGCCCATGTCCATGCAGAAGGCCAGGCCGTCCACTTCCTCGGAAGCATCGGATTCGGGTCTGGGGCTGTCGAAGCCGAGCATGGCCCTGGGGCCCTGGCAGGAGGAGCGGAAGAAGACGCGCACGCAGCGGGGCGCCTTCGGATTCCTGTCGCAGAAGGCCTTGAGCTCCTGCATGGCGCGGGGGGAAACGGTGAACATGAGGTCGGCCTCCTTGGTTCGAAGCGCAGCGCTTCCGGGGCGCAGGCGCCCGGCGCCCTCCGGGCGGGCTTGCGCCCGCCCGAAAAGGGAAAAGCAGGTCTGGTCCGGGGTCGGGGCTAGTGGCAGGAGGAGCAGGAGCCGCCGCAGGAGCTGCAGCCGGACTGGCCGGGATCGGCGAAGGGGCGCTCCGTGGTGACGGAAAAGCCCATGTAGCCGAGATCCACGGAGACGGCGCCCACTTTTTCGTAGAGCTCCTTCTGCATGCAGAAGGTGATGCCGTCCAGCACCTCGGTTTCGTCGCCGTCGCTGGCGTCGTCCAGGGCCATGGAGGCCACTGGGCCGGAGCAGCCGCCAGGCGCGAAGAAGATGCGTATCGACTTCCTGGCGTCGTCGTGGCTGGCAAAGAAGGAAGCCAGTTCCTTGCTGGCGGATTCGCTGAGGGTAATCATCGGGATGCCTCGCTTGCCGCAGGCGCCCCGGGGCCTGCCCCCCCCTGGCGCTAGATGGAGCAAGAGCCGCCGCAGCTGCTGCAGCTGGACTGGCCAGCGGGGCTGTAGGGGAACTCGGTCACTATGGAAAAGCCCATGTAGCCGAGATCCACGGTCACGCCGCCGACCTTTTGATAGAGATCCTTCTGCATGCAGAAGGTGATGCCGTTCACTTCTTCAACTTCGTCCTGATCGCCAGGCTCATCCAGAGCCATGGAAGCGGTCGGGCCGCTTCAGCCTCCAGGGGCGAAGAAAATGCGTATCGACTTCTTGACGTCGTCGTGGGCCGTGAAGAAGGCCTCCAGCTCCTTGCTGGCGTTTTCGCTGAGGGTGATCATGGGACCTCCAAAAGGGGTTGCGGATAAGTTCAGGACGAAAGCTGGCGCCCGTGCCCGCAGGGGCGCGCCAGCGCTGCAGGAGCCGGGGCCCCTGGCAGGTGCGCACAGATAGCAGAAAGGCGGCCTGCGCGCAAATCGGGAAAACCTAATATAAGTCCCCGCTTGCGCCTGTCAAAGGCCCCCTTCCCTCTCAGAGGAAAAAATCCTAGTATCAAAGTCTCACATCCTGAAATCTTGGGGGAAAGCCATGGAATCGAAGCTTCTGCTGGACAGCGGGGAGATCACGCGCACCCTGGAGCGCCTCGCCTACCAGATAATGGAAAAGCACGCCGGCTGCGAGAACACCATGCTCGTGGGCATAGAGCGCCGCGGCGCAGACCTTGCCCGCAGGCTCAAGAAGATCCTCGCCGAGCGCGCAGGCCGGGACGTGCCCCTGGGCACGCTCGACATCAACCTCTACCGCGACGACTGGACCAGCATGGAGGCCACGCCCCACGTCGGCCAGTCCTTCATTCCCTGCGACGTCACGGACATCTCCGTGGTGCTCGTCGACGACGTGCTCTACACCGGCCGCACCATACGCTCCGCGCTGGAGGCCATTCTCGACTACGGCAGGCCCGCGTCGGTGGAGCTGCTCGTGCTCATCGACCGCGGCCACAGGGAGCTGCCCATCCAGGCCAACTACGTGGGCCGCACCATCAACACATCCAAAGAGGAGCACGTGGACGTGCTGCTGGAGGAGCGCGATCAAACGAGCGAAGTGCGCATTTCGCGCGACTAGCGCCCTGCCCTGCCCGCTGCAGGCAAGCGAGGCGCGCCGGCTAGCCGGCGCGCCTCCTGTCTTTTCTGCAGGCTGTGCCGTCAGCCCCGGCAGGGCTTGGCCGGGGACTGGACTCGGAATTGGGCTAGGAATTGGCTGGGGACTGCCCCCTGCGCCGCGCCTCGGCCCTGCGGCGCAGCCACAGGCGCGCGGGCCCCATGAGGCAGAGCAGGACGGCGATGGCAAGATCGATGCCGCGGGCAACGGCCGCATTGGCGGGACAGTCCAGGGAAAGGAGGGCGCTTCCGCCCCAGGCCGTGTGGAAGAGGGCCCAGCCGAGCGCGAAGTTGGCCGCGACGATGCCGACGGCCGCCATGGTCCAGGGGAAGGGAATGGGCTCTTCGGCAAAGAAGGAGCGGCGGTAGAAGCGCCGCGAGGCGGCCCAGAGGGTTCCCAGCACCACGAGGGCGAAGAGCGCCGGCAGCCAGCTGCCGCGCAGGAAGGTGCCAAGGATCCCGAGGGCGAGGCAGCCCATGGCGAGGCGCCAGGAGCGCAGCTGGCGGCGGATGAGCCCGTAGGGGATGAAGACGAGCACGCAGCCGGCCAGGGCGCAGAGAACGGCGCCGGCGTAGCAGGCCTCGACGGGCAGGAAGCGGGCGACGGCCTGCATGCTGGCCTTGGCCGGGGGAATGGAGGAGAAGAGCAGGAGGATGGCGCCGGCGGCCAGGGCAAGGTAGGCCGAAATGGTGGGCGAGAGCACGGAGACCCAGCGGCCTGCGTCGCGCAGGAAGTTGCGGCGCTGGCGCACCTCGTAGACCAGCAGCACCAGGGCGGCCGCCAGCAGGGGCAGTATGAAGTAGATGAGGCGGAACATGAGCACGGCTGCGAAGACGACCTGCTCGTGCGGGGTGTGCGTGAGGTGGATGATGACGAGCTCGAAGACGCCGACGCCGCCCGGGATGTGCGTGAGGACCACGGCCACCTGTGCCATGAGGTAGCCCGGCAGGAAGTCGAGGAAGCCTATGCCGATGTGGGAGGGGAGGAGCACCCACATGCAGGCGGCTGCGGCGATGAGGTCGACCCAGGAGACAACGACCTGGGCCACGGCGATGCGCGGTCCCGGAAAGACGAATTCCTTGCCGAAGATACGCACGGGCTTGCGCACCGTGAAGCACAGGACGAGGTAGGCCACGGCGATGCCCGCCAGAATGTAGCCGAGGACGCGCACGTCCTTGATGGGCATCTTAGCCATGAGCTCCGGCGGGAAGACGGGCGGGGCGATGATGAAAACGAAGCCGCTCAGGCCCAGCGCGCCTATCCAGAAGGTGACCGCCAGCATGAGGATGAGGTGCACCACCTCGTGAATGGAGAAGCCCCAGACCGAGTAGAAGCGGAAGCGGACGCTGGTGCCGCCGAGCAGGGCGCCGAAGTTGTAGCTCACGGCCTGGCCGACGAAGGAGACGAGGCCGACCTTGCCGAGGGGCAGGCTCTTGCCTATGGCCTTGAGGGCCAGCCAGTCGTAGCCCACGAGGATGAAGTAGTTGACGATGGCGAGCAGGAGCGAGAGCCAGAGCCTGGCCGGCGGAATCTGCTCTATGGCGGCCCGGATCTGGGCGAGGCTGTAGGCCTTGAGCTTGTCGTAGAGCAGATAGACGGCCAGCACGAAGATGGCCGAGATGAGCACGGGTGCAAGGTAGCGCGTGTATTTTTTCATCAGACTTGCTCGCTCGCTGCGTGGAAATGGCGCCGGGGCCGGCTCGGCGGCTCCGGCGGGAGCTTACTGGGCGCCCTGGCCGCCGTCAAGGCGCAGGCGCCTGCACCCCTTGCGCCTTCAGGAAGCCTGAAAAAGCGACGCCCCCGGGCTCGGGAGAGCGCGGGGGCGGACCTGGCAGGGAGCAGCTACGCGAGCGCCCCGGAGCCGAGAAACTTGATGTCGATCACTTCGTAGGTCACGCTTCCCTTGGGGATGGCGATGGTGACCTCGTCGCCCACCTGGTGGCCCAGCAGGGCCTTGCCGACGGGGGACTGGAAGGAGATGATCCCCCTGGCGGGATCGGACTCGTCGGGGCCGAGGACGGTGTAGGACTTCTCCTCGTCGGTGTCCACGTCCACGAGGACGCAGGTGCAGCCGAAGACTATCCTGTCGCCGCTGAGCGTGTCGAGGTCCACGACCTGGTAGAGGGAGAGACGCGACTCGATGTACTTGATGCGGGCCTCGGTCATGCCCTGGCGCTCCCTGGCCGCGTCATAGCCGGCGTTTTCGCGCAGGTCGCCCTCCTCGCGGGCCTCCTTGATGGCCTGGATGATGCGCGGGCGCTCTTCCTTGAGCTCGGCGAGCTCCTGTTCCAGACGCTTGTAGCCTTGCATAGAGATCGGAATGCTGTTGACGGACATGTCCGGTTTTCCTCCAAAAAAAGCGTAAAAAAAAACGACCGCTGCTGGGGCAGCGGAGCGCTGTGCTTCTCGTGCCGCCTCTATATCCCTCCCTGCCCTGCCTGGTCAAGCCCCATGCCTCCCTGTCCTTGCCCTGTCCCTGACCTGTCCGCGCGCCAGAAAGGCCCGCGCCTGCATTTCTCCCCTGCAGGGGCGCTCTTCCCGTCTTTTGCTCCGCACTGCCCCCTTGAAAATGTATAAAAAATGTCTAGAAAAAATGCAGAAAATCCGGAACGACGCCCCGCACAAGAACGGTTCAGGAGCAGAAGACCCGCAGCTGCAGAGAAAATGCGTGGGCAGGGCTTGGCAACAGCTTGGCAAGGAGGCGGGTCTCTGCTACAGAAAAGCGTTTCCGAAACATCAGCCTGCCGCGGCGCGACACCTCCATGCACTCTTCGACCGTCCTCTACACGCGCATCCTCTATCTGCTCTCGGCCCTTGCCTGGTGGCTCATACTCTGGCCGAATCCGGTCACCGTCTTCATGGCCGGCTGCACGGCCTGCCTCACCCTGCCCCGCTTCCGCCGCCTGCGCCGCTTCGCTGGCCGCATGCGCCGCAAGGCCCTGCCGGCAGCCCGAAGGCGCCTGCAGGAGGAGATCCGCGCCCCCAGACTGCTCCATCCCCTGATCCTGCGCTGGCGCCGCAATCTGGCGGGCATGCGCTTCTCCTGCATCGACGCCCTGCCACTCACGGCCTTCCTCTTCTTCCTCATCGGCTGCATCGTGGCGCCCGTGGCCCTCTTCCTGGCCCTCGTCGCCCCGCAGGTGGGGGCGGGCTTTGCCAGGCTGCACGCCATCTGGGCCAACAACTTCCAGCTGCCCGCCGAGTGGACCGAATTTCTGGACAAGCGCTTCGCCGAGTTCCAGTCCATGCCCATCGTGGGCAAGATCGTGGGCGAAGGCCGCGCCCTGGTAGGCAAGCTGACGGACTACTTCAGCAACTTCAGCGCCGACACCGTGACGAGCATCATCAACAACGGCTTCAACGTGCTCGGCGGCACCATGTCCGTGGTCTGGACCTTCTTCCTCTATCTGGTCCTCACCGTCATCTTCGTCATCTACGCCGCCCGCATACGCGTGGTGGCTGCCCGCATCTTCCGCATCCGGGCCAGCGTCCTGCGACGCTTCGTGCACGCCATCCACAACGCTCTCAAGGGCATCTTCATGGGCGTCATCTTCGTGGCCGCCATCCAGGGCTTCCTCTGCGGCATAGGCTTTGCCATCGTCGGCTTCGGCCAGTTCGCCTTCTGGGGCCTGCTCGCCACCCTGGTCGCCCCCATCCCCGTGGTCGGCACTGCGCTGGTGTGGCTGCCCCTGAGCATCCAGCTCTGGTTCTCGGGCCAGACCGTGGAGGCCGTCACCCTCGTGCTCTGGGGCGCGATCATCGTCTCCACGGCAGACAGCGTCCTGCGGCCGCTCTTCCTGAAGCAGGGCATCAAGGCCTCCTTCCTCGTCCTCATCGTCGTCATTCTCTGCGGCATCTCCACCTTCGGCGCCGTGGGCCTCATTCTAGGTCCGGTGCTGCTCGCCTTCGCCATCCAGGCCATCGAGGAGGGCGGCCGCGCCTACCGCAGCCGCTTCAGCGAAGCGGATCTGGAGCCCGCTCAGGCCGGCCCCGAAGCTGGCCTGCCGGCCACGACCGAGGCCGGCGCAGCCGCGCCCGCCGAAGAGGAGGCGAAATGACGCCTGCAGCCAGGGTGCTGGCCGCCTTCCTGCTGGCCGCCGTTCTTGCCCTGCCCCAGAGCGCCCCTGCCGGCGTGCCCGTGAAGTCCTGCCTGCTCTACAACGCAACGACCGGCACCCTGCTCTACCAGAAGTCGGCAGACATGAAGATCCCGCCGGCCTCGCTCACCAAGGTCATGACCTCCTACCTCGTGCACGACGCCATGCGCCGGGGCCAGTTCTCCCTTGGCAGCCGCGTGCGCATCACCCAGGCCTCGGCCAGCGTCGGCGGATCGAGCATGCGCCTGCGCTCCGGCGAACGCCTGCCCGTCTGGAACCTGCTCGAGGGCATGATCATCGCCTCCGGAAACGATGCGGCAACGGCCCTTGCCTACCGCACCGGCGGCAGCCTCACCGCCTTCGTCGGCGCCATGAACGCCAAGGCGCGCGCCCTCGGCATGCGCTCCACCCGCTTCCGCAACCCCACGGGCCTGCCGGCTGCGGGCCAGCTCACGACGGCACGGGACATGCTGCGCCTCTCCCTCAGCTACCTGCAGCGCCACCCCTCCGCCCTGCGCCTCCACTCCCAGTGCCTCTTCCAGCACGGCAGGCGCACGCTCACGACCACCAACCCCTTTCTCGGCGTTCCCGGCGTCGACGGCCTCAAGACCGGCTTCACCGCGGGCTCGGG
>JAEEPQ010000062.1 GCA_016284885.1 Desulfovibrio sp.
CCTGCCCTGCCTGCAGGGCAGGATTTTCCTTCCGGTAACGTCGAGACGGAAATTTGCTTTCTTCTTGACAAAATCTGGATTGCGGACCTACTGTGGGGCAGGCGCCAGCAAACCATATGACGCCGCAGAAGACCAACGCCTTTTCCATTTCCGCACATTCTGGAGGCAGGCATGCAGGCCCACGAATACTTCATCGCCATCCTGAACAAGGCCATCGAGAAGGCCGGATCTGCGAGCCGGCTTGCCAGGGCCCTCAACGTTGCGCCCAACATGATCACCCGCTGGAGCAAGGGCGAACGCTTTCCCAACCTGAAGAGCATCCAGCCCGTCTTCGACTACGTCAACGAGGAGTTCCGCACGGGCGACGCCATCGTGGACAAGACCGTGCGCTTCGTGAATCCCCGCCTTGTCAAGGCCGCCGAGCAGCTCGAGGAGCCCGATGCAGACGACTTTCTGGCAGCGCCCGTTGTGGGCGAGGTGGGCGCCGGCCCCGGCTATTTCGACCAGAACCAGGTCAAGCGCTGGATGCTCGCCGACATGACCCATCCCGCCATACGCGGCCGCCGCAACCTCATCGCCGTGGAAATAGGCCGGGGCTCCAACTCCATGCTCCCCCTGCTCCATCCCGGCGACGTGGTGCTCGTGGACAGGGACGACAGGGACGTGTCCTACCCGGGACGCATCATGCTGGTGCGCGATCCCGACGGCGCCGGCATGGTCAAGCGCGTGAAGATGGAGCGGCATCCCCGCATAGGCTGGCAGATAGTCTACTTCTCCGACAATGCCTCTGCCAATCCGCCCCTGATCTACAGTCTGGACGAGGACTTCGACGGCAGCATGGAAAACGCCATCGTCGGCCGCGTCGTCTTCGCCATGCAGGACGTGAAGAACCGCTAGCGTCATAACTGCCGTCCTGCCGTCCGCGCAGCCTGGAAGGCATTGCCTGCCTGGGGCTCTGGCAGGTGCACTGCACCCTTCTTCTTGGGCCATGCGCCTCGCAGAGAAGCCATGCCGGGCTTTTGCCAGCAGCCAAGGGGGTTGCAGGCAGAAGGACGGCATGCCGCATCAGCAGAGGCTGGGGCTTGCAGCATGCTGCCTGAAATGCCTAGGGCGCTACCGCTTGCGCCAGCTGCACGGGCGGCCTGGCATGGCTGGGCATGTCTTGCTAGGTTTCCGATGGAATGCACACTGCAGAAGCAATAGCCATTAATTATTTGCAAGGGAAAAGAGAATGCAGCAATTGCAAGTATGCCTTCACAATGTTTTAGCTGGCATCCTTACTGAAGACGACAAAGATATGTTGTCTTTTTCGTACTTGCAGAATTATAGCGGTCCTCCCTTGTCTCTATCTTTGCCTATACGAAGAGAGCCATATGACAATAGGGAGGTGCGACGATTTTTCACATGTTTTATGCCTGACAGGCAGTTTTTCCTGCGACTTATCAATGAACGGCATGGCATGCCTTCTCATTTAATGTCTTTTTTGAAAGGTTTGGTGCCGATTGCGCAGGTGCCATTACCTTTAGTCCCGTGAAGACGGACTATGACGGGGAGAGAGATGTCACGAACAATATAGACCAGTGGCTTGCCATGCCGGACGATGCATGCCGTCCGTCGCTTTTTTCAACGTGCCGAGCCCGTCTTTCCATTGCAGGCACCCAGGACAAGCTGCCGTGCATCGCACGAGGAGGGCGCTACATTCTTCCTGCGCCGGGAACGCCGACGACGCATATTGTGAAGCCTCCGTCGCCCTTTTTCCCGGGACTGCCGGAAAACGAGGCCTTCTGCCTTGACCTTGCCAGCGCCTGCGGGCTGCCCTGCGCGGAAAGCGGCCTTGATTTCCGCAGAGACGGCGTCCTTTTCGTGACGAAGCGCTGGGACCGCAGGTCGCGGCAGGACAGGATAGAGCGCATCCATCAGGAGGACATGCGCCAGGTGCTTGGACTGCGTCCTGAAAGCAAGTATCAGGAGAGCGGGGACTACGGGGGCTTGCCGGCCATCTTCGAGGCCGCCCGCAGGCACGGCATCAAGGGGCCGGGTGGAACGGATCCCGCCATGTTCCTGGCCATGGCCGCCGTCTTCAGCTGGCTTGCGGGCAACTGCGACGCGCACGCCGGCAACTTTGCCGTGCTGCACGGGCCTGAAGGGCCTCAGTTCGCCCCGCTCTACGACATTGTCTGCACGCGCGTCTACCCAAATCTTGCCACGGAACTTGCCATGACCATAGGCGGAGCATCGGATGCCCAGGCTGTCAGGGAGGAGGACTTTGTCCAGCTCGCCGGAGAACTAGATCTAGCCCCTGAATGCTTGCTTGCCGAGGCGCACAGGCAGAAGGAGGCCCTCCGTCGCCGTCTTGCGGCACGGCCTGCGTCAGGGATGGGCGCTGAAGTGGCCCGCTTCGTTGAAGAGCGCTGCGCCGACGTCGACTGCTGGCAGGATCCGCGCCCACGCGCAGAGTGCACCCAGCCCTTCGCGCCTCCTTCGTCCGTCCCGCAGCGCTGATAGTGCCGCTTTGCCTTCCGGACAGGGATGCCCTGCCGGTATCCTCGCGCCGTGGGAGCCGGCAGAGGGGAGAGCGTGCAGGGCGCGTCCCGGAGCCGGATGCCAGGCCGGATGTCAGCGACAGTCCGGCTTGGCATGTGCGGGCGGTTTGCGTGCATGGAAGCCTTCGGCACGCCGCGAAGCGGCAGAGGGGCGCGACAGGCAGGACGGCCGCTGACTCAGGCTGGAACCGGCGCTTTGCCGCTACTTGCAGAAGAAGACCGGGGCCTTGCGCTCGCAGGGCTTGGTCTCGTGCTTCCTGAAGCCCATGGAAAGCGTGGCCACGAGCTTGAAGTTTGCCGGGACCTTGTGGGCCTGCTTGAATTCGGGATCGTCAAAGAGGGCTTCGGCAAAGCCTATCCAGCAGGTGCCTATGCCCTGCTCCTCGGCCAGGAGCATGAGGTTGCCGGCAACGAGGCTGCAGTCGTAGACGCACCAGGGCGAGGCCGTGTCGCCGTAGATGACGAGCACGGTGCCGGCGTGGTTGAAGATGCTGTACTTCTCGTTCTTGAGCCAGCTTTCGTACTGCGCGAACTCAGGGTATGCGGCGATGTTTTCGCAGACCTTCTTCTTGATCTGTTCGGAGAGGGCATCGATTTCGGCCTTGTCCTGGAGCAGGGCAAAGCCCCAGGGCTGGAGGCCCGATCCCGTCGGCGCCTTGACGGCGAGTTCGACCAGGGCTTCGATGGTCTCAGGGGAAATGGGGGCGTCGGTGTAGCTTCTGACGCTGCGGCGCTGAAGAATGGCGTCTTTGAGTTCCATGGGGTGGCTCCTTGCTTGGGGGGTGGCGGCAGTCGATTTTGCCATGGCTGGCAGAGGCGAGGGCGTCGCGCGGGACCTGCATGGGCAAGCGCTGCGTAAAAAGGGCCTGCCGGGAACGCCGGCCCTGGGCGCTCCCGGCAGAGGCGAAAGAGGGGATGTCAGGCTAGAGGACCTTGAGTTCGTACTGGCGCGAGCCCATGCCGATG
This sequence comes from Desulfovibrio sp., assembly GCA_016284885.1. Taxonomy (GTDB): domain Bacteria; phylum Desulfobacterota; class Desulfovibrionia; order Desulfovibrionales; family Desulfovibrionaceae; genus Desulfovibrio. The sequence continues at coordinate 3,510 of JAEEPQ010000062.1, forward strand.
GCTTCGCCGTGGGAGAGCTGGATCTGGCCCGTGGTGTGCGGCCAGCGGGCCGTGAAGATGTCCCTGCCCTTCAGGTCGAGGTCGGCCAGCAGCGGGGCCTTCTGGACAAGGTCGAAGCAGGCCTGGTCGAGGGCCACGGGATCGGTGGAGGCGAGTATGCCCACGTCGGCGATGAGCGGGCGGTCGGACCAGCCGGCGCAGTCGCAGTCGGGGGTGACGTTCATCACGAAGTTGACGTAGCAGACGTGGTCCTCCTTGCCCTTGACCGCGCCGTAGCCGTACTCGGTGAGGCGTTCGGTGAAGAGGGGCACGTCCGTTGCCCAGTCGATCTCCACGGCCTTCTGCTCGCAGACGGTCATGCACTCGAAGCAGCCTATGCATCTGCTCTTGTCGCAGACGCACTTCTTGTCCTTGAGGGACATGGCCTGCTCGGGACAGGCCTTGACGCAGGTGCCGCAGCCTATGCACTTCTCGGCGTTGACCTGCACCGAGGTGGCATGCTGCTCGCGCTTGCCGAGCTTGGAGGCGCCGCCCATGGCGAGGTTCTTGATGGCGCCGCCGAAGCCGGCCATTTCGTGGCCCTTGAAGTGGGAGAGCACCACCATGGCCGGCGCCCTGGCGATCTCCGTGGCGATGCGCACGGCATGGAAGTGCTTGCCGTCGACGACCACGGGCACGTCGTTCTCGCCGTAGAGGCCGTCGGCGATGATGACGGGGCAGTTGACCACGCTCGGGGCGAAGCCATGGCGCACCGCCGTTTCGAGGTGGTCCACGGCGTTATGGCGGGAGCCCGAGTAGAGGGTGGTGGTGTCGGTCAGGAAGGGCTTGGCGCCGGCCTCGCGGATTTTGTCCACCACGATGCGCACGAGCTGGGGGTTGAGGTGGGTGTCGTTGCCCATCTCGCCGAAGTGCAGCTTCACGGCGCAGGGCTCGCCCTGGACCACGCGGTCCTTGAGGCCCACCAGGGCCAGCAGGCGCGCCACTTTGGCCTCCTTGGTCTGGTGGTGGTTGCGGCAGGACATGGAATAGAAGTAGACGGTAGAAGCCATGTTGTCTCCTTGGCTTGCGGGTGGCTTGGGGGTTGCCCGGAATACGCCGAGGCCCGGCGGGGCGCCCTCACCGCCAAGTATGCCAAATCACAAAAAAAGTAAATATTTTCCGGCAGTAAGCTAAAGGAAGCGGATCGTCCCTGGCCTTGCCTGCCGGCTGCGGGAGAAATGCCTTGCCTGGGCTTGTCTGGCCTGCCAGCAATTGCAGGCAGTTGGGGGTGCTGGGCTGGGGCCGCCTGTGCCTGCCCTGAGCGCTTCAGGCAAGATTGCTCCTGGCGCTTGAGCCAGCCTTGAAGGCTGCAGACAGGCTGGAGCTTCAAGCTTCAGTTGAAGGGCCATTGCCTGCCAGCCTGAAAAAGGCTAGAAAGCGGAGGACACGAGCCAGAGAGGAAGCCATGGACATACGACAAAGCTACGTGGTCAAAACCGATGCCAAGCGCCGCATCCTGCTGCGCGGCAAGCCCTACCCCTACTACCGCGTCCGCGAGTTCAGCAACGGCTGCCTTTTGCTGGAGCCGCGCGAGATGGTTGCCCCCCAGGGGATCACGGCAGGCGATCTGGAGGATCTGGAGAACATGGCCGAGGCCTTCCCCAGAGGCGAAGATGACGCCGACTGAGGAACAGGCTCGTCAGCCCAAAGCCCATGCGGCCGGCGCTGTCCTGTCAGAAGCCGTCCCCCCGGGCTCTGCCTCTGCGGAGGCGGGCGCCTGTCCTGTCCAGGCCGTGGCAGGGCATCCCGCCCTCGGGCCCGCCAGAGAGGCGTCGGCCCGCGCCTCGCTGGCAGGGCTGGTGCTCAGGCCTGAGATCCTTGCCCGCCTGGAGGCCGTCGTCCAGGAGAACAGCCGCGCCGACGTCCTTTTCTCAAGAGGCCTTGCGCCCTGCCGGCGCCTTTTGATGGCAGGTCCCGACGGCTGCGGACGGCGTCTTGCGGCCCGCTACATAGCCTCCCGTCTGGGGCTTCCCGTGGCCAGCTTCGATCTGGCCCTGCTGCTGGGCCTGCCCCGCGCCAAGGCCAGGCGCAGCATAGAGAACCTCTTTGCCAAGGCAGACCAGGCCCGCTCCTGCTTCCTGCTCCCGGGATTTGGCAGCCTCCTGGCAGCCTCCCGCGCCCAGCCTCCGCTGGGGCTCGCTGAAGCCCTGCTCCACGAGCTTGCCGGCGACGCATCGGCCAGCCTCTTCTTCGTCCTTGCGGGCGCAGATGTCCTTGGCGAAGCCGATGTGACGCGGGCCTTCGACGACGCGCTCGCCTTCGCCCTGCCCGATCCGGCGGCCGCCGTAGAGCTGGTGCGCCGCAGCCTCGGGGACTTTGCCGGTACCCTTCCTTCCCGCCCTGCCCTGCTCGAAGCCTGTCGCGGACTCAGCCACAGGAGCATAGCCCTCGCCTGCCAGGACGAGCTCAAGGCCTGCGTGCTCGCCGGACAGACAACGGTGGATCCGGCCTCTCTCCTGCGATCTCTGCGGCGCAGGGCCTTTGCCGAATAGCGGCCTTGCGGACAGCCGGGCAGCCCGAAGAGCCGGGCAGTCGCCCCCTGAAGACGCGAAAAAGGCCGGAAGCCAGAGGCTCCCGGCCGGAATGGCGCCTTGGGGCGGGCTGCTAGAGCACGTATTTGGAGATGTAGGACACGACCTCGGCAGGCGTGTCGAGCATGACGGAATACTTGTCGATTTCGGCCTCGGTGATGAAGCCCCGGCCGGCCATCTGGGCCCGCAGCCAGTCCACGAAGCCCTTCCAGTAGGTGCTGTCGTAGAGGATGATGGGGAAGGGCTTGATGCGCTGGGTCTGGGCCAGGACGAAGGCCTCGCAGAGCTCGTCGATGGTGCCCATGCCGCCGGGCATGACCACGTAGGCCTTGGCGTACTTCACGAACATGAGCTTGCGGGTGAAGAAGTAGCGGAAGTTGCAGCGGATGCGCACGTACTCGTTGCAGCCCTGCTCGTGAGGCAGGTGGATGTGCAGGCCGATGGAGGGGCCGCCGCCCTCGACGGCGCCCTTGTTGGCCGCTTCCATGATGCCGGGCCCGCCGCCGCTGATGATGCCGAAGCCGGCTTCAGCGAGAGCCTTGGCGAGGGCCACCGTGTCCTTGTACTCCTGCTCGTCGGGCTTGACGCGGGCAGAGCCGAAGATGGAAATGCAGTTTTCCTTGATGTCGTTGAGCGTGTCGAAGGCATTCACCAGTTCGCCGAGGATGCGGAAGGTGCGCCAGGACTCGGTGGTCGTGTTGAGCTCGTCGATGATGCTGCGCTGAAACTCAGGCATGGGGAACTCCTGCGTGGAAGGCCGGGCCTTCCGTTGTGGTTCGTTGAAGAAGGCTGCTGAACGATGCATTTGGCCTTGAACCTGCAGGAAAAGCGCGTTGCCGTCAAGGTGTGGATCGTCCGTGTTCAGCCGGCCTGCCTTGCGTTCCCCGCGTTTCGGACTGCTTGCGGAGCAGGACGGCATGCGGCAGCATCAAGGCTTGTGAATTTTGCGGCAAGCCCCCCTGGCGGGGCTCGCCACCAAACGCGAGACCGGATGCCCGACGGCGTGACCGAAAGGCCCGGCAGGAGGAAAAGTGCCAATGGAAGACAAGCGCACGCAGGCGCCCGCATCCCCCGCATCCCTCGACAGCCTCGTGGCGCGCGTGGGCCGGGCCCAGCGCATCTTCGCCGGCTTCACGCAGGAGCAGGTGGACGCCGTGTTCCAGCATGCGGCCGCCAGAGCCGTTGCGGCCCGCATCGAGCTCGCCCGTCTGGCCGTCGAGGAGACGGGCATGGGCGTGCTGGAGGACAAGGTCGTGAAGAACCACTTCGCGGCCGAGCACGTCTACAGCAAGTACAAGGACACGCGCACCTGCGGCGTGCTCGAGGACGATCCCGCAGGGGGCTTCCGCCAGATAGCGGCCCCCGTCGGCGTCGTGGCCGGCATCGTCCCCAGCACCAATCCCACATCCACGGCCATTTTCAAGGCCCTGCTCTGCCTGAAGACCCGCAACGGCATCGTCTTCTCGCCCCACCCGGCAGCCAGGCGCTCCACCATAGCCGCAGCCAGGCTCCTGCACGAGGCCGCCGTGGAGGCCGGCGCACCCGAAGGCATCATAGGCTGGATAGAGGAGCCCTCGTCCGAACTCTCGGCCAGGCTCATGGGGCATCCCGGCATAGCCCTCATCCTCGCCACCGGCGGGCCCGGCATGGTCAAGGCCGCCTACAGCTCCGGCACGCCGGCCATAGGCGTCGGCGCCGGCAACACGCCCTGCCTCATCGACGAGACCGCAGACCTGCGCATGGCCGTCAACTCCGTCCTGCTCAGCAAGACCTTCGACAACGGCATGATCTGCGCCTCGGAACAGACCCTAGTCTGCGTGGAGAGCATTGCGGACAAGGTGAAAGAGGAGCTCGTCTTCCGCGGGGCCTGGTTCGCCGCGCCCGACGAGGCGGAAAAGCTCTGCGCCGTCCTCTTCAGGAACGGGCGCCTCAATAGCGCCGTCGTCGGCCAGCCGGCCTCGAAGATAGCCGCCATGGCAGGCATAGCCATTCCCGCCTCCGCCAAGGTCGTCGTCGCCGAGCGCGCGTGCGTGTCCCCGGACGATCCCTTTGCCCACGAGAAGCTCTCGCCGGTGCTCGGCTTCTACCGGGCCCCAGACTTCGAATCCGCCATGGCCACGGCCCACAGCCTCGTGCTGCTGGGCGGCGCAGGCCACACCTCGGTGCTCTACACGGGCGATGCCGCCCGCGTGCAGGCCTTCGAGGATCGCATGCCCACGGGCCGCGTGCTCGTCAACATGCCGGCCTCCCAGGGCGCCATCGGCGATGTCTACAACTTCCGCGTCCCGCCCTCCCTCACCTTGGGCTGCGGCAGCTGGGGCGGCAATTCCGTGAGCGAAAACATTGGAGTGAAGCACCTGATGAACGTCAAGACCGTGGCCTGCCGCCGCGAGAACATGCTCTGGTACCGCGTTCCGCAGCGCATCTACTTCAAGCCGGACTGCCTGGCCCAGGCCTTGCAGGAGTTTGCGGGAAGAAAGCGCGCCCTGCTCGTCACCGACGATCCCCTCGTCGCCCTCGGCCTCGCCGACAGGGTGGTGCGCCTTCTCGAGGAGATGGGCTTGAGCGTGCGCGTCTTCAGCCAGGTCAGGCCCGATCCCGGCATGGACTGCGTCAGGAGCTGCCTTGAGCTTGCCCGCGCCTTCCAGCCCGACATGTTCGTTGCCCTGGGCGGCGGCTCGCCCATGGACGCGGCCAAGATGGCCTGGCTGCTCTACGAGGTGCCGGACATGAAGGTCGAGGATCTTGCCCTGCGCTTCCAGGACATCAGAAAGCGCGTGGCCTCCTTCCCCCGCGGGGGCCGGAAGGCCGTCATGGTCTGCATCCCGACCACCTCGGGCACGGGCTCCGAGGTCACGCCCTTCGCCGTGGTCAGCGACGAAGCCACGGGCCAGAAGCTGGCCATCACCGACTACGCGCTCACGCCCGACATGGCCATCGTCGATCCCGACCTGGCCCGGGGCATGCCCGACTCCCTGGCCGCGGCCTCAGGCATCGACGTCCTCACCCACGCCGTCGAGGCCTACACCTCGGTCATGGCCAGCAACATGGCCGACGGCCATGCCGTGGAGGCTGTGCGCCTGGTCTTCAAGTATCTTGGCGACTCGGTGAACCACGGCGAGCGCTTCGAGCAGGCCAGGGAGAAGATGCACTATGCGGCCACCATCGCCGGCATGGCCTTCGGCAACGCCTTCCTCGGCGTCTGCCACTCCCTTGCCCACGCCCTGGGCTCGGCCTTCCACATCGCGCACGGGCTGGCCAACGCCCTCCTGCTCTCCTACGTCATCGAGTACAACGCCACCGACCAGCCCGCCAAGCAGGGCATGCTCCCCCAGTACAAGTACCCCTGGGTGAAGGGCCGCTACGCGCGCCTCTGCGACATGCTCCACCTGGCAGACGATCTCGAGGGCGACTCCCCTGACATCCGCCAGGCCAAGACCGCCCGCCTTGTCCGGGCCATCGAGGCCCTCAAGCGGGACTGCCGCATCCCCGGCTCCATACGCGAGGCCGGCATCGAGGAGTCCGCATTCCTGGCGAAGCTCGACGAGATGGCCCTGGCAGCCTTCGACGACCAGTGCACCTCGGCCAATCCCCGCTACCCCCTCGTCGACGAGCTCAAGGAACTCTACCGCAAGGCCTACTACGGCGAGCCGCTGGCCAGCCTCACGGAGGCTGAGGCGGCAGGATAGCAGTCCGACTTCCGCTCCTCTAGCCTTGTAGAGCCGCAAGGGCGCCTTTCCCGCAGCAGGGAGAGGCGCCCTTCGTTGTCTGGGGCCCCGGAGCCAGGCTGGCGCGGCCACCTGCCGAAGTCCGCCGCGTCCGGGATGCCGGAGACCTTGGGGCCAGCACGGGCCAGCGCTGGCGAGGGTGGCAGTCTTTCCCAATCAGCACATTTTTGCTTGCAAGTTTTTCCCAAAATATGCCAAGGTGCTCCTGTCCGAGGGAATGACAGGGAACGCCCTCTGCCGATCCCCTGCCCTCCCCTTGCCGGCTGAGCAGGTCTTGGCCTTGGTGCTGCACATCCCTCCCCCTGACAGGAGCATAGCCATGATCGTCGAAAGCGCTGTTCTGGAAAACTACGGCCCCTTTCTCAGCTGCCGTGCCAGCCTGAAGGCTGGCGGATGCGCCGGCGTGCCGGAGCTATCCCAGAAGGCTCCCTCTGGCGCTGCCTGCGGCGGTTCGGCCTGGCTTATCGCCGGCGGGAGCAGGCTGGAGCAGAGCTGCTTTCTGGACGGGCTGGCACGTCTGCTGTCCTGCTTCGTCCAGGCCATGCGCCGAAGCCGGCGGGCCGGCGTCCTTGCGGGCCTGCCTTCCCCTCTCCCTTCCCCCCTGCCAGTCCCCTCTGCCGGTGGCCTGCAGCCTGTTCCTGACGATCAGGCTGACCCGGCAGGCGTTGTGCCTGCCCTGTCCAGCCTTGCCTGCACGGTGCGCGACGGCAGAAGCATCTTTGGCTGGCGCTTGGCCAAGGCCGGGGAGGGATCCCGCACGCGCAGGGCCAGCGCCCTGGGCGATGCCCGCTTCCTCGCAGGGCTCTATCTGCAGCGCAGAGTCAGGGACGCGTCCTGCTCCCTGCCCCTTGTCGCCTGCTATCCCCGGGACCGCCGGCTCTTTGCCGGGACAGGAAAGCGGAGCAGGGACGCGGCCGGCCCGAAGGCCTCCGGCGCCTGCCATGCCTACCATGCCTACGATGCCTGCGGTGCCGGCCTGGGCGCGCCGGCTGCCCTGTGCCGCTTCCTGGCCCTGCTGTCAGACGGCCATTCGGGCGAAGCGTCGGGGAACGCCCCTGACGGCGGCCCTGCGCCGTCCCCGCTTCCCATCCCGAAGGCCACGTCCCCGGAGCGGCTGAAGGCCTGCATCCTCGGTGCCCTCCAGAGCCTCTTTCCGGACTGCACGGACCTTGAGCTGCAGGCTGGCCTCAGCCCGCGCCTCCTGCTCGTCCGGGAAGGGCGCCTGCGCGACCTGGCCTTTCTGCCCCGGGGCGATGCCCTGCTAGGCGCTCTGGCCGCCGATCTGGCCTGCCGGCTGGCCCTGCTCAATCCCGCCCTGGCCAATCCTCTGGAGGGCGGTGGCATCGTGCTCGTCGACGGACTTGATCTGGACCTGCCAGCCCTCGATGCCCAGCCCCCCGCTGATCCGGCCCTCAACGATCTGGTCTGGCCTCGTCCTTCGCTCTCGCTCGCCAGCGCCGTGCGGGGCCTGCGGGCGGCCTTTCCCGGCTGCCAGTTCGTCTTCACGCAAGGCTCTGCTTCGGGCCGTCCTGCAGCTGCAGAGCTTGGCCTTGCCCTTGCCGAAGCCTGCGGGGTCCTGCCCTGCGTGCTCGCGCTGGAACGCCGGCAGCCTGCCAGCGGGGCTGCCTGAGCGCCAGGTCTCCCCTGCTCTCCTGCTCCCCTAGCACCCTCTGGTCTCGCACTAGGGGGCATCTGGACACCTTGCGGGGCGCTCCGCGCCGAAAGCTGCGCTTATTCCAGAAATATAGCTTTAAAGTCAATGACTTGTGCACGGGACCGCTAGCGCGCTTCCTCAAGGCGCCTGCGGGCCCAGAAAGAAAAACAACATTTTTTTACCAAAAGGGAAAAATATGCTTGCCATATATTCCCAAAACAAGTAATACTGTCCCTGCCGGCAGGAAGCGGGCGGATGTCCCTCCCGCAAGCCTGGCGGAAGTCCGAAGCGCCCCGGGATTGCCGGGAGGCGCACGCATCAACGCCGCCGTCGACCGGAAGCCCGGCAGGAGCCGGAGCTCGAGAACCAACTGAAGCCTGCATCCGGCGGCAAGGAGTACACGCCATGACCAGCCAGCTTTCTTCCGCGTACCGCATTGTTCCCGCCTCCATCCTTCCCTGTGCCGTGCCTCTTGCCAGCGCGTCCGAAGCCGCTGTGGCAGAAGCCTCCGCGCCGGCAGCCTGCTCCCGCAGGCATCTGCTTGAGAACGTCGCCGTCCTTGCCTCTACAGCCGTCGTCGGCCTGTGCCTTGTCGCCGTGATCACGGTCTCCGTCTGCTGGCACGGCCTCTACCTCGACGCCCGTGCCGGCGCGCTGGACAGCACCCTTGACCGGGGCTTCGAACCCGCTGTCCTCGAGGTTGTCGCAACCCCTGGCCAGGCTGGCAGAGCCGGCATGGCGCCGGTGCGCGGCTAGGAACCAGTCCGCCAGGTCCATCACCATCTCCAGCCCTGTCCAGTACATTTCGCCGCTGGCTGGCTCCAGCTGTCTGAATTCCCTCTCTGTCAGCGCATGGTCTCGCACTATGGGGCAAACAGCACTTTTCAGGGATCGCGCCTGGTGGTGCGGGGCGCAGCTTTGACCAAGGACGGCACGGTTCGTCGTTTTTCCTGCCTGTTTTCGGCGTGTTGCTGAAGTTCTGCCCTGCCCCTGGTCCTTGCCTCTGGCCTTCGGGCAGGGCTTGCGGCACTGGGCCCGAGCACGCAGGGCAAGGCAGGGAATGGTCTC
>JAEEPQ010000063.1 GCA_016284885.1 Desulfovibrio sp.
GCGTGTCTCCTTGACTCTGGCAGAGCTAGGCAGGCGCCCTGGAAGGGGATGCCTTGCCGGGCGCCTGCAGGGCCGCTTCGCCGGCCAGGGCCGGAAAGGGCGGGGTGCGAAGTGCGCTATGCCTCGTCCTTGGCCTCAAGAACGGTAATCTTGCCGTCGCGCACGAAGTAGCGCATGGTGCCCATGAGGGCGAATTCCTCCAGCATGGCGTTGGTCTGGGCCGTGGAGACGGTCTCCTTGCAGCGTATGTCCACGATCCTGAGCTTGCCGTCGATCTTGGAGAGCACGGAGATGAGGCGCATGCCGTACTTTCTGACCAGCGCCAGCAGCTTGGCCAGGGAGCCCGGCTCGTTGGGGACGGCAAAGGAGAGCTGAAGGCAGGGCTGGTCGACGCCGATGGCGTTGACCATGGCCTGGAAGACGTCCCACTCGGTCAGCATGCCGATGAGCTTGCCGTCTTCGTCCACCACGGGAAGGGTGCTGACGCGCTTGCGCATCATGAAGACGGCCGCATCCTCGACGGTGTTGCTGACGCCGATGGTCACCGGCGGCTTGGTCATGATGTCTCTGACCTTCATCTCGTCGAGCATGTCGATGGCTTCGAGATATTCCATGCCGGTGGAGCGGGTGGGCTGGAACTGCTTGATGTCGGTGGTCGAAATGAGGCCGACGACGTTGTTGTCCCTGTTGACGACGGGAAGCCGGCGCAGGCCCTTCTCCTTGAGCAGGGCGACGCATTTGAGCAGGCTCGCCGAAGGGGCGATGGAAACGATGTTGGTGGACATCCAGTCTTGGATAAGCATGGGAGGCCTCCGGGGGTGCCGCGCGCAGAAAGCGCGCTCAAAAATGGGTGCTGGTTCGTGCGTGCGAGATGTGCGTGCGGAGCGGCCTAGGGATGGAATGGCCAGATCAGGGGGATGAGGAGCCAGCACATGAGGATGGCGATGAGCTGGAGAGGCCAGCCGCACTTGACGTAGTCCGCGAAGTTGTAGCGGCCGGGGCCGAAGACGATGGTGTTCGGCGGGGTGGCGATGGGCGTGAGGAAGCAGGCCGAGGCGGAGATGGCGATGCCCATGACGATGGGCAGGGGGGAGATGCCCGTGGCCTGGGCGATGGGCATGGCCAGGGGCGCCATGAGGGCCGCCGTGGCGGTGTTGGACATGAAGTTGGTGACGATGGCCGTGAGGGAGCAGCAGACGAGCATGAGGATCCAGGGGTCGCTCACCTTGGTGACCACGGCGTGGGCCACGATGGCGGCAGCGCCCGAATCCTTCATGGCCGCGGACATGGAGAGCATGCCGGCGAAGAGGAAGATGGTGGTCCAGTCGACGCTGCGGTAGGCCTCGCGCATGGTCATGCACTTGGTAATGACCATGAGGCAGGCGCCGAGCACGGCTGCCGTGGTGAGGGGGATGAGCTTGGTGACCATCATGACCACGACGAAGACGAAGACGAGGATGGCGCGCCACATCTTGTCGGTGCGCCTGGCCTGGGCCGGAGCGGAGCCGGCCAGATCCTGCACGCCGGCTCTGGCGGCCGGCAGGAAGCGGTGGCCGATGACGGCGAAGTAGAGAATGCCGGCCAGGAAGAGCGGAACGCCAATGAGGCCAAACTCGAAGAAGCCGAAGGGCTGGATGCCGGGCGTCTGGTCGAGCATGGCGTTGATGATGCCGTTGGGGGGCGTGCCGACGAGGGAGATGGTGCCGCCGAGGGAGGAGGCAAAGGCCATGGGGATGAGCAGCTTGCTCGGCGCAATCTTCGAGGAGAGGCACATGGCGATGACCATGGGCAGGCAGACGGCCACGGTGCCGGTGTTGGAGAGGACGATGGAGAGGCCTCCCACGGCTATCATGGTCGAGAGCAGGAGCAGGCGCTGGCTGCCGTGGGAGACGCGCATGGCGAGGTTGCCTATCTTGTCGGCGAAGCCGGTCACGAACGTGCCTTCGCCGACGATGAACATGGCCATGAAGAGCACCACGGTGGGATCGCCGAAGAAGCTGAAGGCTACCTTGGAGCTGAGCACCTTGGTAAGCACCAGGGCGACCGGCACCAGCAGAGCCGTGATGGGCATGGGGATGACTTCGGTGAAGAAGAGGACGGCGGAGCAGGCCAGAATGCCTAGCGTGATGTAGGCGGGAACGGGGTTCTCCGGCAGCTTGATGCCGGCGGACTGGGCCGCCGAGGCATCGCCTGCGAGGAGGCAGAGGGCGAGGGGCAGCAGCAGAAGGACCAGGGCAGGGAGGTAGGACGGGAAGAAGCGGTGTTTCATGGGGCCTCCTGGGTAGGGCTTGCGGAAAAGCTCCGGCGGAACCTGTCCTCCGGAGACGGAGGCTGGCGCGCTTTTGCGTGGCACGTCTCTTGCATCGATATGCGGATGCCGGCGCGGAGCTAGGCTTGAGGCAATGGTCCGCCTCAATGAAAGCAAAAACCTTGCCAAGCCGTGGCTTGGTAGCGCTTGCGTCCGGCAGCCCCGCAGGCTGCGGAGAATGGGCCAGTTGCAGACGCGATGCCGGCGCTGCGACCTTGCCCTGAGGATGCTACACGTTTGCAACAGTTTCAGCAACGTTGCTGAAACGGAACGGAACAGCTCGCATGTCCTGGCAGGACAGGGCCGGAAACGGCCGGCCAGAGTGGTGCCGAAGGCGCTCCAGCCCTTGGCGGGGGCGGGGTTGCCGACCTGCGGCAGTCGTCGCGGCTGCCATCTCTGCAGGCGGGAGCGGCTCGTATGAAACATGGCAGCCGGCATGCCGGAAACGTTGCCTGGGGCGTTTCAGGCGATGCTTCTGGGAAGATGCGCCGCGCGGGCCGCAGGCGCTCGCAGGAGCCGCCAGCAGGAGTCCGGCACAGGCCAGTCTGCAGCTGCTGTTCCGGGCGGCAGCTCCAGCCGGTGACATGCTGTCACCGGCTGGTTGTCCACGGCAGAAGTGGAGGCTGGGGCCGAGGCACTCGGCCTTGGGGCTGGGAAGTCGCGGGCCGGATGCTGTCCAGTCCTGACCAGTCCTGCCAGCTTCAGGTTCTTGCAATCTGCAAGAAGCTCGTGGGCAGGTTCCCGTCGGCACGTGCGAGCCTTCCATGCCTCGTGCTTTCAAACGGTGCTTGAGCCTGCAGCAGGAAAGCGCATTCCCCTTGTCCTCCTGCCATGCTGCCCTTGTGCCGTGCATTGTCCTGCCAGCATGCCGGCGCAGCCGCGGCGGCAAAGCCCGGCACCTTGCCTGACGGGTGGAATGGCGGGAGGAAGCCGGCTTTCCGCCTGGGCAGGGGCTGTCCGGGTTCGCTTGACTGGGGAGCCTGGGGTGCGTTGCCAAACGAAGCTACGCTCCGGAGAACATCTTGCCAAAGAGTCTGGCAAAGAAGCCAGGCCTGGGGCTTTGCTCCCCGGCACCGGCCGCAGGCGCGGCCTTCCGCTTCCTGGCAGGCTGCGCATCGTCGGGAGCATAGCCGAGCTCGCGGGCAAGCTGCTCGAGTTCGCCGGCCCGCTTTTCGTCCGCTTCGACGCCTATGCCCTGGGCAAGGCATCTGGCAAGGCGCCAGGCGCCCTTGCCGGAGCCCTTGCTGGCAGCCTGGCTGTAGCACTCGGCCGCTCTGGCGGGATCGGGCTCGCCGAGGCGTCCTTCCTCAAGCAGGATGCCCTGTTCAGCGAGGGCATTGGCATCGCCCCTGGCGGCCGCCTTGCCGAGCCACTGGAAGGCGTCTTCAAAGCGTTCCTCGGCAAGGGCCGCTTCGCCGAGCAGGGCAAGGGCAGGGGCAAAGTCCTTTCCCGCCAGCGCTTCCAGCATGCCCTTGGCTGCCGCTTCGTCCGCTTCGCCGAAGTCGCCGGAGAGCAGGCCCTTGGCCAGTTCGCACTGGGCGCCGTCGAGACCGAAGCCGGCCGCGGCCTCCAGCATGGCCTTGGCCTGCCCGGGATCGGCCGGGCCGCCTTGGCCGTCGCGCAGCACGGCGCCGGGCCCGGCCTGGGCCAGGGGATCCCCCTGCTCGGCTGCCCGGGAAAGCCAGAGGCGCGCCATCTGGAGGTCGGGCTCGCTCTGGCTGGCAAGCTTGGCGCCGAGCAGCTGCTGGGCGCAGGCAAGCCCCTGGCCGGCCGCGGCCACCAGGCGCTCCTGGGCCTTCTGCGCGTCCTTGGGGACGCCGGCGCCGGCCTCGTGGCGCAGGGTGAGGGCCATGCTGGCCAGCGCGTCGCCATGGTCCGCCATCTCGGCCAGCTGGGCGATGCCAGCGCCGGAAATGGCCTCGAGCGCCGGCAGGAAGGGCGCCTTGTCTTCGCCGAAGCTTCTGGCCTCGTTCCATGCGGCAATGCGGGCGCATTCCGCCTCGGCCTCTTCCCTGGCCCTGGCCAGCATTTCGGGATCAGGCGCCTGCGCGGCCTGGCCAGCCTGGCCTGTCTGGCCTGTCTGGGCAGCCGCAGGCGTCTGCCCGGCTATGGTCGTTTCAGCCTGCTCCATCTTGGCGAGCGCCGTTTGGGCATCCTGCATGCCGAGCTTTGCGGCAGCCCGCATGTGGGCCTTGGCGCCGTCCGGATCGGGCGCGCATCCGCTGCCCTCCCAGCGCATGATGCCTGCGTTGTAGTGGGCTTCGGCCAGGCCGGCTTCGGCCGCCTGCTCGAAGAGGGCAAGGGCCCGCTCGGAATCGGCGGGTCCGCCGAGGCCGCGCTGGCAGAGGGCCGCAAGGTTGTAGGCGCTTTCCGCAAAGCCCGCTTCGCAGGCCTTTTCAAAGTGCTGGCGCGCCTGGGCGTAGTCGCGGGGCAGGCTCTTGCCTTCCATGTGGAGGAAGCCCAGCGTCTGGTGGGCGAGGGGCTCGCCCATGGAGGCAGCCTGCTGGTAGAGCTGGAGCGCCCTGGCCTTGTCGGGCGCCATGCCCTGGCCCTGTTCGGCCATCTCGCCGAGCTTGCAGACGGCAAAGCCGCTGCCGAGGGAGGCAGCCTTCTCGAAGTAGGCTCTGGCCTTGTCGAAGTCCATCTCCATGCCGGCGCCGCCGGTCTGGCAGTCCAGGCCGAGCACGCAGCAGGCGCGGGCGTGGCCGCCTTCGCAGGCCTGGGTCAGCCAGCGCTGGGAGGCCGCCAGATCCTGGCCCGTGCCGCGTCCTTCGGCAAGGCGGCGGGCCGTCTCGAACTGCGCCTCGCCGAAGCCGGCTTCAGCGGAATTGAGGAAGCAGGCGAAGGCCTTGGCCTCGTCCTTGGCTACGCCCCGGCCCTGATCGTAGAGCAGGCCGAGGGTGTAGGGGGCGTGTTCGCTTCCGCCCTCGCTGGCAGCCTCGAGCAGGGCCACGCCCCTGGCCTCGTCCAGGGGGCCGCCCCTGCCGTTGAGGCAGAGTATGGCGAGGGCGTACTGGGCTTCGGGAAAGTTCTTCTCGCAGGCGAGCTCGTACCACTGGCGGGCCTTGGCCTCGTCGCGGGGCAGGCCGGCGCCGTCCATGCACAGGCGGCCGAGCCGGCACTGGGCTTCGGGCAGGCCTCGTTCGGCCGCATCCTCGTACCAGCGCACCGCTTCGGCTGCGTCCTGCTTGACGCCGCCAAGGCCGTGCTCGACGAAGACGCCCATGTTGTAGAGGGCGAGGGGCACGCCCTGCATGGCGGCCTGCTTGAGCCAGGCAAAGCCTCGCTTCATCTGCTCGCTGCTGGGATTCTCGCAGCCGAGGAGCGAGGCCGCCATCTCGAACTGCGCGCCGGCATGGCCCCCTTCGGCGGACTTTTCCAGGAAGAGCTTGGCCTTGGCCTCGTCCTTGGCCACGGCTTCGCCCTTGCCGTAGATCTGGCTCATGAGGAAGAGGGCCTCCGGATGGCTCTGGAGGCAGGCCTGCTGGAGCCAGTAGACGCCAAGCTCGATGTCCTGCTTGAGCCTGTCGCCCTCGAGGTACATGCGGCCGGCCTGGCACTGGGCATCGGCAAGGCCCGCTTCGGCGGCCTTGAGGAGCAGGGTGCCGGCCTTGCCGTGATCGGCCTGGGGATCGCCGTAGAGGAGGTTGGCGAGCAGGTGCTGGGCTTCGAGGCTGCCTTGGGCGCAGGCCTGCTCCAGGAGCGCCTTGGCCGCGCCGGCATCGCCCGCCATGAGGCGGATGCGCCCAAGCTGGGTCTGGGCCTGGGCGTCGCCGCCTGCGGCCTCGTGTTCAAGACGCGCCAGTTCCTGCGCGCTGGTCTGCCCGGTATCCTGCACGGTGTCCTGCACAGTCTCGCTGTGCTTGGCCGGTTCGGCTCCGCTCATGGTCATGCTCCAAAGAAAAGATGGTTGGCCGGAAAGATGGTGGCTGGAAAGATGGCTGGCTGGAAAGATGGCTGGCTGGCGCAGGCGCGGCTCGGTCCTGCGGACAGCGTGGACGAAAAGTGACAGTACCCTGTATCGGGGCGGCAGGAAAGAGGAACCCGCAAAGCTGGATCCGCTGGCTTGCAGAGGGCTGGGCTTGCGGGAGCGGCCTGCCGTGCCCAGCTTTCGCCTTGCCCAGTTCTTCGGGCCTGCTGGCCGGCGTTTCGGCTGGTCCGGCTGGCGGGGGCTGTTCAGAGGGCAGCCTGCCAGGGGACTGCGGAGACCTGTCCGGGGCCTTGCGTGGCATCGGCCTGCGGCGAGGGAGAAGCACGACAATTCTGGACCTGTATCGAGAGGACAGAGGCAAGTTTGCCCTTGCCCATGCAGGCCGGGCGGCAA
Organism: Desulfovibrio sp.; assembly: GCA_016284885.1. Lineage (GTDB taxonomy): Bacteria > Desulfobacterota > Desulfovibrionia > Desulfovibrionales > Desulfovibrionaceae > Desulfovibrio. Next base: position 6,633 of record JAEEPQ010000063.1, read on the forward strand.
GGCTTTTTGACGGGATTTGAGGCCAGCTATCCAGAAAGGAGAAGGCGTTGCGTCGCTCTGCGCTGGGTGAAGAGGCCAGAATGCGCACCTATGAAGACGTTTTGCTCTGGCTGGCTGACGCCATGGAGGTCAATCCCTGCTTCCACGCCGCAGAGCCGCACGCAGGCCTGGCGCTGAGCCAGAAAAGCGCCAGGCAGAAGTGTCGCATGGCAGCCACGGGACTGCTGGTCACGCATGCGTTCAGGGACAGGCCGTATCGGGAAAGCGTTCTGTGCTGTCCCAAGGATGTCTTGGTTTGGGACGGCGTGCCGCACCTGCCCCAGCACATGGCGATGTGCCTGCGCCTGCAGGACCGAAGGTGAAGGGCAGGGCCGGCAGGCTGCCATCGGACTCGATCTGCGGGCTTGCCGGCTGGCTTCGTTGCCCCGGCCTTCCCGGCCTCTCCAGCATCCTTGAGCTTCTGCGGCGTTCCCGGCTTTCAGCGCTTCTCGAGCTCTGCCTGTTTCCGCAGCCGGAAAAGCCGGGACCAGCCTGCGGGCAGGCTGGTTCCGGCTAAGCTTCGCTTTTGGCCTGGCAATGGAAGCAGGGCCATGGATCGGGAAGCCGTGCAGGGCATTGTCCCTGTCTGCTGGCAGTGCGGCAGATTATTGCGGCCCCTTTCCGCAGTTGTGCTGCGCAGCGCAAGGTGGAGCCGTTTCTGATGGAGTGCTCGTCGCCGTGGCATGTTTCCCGTTCCCAGTCGATGCAGCCCACTCGGCTGACATTGCTCCTGATGCGCCTGCGCATGGCGGCCTTCATGGCATGCGGCCTGTCTTGCCGTTCTGCGGCGGGTACAAGCATAGCCCAGGGGCGGGAGGACATCTGCCGCCTGAGCCACGGTTGCGGCAGGCGAGCTTCCTTGGCCTGCCTAGCCGGCGGGGCGCATGTCTCCAGCTGAAGGCCGGCCGGGCAGTCTTTTTCTGACTGCCCGAGAAGCGGGCACCCTCCTGCCGGAGCTGGGCTTTGGCGGGGCGCAGGGGCCCCGCACAACCGGGGGGCCCCTGCCGCGGTCAGCCGACGAGCTTCTTCAGGTCCTCCTCCACCGTGCCGATGCCGGCGATGCCGAACTGCTCCGCCAGCAGGCCTGCCACGCTGGGCGAAAGGAAGGCGGGCAGGGTGGGGCCGAGGTGGATATTCTTCACGCCCAGCGAGAGCAGGGCCAGCAGCACGATGACGGCCTTCTGCTCGTACCAGCCGATGTTGAAGACGATGGGCAGCTTGTTGACGTCGTCCAGGCCGAAGGCCTCTTTCAGCTTCAAGGCGACGACGGCCAGCGAATAGGAATCGTTGCACTGCCCCGCGTCCAGCACGCGGGGGATGCCGTTGATCTCGCCCAGGTTCAGTTTGTTGTAGCGGTACTTGGCGCAGCCTGCCGTGAGGATGACCACGTCCTCGGGCAGCTTCTGCGCGAATTCCGTGTAGTAGGAGCGGCTCTTGGCTCGGCCGTCGCAGCCCGCCATGACCACGAACTTTCTGATGGCGCCGGACTTGACGGCCTCCACCACCTTGCCGGCCAGGGCCAGTAGCTGGTTGTGCGCGAACCCGCCCACAATCTCTCCGCGCTCGATCTGAACCGGCGGCGGGCAGGTTCTGGCATGGGCAATGATGGACGAGAAGTCCTTGGTTTCGCCCGGTTCGCCGGGAATGTGCCTGCAGCCGGGGAAGCCGACCACGCCGGTGGTGTAGACGCGGTTCCTGTAGCTTTCGCGCGGAGGAACCAGGCAGTTGGTGGTCAGCAGCACGGGTCCGTTGAAGCTCTCGAACTCCTCCTTCTGCCTCCACCAGGCATTGCCGTAGTTGCCTCTGAAGTGCGCGTACTTCTTGAAGGCGGGGTAGTAGTGGGCGGGCAGCATTTCGCAATGGCTGTAGACGTCCACGCCCGTGCCTTCGGTCTGCTGGAGCAGCATCTCCAGATCGCGCAGGTCGTGTCCGGAGACGAGGATGCCGGGATTCGTACCCGCGCCGATGCTGACCTTTGTCATTTCCGGATGCCCGTACGCGCCGGTGTTGGCTGCGTCCAGCAGGGCCATGGCGCTCACGCCCTTGCTGCCGGTCTCCAGCGCAAGCGCCGTCAGGTCGGCTGCGGAGAGGCTCTCGTCCAGCGTTTTGGCCAGGGCTTCCTCTATGAAGGCGTCCAGCTCAGGGTCGCTTTTGCCCAGCGCGTCCGCATGCTCGAGGTAGGCGGCCATGCCCTTGAGTCCCAGCGTGACGAGCGAGCGCAGGGAGCGCACATCCTCGTCGCGGGTGCTCAGGATGCCAGCTTTGCCGGCCTGGGCCAGCATGGACGCCCTGTCCCCGGCCTGCCACAGGGCGGCGTCGGACAGGCCGCCGGCGTCGTCGAGCCTCGCCGCGAGCGCCTTGCTGCGGGCACAGGTCGCTCGGATGCGATCCTCCAGCATCGCATCGTCGAAGTTGGCGTTGGTGATGGTGGCGAAAAGATTGGCCACCATCATGCGGTCCTCGTCGCGTTCCACGGCGAAGCCCTGGGCGCGAAGGCGGGCCGCGATCTGGCCAAGCCCCTTGGTCGCGTAGACAAGCACGTCCTGCAGGGCTGAGGTTTCGGGCTTCTTGCCGCACACGCCCATCCTGGTGCAGCCCTTGCTGCCTGCGGTTTCCTGGCACTGCCAGCAGAACATGTCCGTATTCATAGCTTGCTTCCTTTTCGAGGGGTGAATGATGGTTCCCATGCCTGCCACGTGAGCGGTGCGGCTCCGGGGCAGGGGCCCGCCGGCGGCGGGAGGGGGGCGAGCCCGTTTTCTTGTAGCAGTACGCTGCTGGCGCATCCGTGACCTTGGTTACAGGGCGGCAGTTCTTTTCGGGAGTCGTGGCAGTGCCTGCGCAGGACGCCAGAGGCCTCGGCATGGCTGCCGTAGCAGAAAAGCAATTGTCCGGTGAGGACAAGGCGGTGCCGGCGCGAGACGCAGGGAGACATGCGCAAAAAGAACGCCATGCCAAGGACGTCATGGTTTGGGACGGCGTGCCGCACCTGCCCCTGTACATGGCGATGTGCCTGCAGCCCGCAGGGCCGGCAGGCCGCTTGCGGACCGGATAGGCGCGCTTTCCGGCGGACTGCATCGCAGCGTGCCTTGCTCCGCAGAACTCCAAGAATTTGGAGTACAGAAGGACGGACCAGTCGCAGGGCTCCAAAATGTTGGAGTTCAGGAGAGGAAGGACGGCGACGGCTTCCGTCCCTGCGCGGGAAAGGCGAGGTCGCCGTGGGGTGAACGGGATGCAAGGGAGGGCCTTCCTCAACTGTACCGCTGCAGGTCCGCAGTACCGGGGAGGGCAGGCCCTGGGCTGCCGTGACGGATGCCTCCCGGCTGCGCCCTGAGGGGATTTGCCATGGAGCGCAGTGACGGATTGATGGCGCGTGTGCCCGCGGAGGCGAAAAAATATTGAAATATTTCAGTATGTTGACTTGCAAAAACGGCATAAAGTTCAATTCCGTGCAAAATCTGCGTTTGGGAAAGTTGATTTTCGTGCATACGTGATGCTTCACGCATCCAGCTCGGCGATGTCGCTCTGCGCCTTGCTTTGGCTGGCCCGAAACGTCCGTCCAGAGGATAGTTGTCTAAAAAAATCATGTAAATTCAGTTTGTTGCAATAAAACATGGCGAGAGCGCAGGCGTTGCTGGGGGGAAGAGTAGAAAGAATTCAACAGGTTATGTATCAAAACTCAAGAAAGTTTAATTTCGTGCAAAAAAAGCTTTTGAAAAAGTTCAATTTCGTGCAAGATTTCTCCACTGCTCAGCGCGTCCGTTCCTGTCCCTGCCTTGTTAGGCCTTTCTTGGCAATGTGGCAGGATCTGAAAAAATATATAAAATTCAGATAATTAACTAGAAACCTTGCCTATGGCGTTCCTGTGCCAGCATGTGCCAGACAGCAAAAAATCAAAAAAATTCAGATAGTTGATTTGAAGAGCGGATAAACTTTATATTTCGTGCAAAAATAAGCTCTACAAACTTTTAATTTCGTGAAAACCCTGTTGGGGAAGGAAGCTGGACTCCTTGGTCGCTGTTTGCCAGACCGATATTGAAAAGACTGAGTTTTCGAATAGAGGATGATATGATATTAAAAAGAAAAATTTATCAACAAATGCTTGATTGGAAGCAAAATAGAGCAGGTAAAACAGCATTGCTTATTGAAGGAGCACGCCGTGTTGGCAAAAGTTTTATATGCAAAGAATTTGCATCACATGAATATTCTTCTTATATAATTATTGATTTTGCTGATATTGATCAAACAATTAGAGATCTATTTATAAATGAAAGCCATGATAGAGACTTGTTTTTCTCAAAACTAAGTTTATATTATAGAGTTGAATTAATAAATAGGCAAAGTTTAATTGTTTTTGATGAAATTCAGCTTTTACCAATAGCGAGACAAATTATAAAATATCTTGTAGCTGATGGGAGATATGATTATATTGAAACTGGATCTTCGCTTTCTATTAAGACAAATGTGAAAGATATCGTCATTCCTTCTGAAGAACAGCGTGTGGCAATGCATCCTTTGGATTTTGAAGAGTTTCTTTGGGCGATGGGCGATACAGCCACCGTACCCGCACTTCAGGAATTCTATGAAAAGCGAATGCCTCTTGGACAGGCGCTGCACCGGCGCGTGTTGAACGATTTCCGGCAGTACATGCTTGTGGGGGGCATGCCGCAGGCAGTGCTGGCCTATGTGAGAAACAAGGATTTTGCCGGAGCCGATCAGGTCAAGCGCGAAATCCTCGATCTGTACCGCTCTGACATAGGCAAGTTTGCCCTTGCCCATGCAGGACGGGTGGCACGGCTCTTCGATGAAATTCCGGGCCAGCTTTCCAAAAAGGAGAAGGTGTATCGCCTCGCTGCTCTGGGCGAACAGGCGCGGATGCGCACCTATGAAGATGCCTTTCTCTGGCTGGCTGACGCCATGGTGGTCAATGCCTGCTTCAACGCGACGGATCCGCACGCAGGCCTTGCGCTGAGCCAGGAAAGCGCCAGGCAGAAGTGCTACATGGCAGACACAGGCCTGCTGGTGACGCATGCCTTCAGGGACTCGCCGTATTTGGAAAACGACCTGTATCGCGCCATTCTTTTCGACAAGCTTGGCATCAACGAAGGCATGCTGATGGAAAACATCGTGGCGCAGATGCTGCGTGCCAAGGGATACAAGCTGTTTTTCTACTCCCGTCGCGGCGAGGATTACAGCACGGACACGATGGAAATAGATTTTCTTCTGCGCAAGGGGCGCAATGTCTGTCCTGTCGAGGTCAAGTCTTCGGCCTACAGGAAGCATTCCTCCCTGGACAAGTTCAGGCAGAAGTTTGCCAAGGCCATAGGCGAATGCTTCCTGCTCTATCCCAAGGACGTCATGGTCAGGGATGGCGTCGTGCACCTGCCCCTCTACATGGCGATGTTCCTGTAGCCGGCAGTGCCGAACCCCGGGTCTCGTTTCAAGTGCAACGCGGGTCCCCTGTGGGTTGAGTGATGAAATCACGACGGGTTGCGAAAATGGGCAAGTGTGTTCAGGAAACTGCTGAACGCCTCACTGCGGGTGTGCAAGGTCTCTGGGGCTACGCAGGTCCAGTCTGGGCAGGCGTCCGCCTGGACAGGGCGGCAGGCGCGAGGAGCACTCCTCCAGCACCTTGTTCTTCTTCATGAGCGTCATGGCGCCCTTCGCCTTTCTGCATGCCATCCGCCGCTTCCACGCGCCTGCCAGGGCTGAGGCCGGGTGGACGGGTGGCCGGGAGAGGCAGGGAGGGCAGGGGTGGCTGCGCTGGTCCCGCAGCTTTCGCATGCGCCGCGCCAAGCTGGGCGATGGCTTCCAGATGCCCCCAAGACATGCGGAAAGCCCC
>JAEEPQ010000298.1 GCA_016284885.1 Desulfovibrio sp.
GCGCGAGGCCCTTGCAGCCAGATAGGAGAAAAGCCCATGCCCTTTCCCATGACGCCTGCCGTGCAGGGGAGCATCTTCGTCTTCATGCTCGTCTGCTCCAACGTTTTCATGACCTTTGCCTGGTACGCCCACCTGAAGAACATGGCGAGCGCCCCCTGGGTGGTGGCGGCCATCGCCAGCTGGGGCATTGCCCTGTGCGAGTACCTCATCCAGGTGCCGGCCAACCGCCTCGGCTACGGCGTCTTCACCCTGCCGCAGCTGAAGATCATCCAGGAGGTCGTGAGCCTCGGCGTCTTCATTCCCTTCTCCGTCTTCTACATGGGCATGCCCGTGAAGCTCGACTTCCTCTGGGCCGGCCTGTGCCTGCTGGGGGCGGTCTACTTCATGTTCCGCTGACGGAGGACGCATGGAAGCGTATCTTGCGGCGCTCGGCATCCGCCTCGACGAAGAAGGCTGGAAGGCACTGGAAAAGCGGGCTCTGGAGAACGGCCTCCTCGTCAAGGGCTACTGCATCGACGAGATGCGCCTGCGGACAGGAGGGGTCGAGTTCAGCTTTCCCGCGCGGGAGGAGGACAGGACCGCCACTGGACCTGCCAGGCGCTTCTGCCGGGGCTGCGACGTCGGCATCTATACGGAGTCTGCTGTTTCGTTTGCCAGCGAAGAGGAGGCGCTGGCCGCCGAGGACAGCTCTCGGATGCGCAGGCCCGAACCGGGAATGACGCCAAGCCCCCGCCATTTGCTGGGACAGGGCTCCATGCGCTCGCGCACGAGCGCCATGGCTGTCGGATTGCCCTCCTCCTTGACGATGCGCGGATAGCGCCTGCGGATGAAGAGTCCGCCCTCCTGGCTCAGCCTGGGGATCGCGGCGATGGCCGTCAGCAGCTCCTCTGCGGAGAAGCCGGCCGCGAAGCCGGAAACGCCGTCCCTGGCCATTGCCAGGCAGATTCCGATGCCCGTGACGGCGCAGACGCGACCTCGGGCAGATGGTTGCGTCGGCAAACCTCTGAGGGGCTTGCAGGCCTCTGGCATGGTCCAGCGGCTCTGTCTACGTTGAGGTGCGCTCCAACGGAAAGAGGACCCGTTGGCGGGTCCTCTTGCGCAAACTGGGAAAGAATCGCGGAAGCCGGAGCTAGTTCTTCTGCCCCTTCTGCTGGGGCTTCTGGGGCTTGGGCTGCTGAGGCTTGCTCTGGGGCTTGGTCTGGGCAGGCTGGCCCTTTGCCTGGGGCCTTGCCTGGGAGGCCTGGGCAGGCTGGCCCTTTGCCTGGGGCCTTGCCTGGGAGGTCTGGGCAGGCTGTGCCTTGCCCTGGCGGCGGGACCTGGCCTGAGGCGTTCCTGCCGGAGCGGGCGTCTTGCGGCTGAGCTGGCGCACGGCCTGCCTGGCGTCGGGGTCGCCGTTGGCGGCAGCCAGCTGATACCAGCGCAAGGCTTCGGTCAGGTTGCGCGGGACGCCTGTGCCCTGCTCGTACATGAGGCCGAGGCTGTACTGCGCGGAGGCTTCGTTCTGGTCGGCAGCCTTGCGGTACCACTCGGCGGCCTTCTCGTAGCTCTTCTCGCAACCCTTGCCCTGCTCATACATGAAGCCGAGGTTGTACTGGGCTTCAGGATAGCCCTGGTCGGCGGCCTTCTGATACCACTGCATGGCCTTGCCGTAGTCGAGGGCGTAGCCGCGGCCTTCGGCATACATGAAGCCGAGGTTGTTCTGGGCCTTGACGTGGTCCTGCTCGGCAGCCTTCTCCAGCCAGTGCACGGCCTTGGTGTCGTTTTGATTGGAGCTCTTGGTGTTCATGTAGATCCAGCCGAGCGAGTACTGGGCCGCGGCAAGGCCCTGGTTCGCCGCGCGGGTGTACCAGTCGATGGCCTTGTCTTCGCTCTTCGTCACGCCCCTGCCGTTGGCATAGAGGTAGGCGAGGTTGTACTGGGCCGTGGCGAGGCCCTGCTCTGCGGCCTTGGCAAACCACTGTCCTGCCAGCATGAAGTTGCGGCGCACGCCCTGGCCCATGGCGAGGGCCTGGCCGTACTCGTTCTGGCCGCGGGGATCGCCCTGCTCGGCCGCTGTCTGGAAGAGCTTGGCCGCACGGGAGCGGCTCTGGGTGGTGCCCTGGCCGGCGGCCGTGAGGGAACCGAGCACGTAGCAGGCTTCGGCGTTCTTCTTGGCGGCCAGCGGAGTCAAAAGCTCGACGGCCTTGGTGTAGTTGCGGGCATCGAGGGCAGTCTGGGCCTTCTTGAGAATTTCCGCTTCGGAAGGCGCGGGTTCGGGGGCGGGCGCTGGCTTGGGCGCTTCCGGTGCCTGGGCGGCAGGGCC
>JAEEPQ010000299.1 GCA_016284885.1 Desulfovibrio sp.
GGGGCTTCGCCAGCTCTCCGCCAGGGAGGAGCTCGGCATGGGCCGCCGCCGCTACCGCATCGTCGAAGAGGGATAGCGCCATTCTGCACGCCATGAACGCATCGCCAAGGAGAACGCCATGATCGTCGAACTCGTCAACGGAAGTCCCCACAAGAACGGTTCCACAAGCGCCGCCCTGGCGGAGGTGGAGCGCGTCCTGCAGGAGCAGGGCATAGAGACCCACGTCTTCTGGGTCGGCGCCAGGCCCCTGCCCGGCTGCCTCGGCTGCGGGAAGTGCGCCAGGCTCGGCAAGTGCATCGTCGACGACAAGGTCAACGAATTCCGCGAGCTGGCGTGGAAGGCCGACGGCTTCGTCTTCGGCTCGCCCGTGCACTACGCCGCCCTGTCGGGCCACATGAAGTCCTTCATGGACAGGCTCTTCTTCTCCGAGTTCCAGGGCAACCAGAACCGAGCCTTCCGGCTCAAGCCCGTGGCCGGCGTGGCTGTGGCCCGCCGGACGGGCACTGCCACGGCCTTTTCCCAGCTCAACAAGTATTTTTCCATTCAGGAGATGCTCATCGTCTGCTCCCGCTACTGGAACGACGTCTTCGCGCTGACGCCCGCAGACGTGCCTGAGGACAGGGAGGGACTCATGAACATGCGCGTCATTGCGCGGAACATGGCCTGGGTGCTCCGCGGGCAGGATGCGGCCCGCAAGGCCGGCATTCCCCTGCCCGAGACGGGGCCTGCGGTCTTCACCCACTTCACCAGACAGGGGTAGCGCCTCAGGGGGGAAGCGTCTTCCCGGCAGCGGCATCAAGGCTTCTGCGCAGGACTTCGACGTCTGCCGCCACCCCACGGAGGACGGCCATGCGGCCGTCAGAGGCGCCATGCAGCGCATCAGGGTGCATGGCGTCCGCCGCCCCGAACCCATGAAAATGCGGACCGGCCTGCAGCATGCCGGCATCGCGCATGGAGAAAAGCAATGCCGAAAAAGAACGTTCTTATCCTGTCGGGAAGCCCGCGCCTGCACGGCAATTCCGACCTGCTCTGCGACGAGTTTGCGCGCGGCGCCCAGGATGCCGGCCACAGCGTGGAGAAAATCTTCCTGCGATCCAGGAAAATCGGCTACTGCCTTGCCTGCTACCACTGCAGGGAGCACGGGGGCGTCTGCGCCATCAAGGACGACATGGCTGAACTGCTCGACAAAATGGGCCAGGCCGACGTGGTCGTCATGGCAAGCCCCGTCTACTTCTACTCCGTCGATGCCCAGATGAAGGCCTTCATCGACCGCTGCGTCGCCCGCTGGCTGACCATCAGGGACAAGACATTCTACTACATCATGACCTCAGCCGAAGACACGCCCACGGTCATGGACTGCACCCTGGAGTGCCTGCGCGGCCTTGCCCGCTGCCTGCAGGGCTCCGTGGAGGGCGGGGTCGTCTACGGCAAGGGCGTCTACGAGGCCGGCGCCGTCAAGGGCACGCCCGCCATGCAGGAAGCCTACGAGATGGGCAGGCGCGTGTAGGGCGCACAGGCTCATGCCGGGCGGCTGCTGGCGCCGCCTGGCACTGTTTGCTAGTAAACCCGCATGCAACTTTCATCAAAGGAGTCTTCCCATGCCTGACACGCACAATCGACTTCCCGGCAGGCGCACCGCCCTCAAACTGGCCGGAGGGTTCGCGGCATTCAGCGCGCTCTTTCCCGCGGCCTGCATGGCGGCGGAGGCAAAGGACAGGAACGGCAAGGTGCTCGTGGCCTATTTTTCCGCCACGGGCACGACGGCCCGCGTTGCGAAGAAGCTTGCGGAAGGGCTCGGCGCCGACCTTTTCGAGATCAGGCCCGAAAAGCCCTACTCCCCGCAGGACCTGGACTGGCACGACAAGCAGAGCCGCTCCAGCGTCGAGATGCACGACCCGAAATCGCGCCCGGCCATCGCGGCCAAGGTCGGGAACATGGGACAGTACGGCACCGTCTTCGTGGGCTTCCCCATCTGGTGGCACCGCAGTCCGGCCATCATCTCCACCTTCCTTGAGAGCTACGACTTCTCGGGCAGGACGATCGTGCCCTTCGCCACGTCGGGCGGCAGCGGCCTCGGTAAGACCGAAAGCATCTTCAAGGAGCTCTGCCCCAAGGCCGCCGTCCGCGCAGGCCGGGTGCTCAACGGCAGCCCCGACAAGGCCAAGCTCGCCGAGTGGGCGAAAAGCGTCCTGCGGTAGCCGCGCCATATAACGGCAAGTCTTGCGAATCGCCGCCTCCGCCTTGCTCTTCATGGATGCGACGGGGACAGCGATCCTGACGGATGGCGGCATGGCCGCCGG
>JAEEPQ010000300.1 GCA_016284885.1 Desulfovibrio sp.
CAGGGACCGGCTGCGGACGCATGCCTCGCGGCGGACGCCTCTTCAGAGGCCGGCTTGCCCAGAGGCTTCTTGCGCCATAGAATGCTCATGTTCCGCCCAGCAGGGAGAACTGGCCGAAGAAGGCCTGCAGCCTCCTCTGGAGCACGTCCGCAAAGCCGGCCGAACTTCGCGGCGAAGGAGCCGGAGGGCGCTCCTGCCTCGGCTCCGCACGCCTGCCACGCTGGCTTTCCCTCCCGGGTCTTCCGCAAGCCTCCCTGCACCAAGGAATCCGCTCCCCCCATGGACACAACCGCCCTGCCAGCCTGGCTCAGCTCCCTTTCCGCCCTTCCGGACAGCATCGCCTTCCTCATCCTCCTCGCCTTCCTCGCCATGCTCGCCGCCTGCGCCGCTGCGCTGGCAAGAAGCTCCCGCGAGCGCCGGCTGCTGGCTGAAGACCTTTCCGCCCTGCAGACGGACAAGGCCCTGGCCGAGGAGCGCCTTGCCCAGGTCCGGCAACGTCTCGGGGATCTGGAGCAGGATCTGGCGGAAGCGCAGGAGCGGGCGGCAAGTCTTGCCTCCGAGAACAGGGATCTGGTCCAGAACGGCGCCTCCCTGCAGAGCCAGGCGGCAATCCTGCAGATGGACAAGGCCCAGCTGAAGGCCAGCCTCGACCAGGAGGCGGAACGCAGCCGCGCCGAGGCCGGGCGCTGGGCGTCCGAGATGGCCAGCCTGCGCGAGGAGAACGCCAGACTTGCCCAGCAGATGGCAGGCGTCGAGGAGCTGCGCGCCCGCGACGCGGAAGACCGCGCCAAGGCGCTCAAGCTCATGGAGGCGCGCATTGGCGACGTCGGCCGCCAGATGCTTGCCGAGCGAGCGGAGGACCTGCGCAAGCGCTCCGAAGAGACGCTGACGCTGGCCGTGGCGCCTCTGGCCCAGCAGCTGGACGGCTTCAGGAGCCTCGTGGCCAGGACAGCCCAGCATTCTTCCGAGCAGGCAGGTCGCCTGGCCGAGCAGATAGCGGGACTCCAAAACGCCCAGGCCTCGCTGTCCAAACAGGCCGAAGACCTTGTCCGCGCCCTGGCCAAGGGCGGCAAGGCCCAGGGCCTCTGGGGCGAGCGCCAGCTCGAGAAGGTGCTGGACGCCTCGGGTCTGGAAGCCGGCCGGGACTACGTGCGCGAGGCCGACGCCCAGGACGGCGACGGCAGGAAGCTGCGGCCCGACTGCGTGGTGCGCCTGCCCCAGGGACGCCACCTCGTCGTGGACGCCAAGTGCTCGCTCACGGCCTACGCCGAGGCCTGCGCCGCCGAAAGCGGGGACGCGCGCCGGGAGGCCATGGCCCGCCACGTCAAGTCCGTGCGGGCCCATGTCAAGGAGCTGGCAGCCAAGCGCTACGGCGAGCTTGCCTGCTTCAACGCCCCAGGCTTCGTCTTCATGTTCGTTCCCATCGACGGCGCCCTTTCCTCGGCCCTAGAGGCGGCCCCAGGCCTCTACGACGAGGCCCAGCGCGAGGGCGTCTACCTTGTCTCGCCCTCGACCCTGCTGCCGGCCCTGCGCGTGGCCTCCTCCCTGTGGATGCTGGCCCGCCAGAACGAGCGGGTGCAGGCCATAGCCGCCTCGGCCGGCAAGGTCCACGACAGGCTTGCCGCCGTGCTCGGCGCCCTGGCCGATGCCGACAAGCGGCGCCAGGCTCTGAACGCAAGCTTCGACACACTCTCCAGCCGCCTGCAGCACGGCAGCCGCAGCCTGGCAGCCATGCTCGAGGCCTTTTCCGCCAAGGCCTCGCTGGAGCAGGTCAAGGCCGCCCTTGCGAGCGATGCCGGCGCGCTTGCAGGAAGCAGGTCCGAAGCGCAGGCAAGCGGTGAAGCCGCCTGCCAGACGCAGAGCACACGCGAGGCGCCTGCCCTGGGCGCAGCAGCCATGCATGACGGCCAAGCCATACACACTGGCCAAGGCGTCCAGTCCGGCCAGCCCGTGCAGGCAGCGCAAGCCCTGCGCGCCCTGCGTGAAGGACCTGCCGGTGAAGCGCTCAGGCAGAGCAGTGCCAAGCAGGTCTCCCTGCTGGCTGCAACGGCCATACGGCGCGATGCGCCACGCACGCCGGCAACCCAGCAGCCTTCCTCACACCAGAATTCTGCCCACCAGCTTTCCGCCAGTCTGCAGGCGCCGTACGACGGCCGCTTCCCCGTCTGGGACGAATGCTTCGACCAGCCGCCGCTGCCTGCGGGAGACGCCGAAGGGATGCGGGAGACGGAGCGGGATCAGGACAGCACCTTCCCCCAAGGCCCGCCGATCAGCCAGCGCAGCCAGAGCGG
>JAEEPQ010000064.1 GCA_016284885.1 Desulfovibrio sp.
AATCAAGGCCCCCGGCATCGTTGCCCGTACATCCGTTTGCGAGCCCATGCCCACCGGCCTCAAAGCCATCGACGCCATGACGCCCATCGGCCGCGGTCAGCGCGAGCTCATCATTGGCGACCGCCAGACCGGCAAAACCGCCGTCTGCATCGACTCCATCCTCGCCCAGAAGGAAACCGGCATCCACTGCTTCTACGTCGCCATCGGCCAGAAGAAGGGCACCGTCGCCCTGGTTGCCGACACCCTGCGCAGGTACGGCGCGATGGAGTACACCACCATCATCTCCGCCACCGCCTCCGAGCCGGCTCCTCTGCAGTACATCGCCGCCTACTCCGGCTGCACCATGGCCGAGTACTACCGCGACAAGGGCGAGCACGCCCTCATCATCTACGACGACCTCTCCAAGCAGGCCGTGGCCTACAGGCAGATGTCCCTCCTGCTCCGCCGTCCTCCCGGACGTGAAGCCTTCCCCGGCGACGTCTTCTACCTGCATAGCCGCCTGCTCGAGCGCGCGGCCAAGATGAGCGACGAACTCGGCGGCGGCTCCCTGACGGCTCTGCCCATCATCGAGACCCAGGCCGGCGACGTGTCCGCGTACATCCCGACCAACGTTATCTCCATCACCGACGGCCAGGTGTATCTGGAACCCAACCTCTTCAACGCTGGCGTCCGTCCCGCCATCAACGTCGGTCTGTCCGTCTCCCGCGTCGGCGGCGCCGCCCAGATCAAAGCCATGAAGCAGGTTGCCGGCACCATGCGCCTCGACCTCGCCCAGTACCGCGAACTGGCGGCCTTCGCCCAGTTCGGCTCCGACCTCGACAAGGCCACCAAGGCCAAACTCGAGCGCGGCGCCCGCCTGGTCGAACTGCTCAAGCAGCCCCAGTACCAGCCCATGCCCGCCCAGGAGCAGGTTGCGTCCATCTACGCCGCCACCCAGGGCTTCATGGACGACGTGCCTGTTGAGAAGATCCGCGACTTCGAAGCCAAGTTCCTGACCTTCCTCCGCGATACCAAGAAGGACATTTTGGATACTATCCGGGACAAGAAAGTGCTCAGCGACGACGTCAAGACCGCCCTTAACGGCGCGATCCAGTCGTTCAAGCAGGGCTACAACGCCTAGGAGGTACCATGCCTTCACTGAAAGACGTTAAAATGAAGATCACCGGCGTCGGGAAGACGAAGCAGATTACCAAGGCCATGAACATGGTCGCGTCTGCCAAGCTCCGCGGCGCCCAGGCGAGAATTGAAAAATTCCGCCCGTACGCGCAGAAATACCGGGAGGTGCTCACCTCGCTGGCCAGCAAGGTGGAAGGATCCTCCCACCCGCTGCTCGAGGTGCATCCCGAGAAGAAAGCCTGCGCCATCATCCTTGTGACGTCCGACCGCGGCCTGTGCGGCGGCTTCAACGCCGCCATCATCGACAAGGCAGTCAAGCTCGCCAAGTCGAAAACAGAGGCCGGCATGCAGGTGAAGTTCGCCTGCGTCGGCCGCAAGGGCCGCGATGCAGTCCGTCGCCTCCCCTCCATCGAAATGATGACCTCCTACGCTGACCGCATGGGCTCGCTGGACTTCGCTCTGGCCAGCTCCGTGGCCCAGGAGTGCATCAGCGGCTACGAGAACGGGGAGCTGGACGAGGTCTACCTCGTCTACGGCGAGTTTGTGTCCATGGCGCAGCAGCCCCCGCGCGTCATCCAGCTGCTTCCCTTCGAGGCCCCTGCCGCAGAGGCCGCGGAAGACGCCGACGCCAACAAGGGCCCGACCTGCGACTACCTGTACGAACCGAGCGAGGACAAGCTCCTCGGCACGATTCTGCCCACGTACATCAAGGTGCAGGCCTACAGGGGCATGCTTGACACATCTGCCAGCGAAAATGCAGCCCGCATGACGGCTATGGACAACGCCACGCGCAACTGCAACGACCTCATCAAGTCGCTGACCTTGCTCTACAACAAGACAAGGCAGGCTTCCATCACAAGCGAGCTTATCGACATCGTCGGTGGCGCGGAAGCACTGAACGGGTAAGGAGCCAACATGGAAGAAAAAAATATAGGTAAAATCGTACAGGTCATCGGTGCCGTCGTCGACGTCGAATTCAGCAGCGGCAAGCTGCCGGATCTGCTCTCGGCACTGGAGATCAAGAACCCCAACAACGAAAACGCCCCTGATCTGGTCTGCGAAGTGGCCCAGCACCTCGGCGACAACGTTGTCCGCACCATCGCCATGGACGCCACCGAAGGCCTCGTCCGCGGCATGGAAGCCGTCGACACCGGCCATCCCATCATGGTTCCCGTCGGCAAGGCCTCCGTCAGCCGCATCATGAACGTCCTCGGCCGTCCCGTGGACAACCTCGGCCCGATCAACGCCGAAAAGTACTACCCCATCCACCGTCCTGCTCCGGAATTCACCGAGCAGAACACCAAAGTCGAGCTCCTCGAGACCGGCATCAAGGTCGTCGACCTGCTCGTGCCCTTCCCCAAGGGCGGCAAGATGGGCCTCTTCGGCGGCGCCGGCGTGGGCAAGACCGTTATCCTCATGGAAATGATCAACAACATCGCGAAAGCGCACGGCGGCAACTCCGTGTTCGCCGGTGTTGGCGAGCGTACCCGTGAAGGCAACGACATGTACCACGAGCTCACCGAGGCTGGCGTTCTCGAGCGCTCCACCCTGGTCTACGGCCAGATGAACGAGCCCCCCGGCGCCCGCGCCCGCGTGGCCCTGACCGCCCTCGCCTGCGCTGAGTACTTCCGCGACGAGGAGAACCAGGACGTGCTCCTCTTCGTCGACAACATCTTCCGCTTCACCCAGGCCGGCTCCGAAGTGTCCGCCCTTCTCGGCCGCATGCCGTCCGCCGTCGGTTACCAGCCCACCCTGGGCACCGACCTCGGCGCCCTGCAGGAACGCATCACCTCCACCTCGAAGGGCTCCATCACCTCCGTCCAGGCCGTCTACGTTCCCGCTGACGACTTGACCGACCCCGCGCCGGCCACGACCTTCTCCCACCTCGACGGCACCCTGGTTCTTTCCCGCCAGATCGCCGAGCTGGGCATCTACCCCGCCGTGGATCCGCTCGACTCGACCTCGCGCATCCTGTCCCCCGACGTTGTCGGCCAGGAGCACTACGAAGTCGCCCGCCGCGTGCAGCAGGTGCTCCAGAAGTACAAAGAGCTTCAGGACATCATCGCCATTCTGGGCATGGACGAACTCTCCGACGAGGACAAGCTCACCGTTGCCCGCGCCCGCCGCATCCAGCGCTTCCTGTCCCAGCCGTTCCATGTGGCCGAAGTCTTCACCGGCACGCCCGGCGCCTACGTCAAGGTCGAAGACACCATCAAGGGCTTCAAGGGCATCCTCGATG
Organism: Desulfovibrio sp.; assembly: GCA_016284885.1. Taxonomy (GTDB): domain Bacteria; phylum Desulfobacterota; class Desulfovibrionia; order Desulfovibrionales; family Desulfovibrionaceae; genus Desulfovibrio. The sequence goes on from JAEEPQ010000064.1 coordinate 3,356, forward strand.
GCGAATACGACGACCTTGCCGAATCCGACTTCTACATGCTCGGTGACATCAGCGAAGCTGTGGCCAAGGCTGAAAAGCGTCGCGCCAGCGAATAGCCCGCTGGTACACGTCCACCAGAGCACAGAAGGAGCAATACATGAGCGCACTTCAGCTTGAAGTTGTAACCCCTGACAAAACCATCGTCAGCACGCCCGTCGTCATGGCGGTGTGTCCTGGGGTTGACGGCGAGTTCGGCGTGCTTAAGGACCACATCTCGCTTCTGTCTGCCCTTAAAATCGGTGCCTTGCGCTACAGAACGGAATCCAACGAGGAGAAGTACGTCTTCATCTCCGGCGGATTCGCCGATGTGAACAACAACGTGCTTACCGTGCTGGCCGAATCGGCCGAAGACGCGAAGGATATCGACGCTGCCCGCGCCGAAGCCGCCAAAAGACGCGCTGAAGAGCGTCTGGCTTCGAACTCGGAATCCGTCGACCGCACCCGCGCCGAAGCCGCCCTCAGCCGCGCGATAACCCGCCTGTCCTTGGTACGTGCCCACTAGCACGCCCTAACAGAAGACTGCAACAACGGGTGGACGGAAAGCTTTTCCGTCCACCCGTTTCGCTTTTCCAGATGTTCTACGTGGCCTTGCGCCTCGGCCTCTGGCGCCTCTGTCGACTTTTGGCGCGAAAGCACGTATCTAGACCTCTCCGAAACAATAGACCTCTAGCCTCTTACTCCCCCTGCAGGTGGCACATGGATCTCAAGCGCATCCGCAACTTCTGCATCATCGCCCACATCGACCACGGCAAGTCCACGCTGGCCGACCGCATCCTCGGCATCACGGGCCTCGTGAGCGAGCGCGAGGCCAAGGAACAGTACCTCGACCGCATGGACATCGAGCGCGAGCGCGGCATCACCATCAAGGCCCAGACCGTCCGCATACCCTACAAGGCCAAGGACGGCACGGAGTACGAGTTCAACCTGCTGGACACGCCCGGCCACGTCGACTTCAACTACGAAGTCTCCAGATCGCTGGCGGCCTGCGAGGGCGCTCTGCTCGTCGTCGACGCCACCCAGGGAGTCGAGGCCCAGACCCTCGGCAACGTCTACCTCGCCCTGGACCAGAACGTGGAGATCATCCCGGTCCTCAACAAGATCGACCTGCCCTCCGCCCACCCCGAAGAGGTGAAGCAGGAAATCGAGGACATCATCGGCATCGACTGCACCGACGCCCTCGAATGCTCGGCCAAGACCGGCCAAGGCGTGCCGGAAATTCTCGAAGCCGTCATCGGGCGCCTGCCTGCGCCCCAAGGCGACCCCCAGGCCCCCCTCAAGGCCCTTGTCTTCGACTCCTGGTACGACAGCTACCAGGGCGTGGTCGTCCTCTTCCGGGTCATGGAGGGCACCATGCGCCTGGGCGACCAGATCCGCTTCATGAACACGGGCAGGCAGTTCGAGGTGCTGCGCCTCGGCGTCTTCTCTCCCGAAGCCCAGGACATCAGGGAGCTGCACGCCGGCGAAGTGGGCTTCATGTGCGGCTCCATCAAGGAGCTGGCCGATGCCAGGGTGGGCGATACCATCACCCGCGCCGACGCCCCGGCCGACGCCCCCGTCCCCGGCTTCAAGGAAGTCCAGGCCATGGTCTTCTGCGGCTTCTACCCCTCGGAGTCGGACAAGTACGACAGCCTCAAGTCGGCGCTGGAGAAGCTCCAGCTCAACGACGCCGCCTTCCTCTTCGAGCCCGAGACCTCCCAGGCGCTGGGCTTCGGCTTCCGCTGCGGCTTCCTCGGCCTCCTGCACATGGAGATCATCCAGGAGCGCCTCGAGCGCGAGTTCGACTGCGACCTCATCGCCACGGCGCCCTCGGTCATCTACAAGGCCAAGACCGTGTCCGGCGAGATGCTCGAGATCCACAACCCCGCCCACCTGCCGGACCAGAACAAGGTGGCCGCCCTCTACGAGCCCTACGTCACCCTCGACATCCACGTGCCCAACGAGTATGTGGGCAACGTCCTCAAGCTATGCGAGGAGAAGCGCGGCACCCAGCAGAACATGCAGTACGCGGCCGCCAACCGCGTCATCATCACCTACGACATGCCCTTCGCGGAAATCGTCTACGACTTCTTCGACCGCCTCAAGTCCTGCACCAGAGGCTACGCCTCCATGGACTACCGCCAGGGCGAGTACCGCGAGAGCGATCTCGTCCGCCTCGACATCATGCTCAACGGCGACCCCGTGGACGCCCTCGCCGTCATCGTGCACCGGGATCGCGCCTACCCCTACGGCAGGGCCCTGGCCCTGAAGCTCAAGCGCACCATCCCCCGCCAGCTCTTCCAGGTCGCCATCCAGGCGGCCATTGGCCAGAAGATCATCGCCCGCGAGACCGTGCCCCCCTTCCGCAAGGACGTCATCGCCAAGTGCTACGGCGGCGACATCACCCGCAAGCGCAAGCTCCTCGAAAAGCAGAAGGAGGGCAAGCGCCGCATGAAGAGCATGGGCAACGTGGAGCTGCCCCAGGAAGCCTTCCTGGCGGCCCTCAAGGTCGGCGACGAGTAGCCCGGTTTCCCAGACGATGCGCGCATGTCCGCCATCCTCGACGCCATAGCTCCGGTCTTCCTGGTCATTCTTGCGGGCGTCCTGATCGAGCGGGCAGGCATGCTCGCCCGGGAGACAGGACGCATCGTCTCCGTGCTCGTGGTCAACGTCACGCTGCCCTGCCTGCTCTTCAACCTCATGACCCAGGTCACGGTGGAGCAGCTCTCCAGGGGCTGGTGGTGGTTTGCCACGGCCTTCCTGCCCCTCGTCATCCTCTGGAGCTGGGCCGGCGTCGAGCTCCTGCGCAAAGTCCCCTTCGGGCCTGCCGTCATCTTCGGCTTCTCCACGGTCTTCTTCAACGCGGCCTTCGTGGGCCTGCCCGTGGTCATGAACCTCTTTCCCGGCAACCAGCAGGCCATGACGGTGGCGGGCCTGTGCGTCGTTGCCAGCAACTCGGCGGGCCTCACGGGACAGATCTGCCTCGATGCCTGGAACCGGCACCGCAAGGCAGGATCCGGCAGCGCGGCGCAAATTCCCCCGCAGGGAGGATATGCCAGCGCCTGCTGGCGCCTCTTCAGGCAGTACGTCCTCGGCAACACGGTGCTTGTCGCCACCATCATCGGCCTTACGCTTGCGGTCATGGAAATCCCGCTCTGGAAGCCTGCGGCCAAGGCCGTCCACATGCTCGGCATGCTCTCGCCCACGGCCATGCTCTTCGTCTTCGGCTTCAACCTCCGCACCTTCCTTGGCAAGGCCGCCTCAGGACGCCGGGGCCTTTTCCTCCACTCCTTCCTCGTCTCCCTAGCCAAGCTCCTCGGCTTTCCCGCAGCCACCTGGGCCTGTCTTGCGTACTTTGGCTACAGCCAGGAGTGGCTTGCCGTAACCGTCGTCATGTGCGCCACGGGCACAGGCATCGTCACCTCGGTCTTTGCCGAGGTCTACGGGGCAGAGCCCGAAGAAACCGCGCTCACGGTCGCGGTCACGAACGTCATGAGCTTCTTCTCGCTCCTGCTCTTCGTGTGGCTGCTCAAGGGCGCAGGCCACATGGCCTAGCAAAGCCGGGCGGAGTGCAGACCGCTCCAGCTACTTGAAGAGCTTCGGCAGGGAGAAGTAGATCCTGGCTGCCGCGTCGAAGGTGCAGCTCGGCAGGAGCGAGAGGAGCCAGAAGGCCTGGTTCTTGCGCCGCCGGCCGCGGAAGGGGGCGAGCACGGCGCGAGCCCTGACGCCGTCGCCGGCGCGCCACAGGGCCACGGCCTCCTCGAAGGCGGCCCGTTCCTCGAGCAGATCCGCCACTGCCCTGTGCTTCGCCTCGAAGTCCGGATAGAGGCTGCGCTGCTTGTCGAGAATGAGCCGGGTCTCCCTGGCGAACTGGGCGAACTTGCGGAAGGTCGTGCTCTGGCCGTGCACGCGCCAGCGCGTGTAGGGGGCGTCAACGTAGTCGAGCTCCCAGTCGTGGGCGATGCGGTAGAAGACGTCGGCCTCCTCGCAGACGTTGAGGCGCTCGTCGAACCATCCGCCGGCCCAGACGCCGGGTCCGCCGGCAAGTCCCTCCAGCGCTTCGCGGCGCACCATGGCCGAAGACATGGAGATCCACTGGCGCTGGATGAGATCGGCGTAGACCATGCCCCGGCCGGGCTGGGAGGCGGCAAAGACCCGCTTGAGCTCGCGGGTCCCGTCAAACATGACCGTGTCCGTCGTGACGAGGCCGACGCGGGGATTGGCCTCGAAGAGGGCGACCTGGCTTTCGAGCTTGCGGGGATGCCAGAGGTCGTCGCAGTCGAGGAAGGCGATGTACCGGCCCTGGCACTGCCGGATGGCAAGGTTGCGGCCTGCGCCGAGAGGAACGATGCGCTCTCCCCGGAAGTAGCGCAGCTTCGGGCCGAAGCCGGCCGCGATGGCCGGGCTCTCGTCCGTGGAGCAGTTGTCCCAGAAGACTATCTCCCAATCTCCGAAGGTCTGCGCTCTGACGCTTGCCAGCGCCTCCCTGAGGTGCTCGGCGCTGTTGAGGCAGTTCATGACGATGGAAACGACGGGCTGGCCGTTAGGCATAGTATGGCTCCTTGATAGACGCCAGAGCCTTCTCTGGCAGGGCGGAGAAAAGACATTGGCACGCAGGAGGCAGAAGCCTTCCTGCAGAACCTTCGGCGCAGCCTTCCAGCTTGGATCTTCAGTGAGGTCAGTTCGCGGAGTCCTTCGCAGCGCGGGCTGCCTCCTCTGCGTCCTCCATGCGTCCCAATACCCGACCGATAGACTATCGGAGGCAGGATCCGAGGACGCCGCCCAAGCGCCTCTGGAGAGGGTGCGCTGTCGCGCAGGAAAGCTGGTCTTGGCGGGAAAGGAAGGGATGTAAACCCTAGACAGGCTTAGGAGAGAGCTTCCTTGATCTTCGCGCAGACCTCGCGCACGTCGGCATCGGATAGGCCGGGGTGCAGGGGAAGGGTCATGAGCTCGGCAAAGAGGCCCTCGGTCTGGGGGAAGGGGGCCTCGCCCTCGATCTTGAAGTAGGAAAGCAGGTGGTTGGGCTTGTAGTGCACGCCCACGGGGATGCCGGCGTCGAGCAGATGCTGGCGCACTGCCGGCATGCGGCCGTTCAGCACCCGCAGGGGCTGGATGTGGTGCACGATGTCGTCTCTGGGGCTTTCCTTGAGAAAAGCCACGCCGGCAACGCCCTCCAGCTCCTCGCGGTAGAGGGTGCAGAGCCGCTTGCGGGCGGGAATGAACTCGGGCTCCAGGCGGGAGAGCTGCACGCGACCGACGGCCGCCATGATGTTGCTCATGTGGAAGCGCCAGCCCTGGCGGACCACGTCGGGATCCCAGGTGCGCTCCCCGGCGAAGCGGGCGCGGGTATCGCCCTCGACGCTGAGCAGGCGGGCATCCTGGGCGATGCGGGCCGTCTCCCTGTCCTGGCAGACCACAAGGCCGCCTTCGCCGGAAGTGATGTTCTTGATGCCGTCGAAGCTGAAGCAGGCCACGTCGCCGAAGCTGCCGATGCGCTTGCCGTCGTGCCGGCAGCCGAAGGCGTGGGCCGCGTCCTCGACGACGCGCAGGCCGTGCCTGGCCGCAAAGGCGTAGACCTCGTCCAGCTGCCAGGGGTTGCTGGCGTAGTGCACGGGCATGATGGCGAAGGTATCCTTCGCAAGCCGCTTCTCGCAGTCGGCCAGATCGATGGTGCCGGTCTCAGGCAGGACCTCGCAGGCTATGGGCGTGACGCCGCAGGCCGTGCAGGCCTGGAAGGAGGCCACGAAGGTGAGGGAGGGCACGAGAATGGAGCCGCGCGGACCCTGGCCGAAGTGGCCGGGCGCAACGGCGTCCACGGCCAGCGTCAGGGCTGAGGTGCCGGTATTGGCCGTGCACACGAGCTCGGGATTCACGCCCAGATAGGAGGCCAGCTCCTGCTCGAAGCGCTTCACCTCGGCGCCTATGCCGAGGTAGCCGTCCTCGACGATGACTCGGCGGACAGCCTCCGCCTCGGCCTCACCAACAATGGAACGGGAAAGGCGCATTGCCATAGCTCAACCCCTCTGCCCGGACAGGCGCCGGACGCGTAAAATGTCGTCGCCGGCAGGGGATCTCGAGCCCCTCGGCGCACGCCCGCTTCTTACGCCTATCGCCTGCGCCCGGCAAGAAGGCCTAGTCCACCGTGAAGGCGCCGGGGAAGAGGCGCTTCACGCGCGTGAAGGCACGGTCGCGCGCGGCCTCGTCCGCAAAGGGGCCGGCCTCGACCTTCCACAGGCCGGAGGGCGTCCTGGAGACGATGCTCGGCAGGCCCTCCCGCTCCAAGGCCTGCACGGCGCGGTCGGCGTTGGACTGGCCTGAGAAGGCGCCCGCCTGCACGCGTCCGGCATAGGGCTCGCTCACGTCCGCAGGCAGACCGTACGAGCCCTCGCGCGCCTGACCTGTCGCGGCCGGCTGGCCTGAGCTTTCTTCGCGGGCGGGCCTTGCCGCGGACGGGGGCGCCGGCTGCGCCAGGAGGGGCACGGGTGCCGGTGCAGGCGGCTGCGCCTGTACCGGCTCGACGGGCTTGGGGGTGGTCTCCGGACTGGGCTCTGGAGCTGGCTCGTGCCGGCGTTCCGTCAGGGCCTGGATGCGCACCCGCCCCGTGCCCTTGCCGAGTATGCCGACCTTCTGGGCCGCGGCCTTGGAGAGATCGATGACCCGGTCGTCGACAAAGGGGCCTCTGTCGTTGATGCGCACAATGCAGGCCCTGCCGCTGTCAAGGCTGGTCACCCGCACCTTGGTGTGCAGAGGGAGAATGGTGTGGGCCGCCGTCATGCCCCACTGGTTGTAGGTCTCGCCCGAGGCCGTCGGCCGGCCGTGGAACTTGGGGCCGTACCAGGAGGCGACGCCTTCCTGGACAAAGCCCTCGGCGGACTTGAGGGGAACGTAGCGCTTGCCCCTGACGGTGTAGGGGGCAGAGCCAGGCACTCCGCCCCGGTACTTCGGCTTGCCGCCGCAGGCGCAGAGGGAAAGCGCCAGGCAGGCGGAAAGCAGGAGCGCAAGGCAGCGCCGGAGCCAGCCGGCACAGACTGGCAGGCCGGGCAGAGCGGGCCAGAGGGAAAGGAGGCGCTTGGTCATGCGTGCTCCCAAGGCGTGACGCCCCGAGGCGCCCCCGCCGCTAGGTTGCGTTCCGGCGCTCTGGAACCTTGCCGCCGGCGCTGCCGGAGGTCCCGGATCTGCCGGTGAAGGGACACACGGAGCCGTCGGCGGGCGAGCGCTCGAGCGCGAAGAGCAGGGCAATGCCGTCCGCGTCTATCCTGCCGTCGTCGCGGGCCTCCTTCAGGATGTCCCTGGCCTCCTGAATGCGTCCGCAGTCGAGCAGGTCGCTGGCCGCCATGGTGAACATGTGCTCGGGCCTGTCGCCGTAGAGGGCCCTGACAAGACCGGGGTAGAGGTGGCCGAAGGCCTTCTTGACGCGCTCGGCGTCCGTGGCCAGCCAGCGCGCGAGGCAGCAGTTGTCCGGCTCCTGCGCAAGGTAGCGGATCATGAAGGGCATGCCCGAGCGCAAGACGTGCAGGATGCGGTTCATCTCGCGCCGGCAGCTCTCGGCCGTCTGGTCGGTCATGGACGCCAGCGTGGAGGACATTTCCCAGGCCAGGCCGCCGGAACGCCTGAGCTGCAGGAGGCGGCAGGCGTAGTGCTGGATCTGGAAGGCGTCTTCCCTCAGCTTGGCGCACTCGTGGAAGGAGAAGCCCACGCACCAGTCGACGAAGGCGCCCTCAATCTCGCCGTTGTCCGCCTCGCCTATCCTGTCTCCAGGCCCAAGGGTGCGGCGGAAGAGGTGGTGCGCCGTGTCCTTGAGGCGCCAGAACACGCCCTTGCGCATGGCTTCGCCCATGAGGGCGTGGAGCACGTTGTAGGAAAGGCTCCTGTCGCGGCTGAGGCGGTTGCTCTGCTCCAAAAGCGTCAGATATACGGTGCAGTAGTCCCTCACAAGGTCCCGGACCAGCGGCGCGGCGCCGGCAGAATCCTGGAAGCGGCTCACAGGCCCTTCTCGCGCAGCAGCGACTCGGCCACGACGCTGTCGTAGATGGCCAAAGGATCCTGGTCCTCGTGGCCGGGGGAGCTGCGGTACATGCCGGCAGCCTTTTCAATGACGGAGAGGGGAAGCCACTCGTGCTTGTCCCAAACCTCCGGATGGGCGGAGTCCCACATCCTGAACTCGACGGCGCCGCCCTCGCCCCGGCGCACGTACATGCGCACCTGCGGGATGCCGGGACGGGGGAGATAGTAGAGACCGCGGGAATCTTCCATGGACACGAACCTCGCACAATTTTTTGCTGTATGTAAATGATGCCGCAGGCTCTGGCAAGGAGGCCAGAAGAGGCCCCGCATGCCGGAACGGCCAGGCAGGAGGCCCAAAGCCGCAGGTGTACCCGGAGCGCCCGGAGTAGCTGGAACGGCTGGAGTAGCTGGGCACCTTGCAAAAAATCCCCCGCTGACGCAGGCGTGCCTGCGCCAGCGGACGGAAAGCCTTCGGGAAAAATTTTTGCGCCTTAGTCTAGAAAGCTCTTTCGCGCCTACGGCGACAGGGCCTGCAGGGAGCTTGTGAAAAAACCGCACAAGGTTGTCTTTTTTCGTGAAATGAGGTACGCATTAGCTATTCGATCAATCGTGCGATCCGAATCCTTGGCGGATTCCTGCGGCCCGCCGCTCCCGCCGAGGGATATCACGTCAGTGATGTTACCCAAACCACGTGGAGGTATGGTAATGAAATTCGAAACCCCCTTGTTGGACCAACTGGAAACCGGCCCTTGGCCGAGCGTTGTGTCCGACATCAAACAGGAAGCCGCAAGCCGCGCCAAAAACGAGAAGGGTCTTGACTACCAGATTCCGCAGGATTGCTGCGAAGACCTGCTCGGCCTTTTTGAGCTCTGCTACAAGGATAAAGAAACCCACTGGAAGCACGGCGGCATCGTCGGCGTGTTCGGTTACGGCGGCGGCGTCATCGGCCGTTACTGCGACCAGCCCGAA
>JAEEPQ010000065.1 GCA_016284885.1 Desulfovibrio sp.
GAGCCGGGGCGGCCGCTGGTACCGCACGGGCGACATGGGCCGGTTCTGGCCAGACGGCACCATGGAATTCCTCGGACGCCGCGACTGGCAGGTCAAGTTCCACGGCCACCGCATCGAGCTCGGCGAAATCAGCTCCGCGCTGCGCAGGCACCCCGCAGTCCGCGAGGCCGCTGTCTGCGTCGTGCCCGATTCGGCAGGACGCCAGCAACTGGCCGGCTACCTCGTTCCCTCAGGCACGGAGCCGGTTCCCGGCGCGGCCGAGCTCGCCTCCTTCCTCAGAGAGCGGGTTCCCGGCTACATGGTCGTCAACCACTACTGCGTCCTCGAGAGCCTTCCCCTCACGGCCAACGGCAAGGTGGACCGCAAGAGGCTCCCCCTGCCCGACTTCGGCCAGGAGGATGACGGCGCGGCCGGCAGGGAGCTTTCGCCCGTGGAGCGCAAGGTGGCCGTGCTCTGGGAAGAGCTGCTCGGCATTCCCGCGGCCGGCGCCGAAACCAACTTCTTCGAGGCGGGCGGCGACTCTCTGCTGGCCATACGCCTGGCTTCCAGCCTGCGCAGGGCCTTCAGCATCCCCTTTGGAACGGATGCCGTCCTCAGGAGCCCCACCGTGGCCGGCATCGCGGCCCTGGTCGAGGAAAGGCTCGGCGACGAAGGCGCGCCGGCCAGCCGGGATGCCGAGCTGCCCCGCGTCGAGCCCAGGCCCGATCTCCTGCACGAGCCCTTCCCTCTCACCGCCGTGCAGCAGGCCTACGTCATAGGCCGCAGTGGCGCCTTTGAACTCGGCGGCGTGGCAGCCCGCTACCTGTGCGAGCTTGAGGGCAGGGATCTCGACCTGAACCTGCTCGCCGAGGCCTGGAACGCCCTTGTGGCGCGCCATCCCATGATGCGCGCCGTCGTGACGCAGGACGGACGCCAGCGCGTGCTGGAGCAGGTTCCCGCCTACCGGCCTGCAGTCCGCCATCTGGAGGCCGTCGCGGAGGACAGGCTCGCGGAGGAGCTGGCGAGGCTGCGCCAGGATCAGGCCCAGGCCCGGCGCTCCGCCTCCGAATGGCCCCTCTTCGAGGTCTCGTTCACCAGGCTTCAGGCCGGACGAACGCGCATCCATCTTGCCTTCGACAACGTCATGTTCGACGGCAGGAGCGTCTTTCTCCTGCTCGACCAGTGGGGCGCGACCTACGCAGCCCTCGCGCGGGGCGAAGCTCTCCCCGCTCCGTCCCTCCTGCCGCAGGGCCTCACTTTCAGGGACTACGTGTGCGCTTCCCGCGATCTGCAGGCCAGCCCTCTGGCCGAGGCTGACAGGGCCTACTGGACCGCGCGCCTCGACGCCATCTGGCCTGCGCCCGACCTGCCCCTGCGGCAGGATCCCTCGGCCGTTGCCAGCAACGCCTTCGTCCGCAGAAGCATGGAGCTCTCCGAGAAAGACAGCGAACGGCTCAGGGCCATGGCCGCCTCGCGGGGCCTGACCCTGTCCGGCTGCCTGCTGGCTGCCTACGCCGAGGTGCTCGCCCGCTGGGCGGCCCAGCCGAAGTTTACCGTCAACCTCACGCTCTTTAACCGCGTGCCCTTCGCCCCCGAAGTCGCAAGCCTGGTCGGCGACTTCACGGCCCTGACCCTGCTGGCCTGCGACATGGGCGCAGGCGCAAGCTTTGCCGAACGGGCCCAGGCCCTGCAGCGCCAGCTCTGGAGCGACCTCGCCCACCCGCACTTCGGCGGCCTCGAGGTCATGCGCGAGCTCAGCCAGCGCCGGGGGCAGGTCCGCATGCCCGTGGTCTTCACGAGCGGCCTTGGCATCGAGGCAGGCAGGGGCGCGGCCTCGCTGGGCAGGCTGGACTACGCCATCACCCAGACGCCCCAGGTCTGGCTCGATCACCAGGTCTCCCGGCAGAACGGCCGCCTGGTGCTGGCCTGGGACGCCGTGGAGGCCCTCTTCCAGCCCGAGATGCTGGACGCCATGTTTGCCTCCTACGAAGGCCTTGTCCGCTCGCTGCTGGAAGACGCGGCCTGGGACGAGGCCAGGCCCGAGCACGTGGATGCCGAAATCTGCGCGGCCCAGGCAAACGCCACGCAGGCGGTCAAGCCCGCTGGCACCCTGCTCTCCGCGCTCGAGGACAGCGTGCGCCTGCATGCGCCAAGCCCTGCAGTGATCGCGCCCGACCGGACCTTGAGCTACGCGGATCTCTGGCGCCTTGCCGGCATCCTTCGGGCTGAGCTGAAGGAACTTGCCCCCGGCAGCCTTGTGGCCATCGTCATGGAAAAGGGCTGGGAGCAGGCCGCGGCCTCGGCCGCCGTCGTTTCGGCAGGCTGCGCGTGGCTTCCCATGGAGGCGGACGTGCCTCTGGCGCGCATGGAGGCGGTCTTTGGCGAAGCCGGAGTGACGACCGTGCTGACGCACGCGGCCTGCATCGGCAGAACCTGGCCCCAGGGCCTGCGCGTCGTCGACTGCAGCGCCGCAATACGGAACTTCCCCGACGGCGCCGAGCCTGAGGCGCCGCTGGCCTGGCCCGCGCCGGACCAGGTCGCCTACGTCATCTACACCTCCGGCTCCACGGGCAGGCCCAAAGGCGTTGCCATCAGCCACGAGGCCGTCATGAACACCCTGGCGGACGTGAACCGCCGCTTCGGCGTGGGCTCGCAGGACAGGATCTTCGGCATTTCGCACTTCAGCTTCGACCTGTCGGTCTACGACTTCTGGGGTGCCTTCCTGGCAGGCGCGGCCTGCATCCTTCCCGAACACGGCACAGACCGCGATCCCTCGCGATGGGCGCCTCTGCTGGAGATGCACGGCGTCACGGTCTGGAACTCGGTGCCCGCCCTCATGCAGATGCTGGCCGGCTGGCTCAGGGCCTGCGGCAGGCGCTTCCCCGCCTCCCTCCGCGTGGCCATGCTGTCGGGCGACTGGATCCCCCTCTCCCTTCCTGCCGAGCTCGCCCAGGCCGGATCGCTCGCCAGGCTCTACAGCCTGGGCGGCGCCACGGAGGCTTCCATCTGGTCCATCTTCCACCCCGTGGACAAAGTTGATCCTGCATGGAAGAGCATACCCTACGGCAGGCCGCTGGCCAACCAGCGCTTCCACGTGCTCGACCCGCTGGGACTTGAGCGGCCCGTAGGCTGCCCCGGCGAGCTGTGCATCGCAGGCGACGGCCTGGCTCTTGGCTACTGGCACGACCCCGAACGCACGGCCCAGTCCTTCGTCGCCATGCCCGACGGCCGGCGCCTCTACCGGACAGGCGATCTGGGCCTGCGCTTTGCCGACGGCACGCTCGGCTTCCTCGGCCGCACCGACTTCCAGGTAAAGCTGAGAGGCTTCCGCATCGAGCTCGGGGAAGTCGAGCACGCCGCCCTGGGCGCCGGCGGCGTCGAGGACGCGGTGTGCGTCATGACCGGCGAGACGGCCCAGGACAAGCGTCTGTGCCTGGCCGTCGTGGCGCCGGGCCGGCAGGAAGACGGCGACGCCCTCGCCGGAGAGGTGCTGGCGCGTTGCCGGACGCTGCTTCCCGGCTACATGGTGCCTTCCAGCGTAATCAGGTTTGACTCCCTTCCGCTTTCCTCCAACGGCAAGGTGGACAGGAAGGCCGTTGCCCGCCTCGCCGGCGACGCGCAGGCCCCTTCCCGGGACGCGCCGAAGGCCCAGGCTTCGGGTGCGGTGGAGGAGGCGCTGGCCCAGGCCTGGCGCGAGCTGCTCGGCAGGGACGACGTGGGCGCCACGGAGAACTTCTTCGAGGCTGGCGGATCGTCGGTGCTCGCCGTCGCCCTCTACCAGAAGGTCCTCGCCATTGCGGGACGCGAAGTCCCCATGGTCTGGGTCTTCGAGCACCCCACCGTACGGTCCATGGCCAAGGCCATAGTCTCCGGTGCCGGCGGACGGGAAGAGGCGTCCGGCAAGAGCGCCGCCTCCAGGCGCGGAAGCCTGCGCAGGCAGGGCTTCAGGGCGCGCCGGGCCTAGGGGCGGAAGCCCGAGACCCTGCGGCCACACGGCGAAAACGAACATCACTTGACATGCATGCAGACAAAGGAATGCAGATGAACGAGGAAAATACCGGTCTCGGCGGCATAGCCGTCGTCGGCATGGCGGGCCGCTTTCCCGGCGCCCAGTCCATTGAGGAGTTCTGGGGCGCGATGCGCGAGGGCCGCGACGCCGCCAGGGAGTTTGCCAGGGAAGATCTGGAACGGCTGGCGGACAAAAGCCTGCTGGACAATCCCCGCTACGTGAAGCGCGGCTACGTTCTGGACGGCGCCCTTGCCTTCGACCCGGCCTGCTTCGGCTATACGCCGGCTGAGGCCAGAAGCATCGACCCCCAGCAGCGGTGGCTGCTCCAGACGGCCTGGGAGGCGCTTGAAGATGCCGGCTACGCGCCGAAATCCATTCCCGGGGACACGAGCGTCGGCGTCTTCGCCAGCATCTCCCCCAGCGGAGGGCTGCGCCAGCCCGCCTCCTTCTCCGCGGATCCCGCAGGCTACATGAACGCCCTGCTCGGCTGCGACAAGGACTACGCGGCTGCGCGCATCGCCTACAAGCTGAACCTGCACGGGCCGGCCATGGCCGTGCAGACTGCCTGCTCCAGCTCCCTCGTCGGCGTTGCCCAGGCCTGCCAGAGCCTGATGGACTACGGCTGCGACATGGCGCTTGCCGGCGGATGCACCATCGTCTTTCCCCAGGAGGCAGGCTACCTCTCCCTCGAGGAGGGCGGCCTCTCCGCCGACGGCTACTGCCACGCCTTCGACCACAGGGCCAGCGGCATGAACTTCGGCAACGGCTGCGCCATGCTGGTCCTGAAGCGCCTGGAGGACGCCCTTGAGGCCGGCGACCACGTCTACGGCGTCATCCGGGGCTTCGCCGTGAACAACGACGGCTCCGACAAGGTCGGCTTCACGGCGCCCTCGGTCAGCGGCCAGCGCGCCGTCATCGAGGAGGCGCTCGCCATGGCGGACGTGCCGCCCGAAAGCGTCACCTACATCGAAGCCCACGGCACGGGCACGCCCATGGGCGATCCCATCGAGGTCAAGGCGCTGGCCGAGGCCTACGGACCGGAAGGCGGCCCCTGCGAGCTCGGCTCCGTGAAGGCCAACGTCGGCCATCTCAACGCGGCCGCCGGCGCGGCCGGCCTCGTCAAGGCCATGCTCTGCCTCGAGCACGCCGAAATCCCGCCGCTGCTCCACTTCGAAAGGCCCAATCCCGCCCTCGGCCTGGAACAGACCCGCTTCACCGCGGGCGCACCCCTGCACGCCTGGACGGCAAAGCCCCGCAGGGCCGGCGTCAGCTCCTTCGGCCTCGGCGGCACCAACTGCCATCTTGTCGTCGAGCAGGCGCCTGAAGCGCCGGCAACGCCGGCGGCCGCGGCCGGGCCTTTCGTCCTGCCCCTGTCCGCGCGCAGCGAAGAAGCCTCCCGCGAGGCCGCAAAGCGCCTGGCTGCCTTTGCCGGCAGCCATCCGGACGGATGCCTTGCCGACGTCGCCCGCACCCTCCAGACCGGCCGCGAAGCCGGTCCCTTCCGCAAGGCCGCCGTTGCGTCCAGCCTCGGAGAGGCCGCAGAGATTTTCAGCCAGGAGCGCTTCATCTCCCAGCCCGAAGGGGGGCTGCCCGCCGAGGGAACCGCAGCCTGCTTCCTCTTCCCCGGCGCCGGATCCCAGCAGGTGGGCATGGGCCGGGATCTCTACCGCGAAAGCGCCGTCTTCAGGGATGCCGTCGACCGCTGCGCCGGCCTCTTTCTCCCCCTGACAGGCTGGGACGTGCGGGACGTGCTCTATCCCGAAGCCGGCACGGAGGCCCAAGCCGAGGCAAGGATGGCCGAGCCTCTTGGCGGCTTCTGCTCCCTCTTTGCCGTGGAGTACGCCATGCTCCAGCTTTGGCGATCCTTCGGCGTGGAGCCGGCCTGCGCCGGCGGCCACAGCTTCGGCCAGTACGCCGCCGCCGTTGCCTGCGGCGTCATGGAGCTTGAAGACGCCGTTCGCGTCGTCGTCAAGCGCGGCCAGCTCATGGACCGCGTCCAGCCGGGCGGCATGCTCCTCGTCTTCGGCTCGGAGCAGGACATTGCGCCCATGCTCTCTGGCAGCCTGTCCCTTGCCGTCGTCAACACCCCAAGGCTATGCACGGTGGCCGGCGAAGACGCCGACATCGAAGCCCTGCAGGAGGCGCTGCGCGCAAAGCGCGTCCACTCCCGCCGCGTCGAAGCCAGCCGCCCCGGACACAGCTGCTTCATGGATCCCATCCTGGACGAATTCCGCCAGTTCATGGCCACCGTGCCCCTGCACGCCCCCCGCATCCCCCTGCTCTCCAACGTCACTGGCGGCTGGGCTACGGATCTCCAGGCGCAGGATCCCGAAGCCTGGACGAGGCACATACGGCAGACCGTGCGCTTCTACGACAACATGGGCGCCGTCTTCGCAAGGCCGGACACCGCCGTTCTGGAGGCCGGCCCAGGCCGCGTCCTCACGGCCATGCTGCGCCGCCACCCGGCCGCCGCCGGCCGATCCGTCGTGCCGAGCATGCGCGACCAGGCCGTGCAGGAAGACGACTGGAAGGCATTCCTTGCGGCCGCGGCCGGCGCCTTCTGCGCCGGCATTCCCCTTGCCTGGCCCGCCATACCCGGCGCCCGGCGCGTCAGCCTTCCGCCCACGCCCTTCGACCTTCAGGACTTCGAGGCCCCGGAGGCCGCCTCTGCGGGCAAGACAGGCCAGGCCACGGGCGGCAAGGCCCTGCTCAAGAGCCTCATGAACAAGCAGGCAAGCCTGGAGGACTGGTTCTTCATGCCCCAGTGGACCCGTACGGGGCGCCTGCACGAAGGCCTCCCCGAAGCCCGGCCGCTGCCCGGCAGCTGGCTCGTCTTCGTCGACTGCGGGGGCATTGCCCAGCCTTTGGCCGACATGCTTGCCGAGGCGGGCGTCAAGGCCTGCACCGTCCGCGAAGGCGAGGCCTTCAGCCGGCAGGACGACGGCAGCTACCGCATCAATCCCGTGTCCGAAGCCGACTACGCCGCGCTGCTGAAGGATCTTGCGGCCCGCTCCCTTGCGCCCGAGCGCATCGTCCACGCCTGGACGCTGGCGCCGGAAAGCCAGGCATCCCGCACGCCGGAGGCGCTCCAGCGCTTCACGAACCTCGGCTACGCCAGCCTCGTCTGCCTCGCTCGGGGCCTGACGGCTGCCGGCATGGACCAGGACATGGGCATAGCCGTCCTCACAAGCCAGGTGCAGTCCGTCACGGGCCAGGAGACCCTGGTTCCCGAGAAGTCCCTGGTGCTCGGCCCCTGCAGGGTCATGCCGAGCGAATACCGCGGCATCCAGACCCTGAGCGTCGACGTCGAGTGTGGCGAAGGGCCGCTTTCCCGCCGCGCCTGCGCCGAAGCCATACGCGACGCGGCGGCCATTCCCGCAGGCCAGTCTCCGGACGGCGGCTGGAGCCCGGCCGCGGCCTACCGCGCAGGCTTCCGCTTCGAGCAGCGCTTCGCCGGCGTGCGCCTTCCCAAAGGCGACCACGTGCCCCTGCGCGAAGGGGGCTGCTACCTCGTCACCGGCGGCTTTGGCGGCGTTGCGGGCGTGCTCTCCGAGCATCTCGCCCGCACGCGCCGCGCCAGGCTCGTCCTCACCGGGCGCTCGGCGCTTCCCGGACGGGAGGACTGGGATGCCTGGCTGGCCACCCATCCCGAAGACGACCCGGCCTCGCGCCGCATCCGCAGGGTGCGCGAGCTTGAAGCCGCCGGCGCCGAGGTGCTTGCCCTCCAGGCCGATGCCGGCAATGCCGCCGACATGGAGCGCGTCTTCGCCGAAGCCGAGCGGCGCTTCGGCCGCATCGACGGCGTCTTCCACGCCGCCTCCGTGGCCGCCAGCAGCATGATCCAGGCCCAGACCCAGGACCGCGCCCGCGCCGTTCTCGGCCCCAAAGTCTACGGCGCGCTCAACATCGAGGCCTGGGCGGCAAGGGCGAAGCCCGACTTCGTCCTGCTCTTCTCGTCCATCTCGTCCCATGTCGGCGCCCTCGGCCACACGGACTACACGGCGGCCTGCCTCTTCCTCGACACCATGGCCAACGCTCTGGCCGGCAGGGCGCCCTACCGCATACTCGCCGTCAACTGGGGCTACTGGCAGGGCGTCGGCATCGGCGTGAAGCTCCTGCCCAAGCTCGAGGAGCTGCTGGGCGGCGACATTGCCGTGCGCGGAATCCTGCCCGAGGAAGGCATGCAGTGCATCGAGCGGGTGCTCTCGCAGCCCGTGGACCAGGTCGTCGTGTCCACTTCGGACTACGCGGCCCTCATCGACGTCTTCCTCAGAAGCACCAAGGATGCGCTGAAGAACTACGAGACCTACAGTGCCAGCTCCAAGCGCCTCGCCCGCCCGCAGCTTACCACGGCCTTCCGGGCCGCGGAAAGCGACGTCGAAAAGGTAATCGCCGGCGTGTGGCAGGAACTTCTTGGATTCGAGGCCATAGGCGTGGACGACAACTTCTTCGAACTCGGCGGAGACTCCCTGCATGCGCTGCCCATGGTCGGCAAGCTCGAGGAGATATTCCGCATCAAGGTGCCCGTAAGGGCCGTCATAACCGAAAACACCATAGCCAAGCTTGCCGTCTGGCTTTCCGACCCGGAACGCTCCAAGGGACGCACCGAGCGCATCGCGCAGCTCTACCTCAAGGTGAAGGGCATGTCCCCCGAGGAAGTCCGGCAGATGATGGAGGCGCGCAAAAAGCGCCAGGACGGATAGCGCAGTGAACAAGGCATCTGAAACGATGGGGAGACACCATGGGGAATGATTCCGGAATCGTCCTGGACGGCCTGACTGACGAGCAGCAGGCCCTCCTCGACATGTTTCTCGAGAAGGAAGACTTTCAGGCCGAGCAGACGGAGGAGGAGCATCCCGTCATCGAGCCCCGCCCGGAAGACAGGCACAAGCCCTTCCCGCTGACCGACATCCAGCTCGCCTATGTCATCGGCAGGTCCAACAACGCCCTCGCCATGAGCAACGTCTCGAGCCACGGCTACTTCGAATTCAGCGTGGACGGCCTCGATCCGGCCCGCTACGAGGCCGCCTGGAGAAAGGAAATCGCCAGGCACGACATGCTCAGGATGATCATCCTGCCGAACGGCACCCAGCAGGTGCTCGAGCACGTTCCGCCCTACAGGGTCCCCGTGAACGACTTCTCGGCCATGGACGAAGCCGAAAGCGGAAAAGCCATCCAGGGCATTCGCGAACGGCTCCAGCAGAAGGTCAAGCCGCTGGACGAATGGCCGCTCTTCGACATCGAGCTGACAAAGCTCTCCGGAGAACGCTGGATCATCCACCTCAGCCTCGAGGGCCTGACCGGCGACGTCAAGAGCATGCAGATCATGATGGGCGAGGTGCAGGCCTTCTACAACGATCCAGGCCTTGAGCTGAAGCCCCTGAGCCTTCTCTTCAGGGACTACGTCCTCTCGCTGGAGAACCGCCGGAGCATGCCCTCGTACAAGGCCGCCAAAGACTACTGGATGAAGCGCATTCCGGATCTGCCGGGCGGACCAGTGCTGCCCGTTCTCCCGGACGCCGAGGTCGTGCCCCTGCCCGAGGTCAAGCCCCTCGAGCAGGTGCTCGAGCCCCCGCTCTGGAACGCGCTTCAGGAAAAGTGCTCCAGGCACGGCCTCTCGCCGACGAGCCTGCTCATCGCGGCCTTTGCCGAGGTCGTGCGCCGCTGGAACGCCGAGGACGACTTCTGCCTCAACCTCACGCTCTTCAACCGCCTGCCCCTGCACGAGGAAATCGACGCCATCGTCGGCGACTTCACGGACACGCTCCTGCTGGAGTGCCGGGCCGACGACGGCCGGACCTTCCTAGACAGGGCGCTGGCCCTGCGCGACCGCCTGTGGTCCGATCTGGACAACCACCAGTTCAGCGGCATGGACGTGCTCAGGGAACTCAACCGCACGCGCTCCGAGAAGGAGAACGTCTACATGCCCGTGGTCTTCACGAGCACCTTCCTCATGGGCAGCAAGTACGGCACCTCGCTCTCCACCCTCGAGCTCGGCGGGCACCCCGTCACCAAGCGCTTCAACTCGAGCCAGACGCCGCAGCTGCTCATCGACCACCAGGTCTACGAGGATCACGGCGAGCTGCGCGTCCACTGGGACGTGCGCTCCGAGTTCTTCCGCCCCGGCTTTCTGGAGAGCATGTACGGGGCCTTCATGGACCTGCTCGGACGCCTTGCCCAGGACGATGCCGTCTGGGAGGCGGAGCTGGTTGCAAGCCTGCCTGCGGCCGAAGCCGGGCAGCGCAAGGCCTACAACGCGACAAAGGGGCCGGACGGCGCCGGCATGCTGATGCACAGGCTCTTCCTCGACCGGTGCGAGACGCATCCCGAGGCGCTGGCCGCCGTCTCGCCGGAGGGCCAGCTGAGCTACGCAGAGCTGCGCGACAGAGCCGCCGCCGTGTGCAGGGAGCTTCGGGGCAGGGTCGCCTGCGAGGAGCTCGTTGCCGTGATCATGCCCAAATGCCTGGATCAGCTGGCTGCCGTCATCGGCATCCAGTGGGCCGGCGCGGCCTATCTGCCCATCGATCCCTCCATGCCCGAGGAGCGCGTCAGGGCCATTCTTGCAAGCGCAGGGGCCCGCTTTGCGGTGACGACAAGCCAGACGGCCCCCAACTGGCCGGACGGCATCGCGATCGTGCTGGCAGACAGGCTGGCGCCTGGTCCGGGCTCGGAGCTTGCCAGGGAGCCCGACCTCCAGAAGCCGGAAAACCTGGCCTACGTCATATACACATCCGGATCCACAGGCACTCCCAAGGGCGTCATGATCGAGCACAGGGCCTGCGTGAACACCCTGCTCGACGTCAACGAACGCATCCAGGCCGGCCCCCGCGACAGGGTGCTGGCGCTCTCGAACCTGGGCTTCGACCTGTCGGTCTGGGACATTTTCGGCCTGCTGGCCGCAGGCGGATGCCTCGTGCTGCCCTCGCAGGAGCGGATCAAGGAGCCCGCCCACTGGCTGGAGCTTGCCGAGCGCCACGGCGTCACGCTGTGGAACACCGTGCCCGCCATGATGCGCATGCTCTGCGACTGGACCGAGGAGTTCGCGCCGAACTCCGCCTGCCGGCTCAAGGCCGTGCTCCTTTCCGGCGACTGGCTCCCGCTCGACCTGCCGGAACGCATCCAGCGCCTTTTCGGCGCCCGCGTCTGGAGCCTCGGCGGCGCCACCGAAGCCTCCATCTGGTCCATCATGTACCCCGTCGGCAAGGTCGATCCCCGGTGGAAGAGCATCCCCTACGGCTACCCCATGCGCAACCAGACCTTCCACGTCCTGAACGAGCGGCTCGAGGACTGCCCCTGCCACGTGCGCGGCGCCCTCTACATCGGAGGAGCGGGCCTTGCCCGCGGCTACTTCCAGGACAGGGAAAAGACGGACCGCGCCTTCATCGTCCATCCCAGGACCGGCGAGCGCCTGTACCGCACAGGCGATCTCGGGCACTTCTCGCCTGAGGGCTGGATCGTCATCCAGGGCCGCGAGGACAATCAGGTGAAGGTGAACGGCTTCCGCGTCGAGCTCGGCGAAGTCGAGCACGCGGCCCGCCAGCTCGAGGGCGTGGCCGAAGCGGTCGTCATGCCCTTCGGCGACGGCGCAGGCGCAGGCCTGGCGGCCTGGCTCGTGCCCCGCGGGGAAGACTCGCGCTTCTTCGCGAAGCAGGGCGACGGCACATTCAAGGCCGACGCCCAGGCGCTTGAGGCCGCCATGGCCAAGGTGCTCGCCCCGTACATGGTGCCAAGCCGCTGGATGGCCGTCGACAGGCTTCCCGTGAACCGCTCAGGCAAGATCGACCGCAAGGCCCTGCCGGCCATTGCGGCCTCAGGAGAAGACGCCGGCTTCGAAGCGCCTCAGACGGATGCCGAGCGGCGGCTTGCCGCCATCTGGCGCGAGCTGCTCGGCAAGGACCGCGTGGGCCGCGGCGACAACTTCTTCGAACTAGGCGGCGACTCCCTGCTGGCAACGCGGCTCGTCGGCAAAATCCACCAGGCCTGCGGCGTCGAGCTCTCCGTGCTCAGCGTCTACACCATGCCCGTGCTTTCGGCCATGGCCCGAAGCATGGCCCAGCCGGCCCCCAGAGCCGACGGCCTGGTTCTTGCCCTCAACGGCACCCGCGAAGGCACTCCGCTTTTCTGCATACCCGGCGCCGAAGGCTCGCCCGTGACCTTCCACGAGCTGGCGGCCCGCCTGGAAGGCGTTCGGCCCGTGTTCGCCCTCGCCTATCCGGGCATGGCCGGCGACGAGGCTCCCATGGCCACCGTCGAGGACACGGCCAGGCGCCTGCTCGCCGAAGTGCGGCGCGTGCGTCCCGCAGGCCCCTACCGCCTTGCCG
>JAEEPQ010000066.1 GCA_016284885.1 Desulfovibrio sp.
GCCATGACGGACATCTTCCTCGAGCGCGACCTCGAAGGGCTTTCGCGCGCACCCTACCGCCTCTCCCACCGGGGCTCGGCACGCTTTGCCGTCGAGGGGCTGCCCCCGGTGTGGATTCCGCCGCTGGCAGGTCCCTTCCTCGGCGGGGACGTGGCCTGCGGCCTGCTGGCACTGGAGGCGCAGGGCGTGTCCACGCCCTTCGTGCTGGCAGACCTCGGCACCAACGGCGAGTTTGCGCTGGTCCGCGAAAGCGGTGCCATTGCCATGGCGAGCGTTCCTCTTGGACCCGCCCTGGAGGGCGTGGGGCCGGAATGCGGCCGGCTGGCCGGCCCCGACGCGGCGGCCCGCTTCACCCTCACGCCCTTCGGCCTCGCCTGCAGCACGGCGAGCGGAAAAGCCCTTGCCGCGGGAAGTGCCGAAGCCCTTGCCGGCATCAGCGCCACAGGCTACCTCTCCCTGCTGGCCCTGCTCCTGCGCGTGGGCTTCCTTACTCCGGAAGGGCAGTTTGCCCGGCGCAGGGAAGGACTCTCCCCCCTGGCGGCCCGCCTGCTTCCCCACGTCACCGAGGGGCCGGGCACCCCCAGGATGCAGCTCCCCGGAGGCCTTTGGCTCTCCCTGCGCGACGTCGAGGAGCTGCTCAAGGTGAAGGCCGCCTTTGCCCTTGCCCTGGACATGCTGCTGGAGGACGCAGGACTCAGCGCAGCCAGCCTTGCCGGCATCCATCTGGCAGGCGCTCTGGGCCAGCACGCCGATGTCCAGGACCTTGAGGATCTCGGCTTCGTGCCCCGCGGCGCAGCCGGCCTTGTCCGCGCCTGCGGCAATGCCTCGCTGGCAGGCGCGGCCCTGCTTGCCTGCAGGCCAGCCCTGCGCCAAGGGCTGGCGATGCGCATGAAAGGCGTCCGCATCCTCCAGCCTGAACGTGATCCCGGCTTCCGCGAGCGCTACATCAGGGCCATGCGCTTCGGCGGGTAGGGGCGCCTGAGGAAGGCGGAGCGCCCCCCCTTTCGCCGCGATGCAGGGCAGGGCTCAGCGCAGTCTCTCGTCCGGCACGGCGGGGCTTCGATGCCGTGGCGCTCCCTGCTTCATAACTGCCCGAATTTCCAAACACAGGAAGCGCTCTTGCATCGCGCTCAGCCTGCAAGCTTCCCAGCTTTTCGCTCGTCTCCTGCGCACGAAGGACAGCGTCTGATGCTGCTTCCCCGGCACGGCTGCCCTCTTGCGCCAAGAATGCGCCGGCACGGTGCAAAGCTCGGTCAAGGAGGGCTCGCCAAGCTGCGAATGGTCTTCGTTCTGCTCACGGCAGCTGCTGTGGTCCTGCTTCTATCCTCTGAAGCCAGAGAGGAGATGCCCCCGGTCACACGGAACGTGAGCCGGGGGCTGAAATATGAACCCGTTGGCAGCCGTGCACGGTGGCGCAAAGCTCGCCGCACCTGACGCACAGCAGCACGTCGTGCCATCCCTTGTGTCTAAGCGCAATCCCCCTTCCGGCGCAGGCGGGGGCTTCGATGTAAGCCACCAGCTCTCCGGCATTCATGGCTTCTCGAAGTTCAGGCATAGTCTGTACTTGAAGCAGAACCCGGGGCTTTCTCCACAATCCGCCGCATCCCTACAGGCCCAAAAAAATGAAATAGAAGCCGAAGAGGACGATGAGCAGGCTGGCCCAGCGGCGCACGGCCCAGCCGAACTTCTGGTATCCCTTCGTTTCGGCAATGCTGACGCCGACACCGGCAAGGACGATAGGCGTGCAGTGGCCTGCACCGAAAACCAGCGTCATGAGAACGCCCCTGGCAAGTTCGCCGTTCACGAAGATGACAGCCAGCATGGGGGCGAGAAAGCCGAACGTGCACACGCCTGCCAGCATGCCGTAGAGGGCTCCCAGCGCAAGGGCACCCAGACGTCCTGTCAGTTTCCGCTGGAACAGCCGGCCCCAGTCAATCTCGCATCCCCTGGCCTGGAGAACGTTGCGAAGGCCTGCCAGCACAAGCACCAGGCCTGTGGCAAGGTATATCCACTTTGGAATGTCGCCCAGCATGCGGCCCAGCAGAGCGCAGGAGACGCCAATGACAAAGACGGCGAGAAAAAGGCCTGCAGAAAAAAGCAGCGCATAGCTTAGAGCCTCGCGGTGCGGCCTGCTTCCCAGCGGCTGCCCGGCCGTGTAGCCCACAAGGAGGGGGATGCTGGCCAGATGGCATGGCGAAAGGAGCGTGCTGGCGACGCCCCAGGCATAGCAGCCTGCGAGCGACAGCCAGAAGCCCTCCAGGATAAGATCATTGATGGCGATGAGCAGTCCTTCAAGCATGGGCTATTCACTGGCGAGCTTGTCCAGCAGGGCGCGCATTCTGCTCTCTTTCATGTAGCCGGACGCGCGCTCCACCTCCCTGCCGCTTTTGTCGAAGAACACGAGCGTGGGCACGATGTCGGCCTTCCAACGCTTTCTGTTCTCAAGATTCTTCTCCACCTCGATCCATATGAAAGCGACCCTGCCCTTGTAGTCGGGCAGCACGCGCTTGACGATGCGGTCCTGCAGTTCGCAGGGCAGGCAGTCGCCGCCAAGATCAAGAAGCGTGGGCATCCCCTTGGCTGGAACCTCTGCCACGGCCTTGCCGTCCACGTCCTGGGCGCTCTGGGCCTGCTTTGCCGCCCGGCTGTCCAGAGGCGTCAGAACGCCCAGCAGGACCGCTAGGCACAGGGCGCAGGCAAGAAGAAAAACGCTGGCATGCTGTTTGGCCATCACTGGCTCCTTTGAATGCGCCTCCCGCCGTTTTCGGACGGCTGAAGGAGGCCCCTTTGAAGATGAATTGAAGGTGAAGGCGCCGGAGCCCCGGCCATGCGACCAAAGACTCCGGCGCTGCAGGAAGTTCAGCTATGCTTTGGCAACGTTGACGCGCGTGCTGGAGAAGTCGGGAATGCCGCCGAGCGGGTCTGTCAGGGGGAGATGGCCCTGGCTTTCATCCAGGCGTCCCAGCTTGTTGAAGCTGGCGCCCTTGCCAAGCCTGGCATCAGGCTTGAGGGCCGCCGCGTCCCCGGCAACGGGGCCGCCCAGAAGCACCTTCCGTGCGTCTTTGATGAAGAGCTTTGAGGCGCCGCACTGGGTGTGCCCGTAGTGGAACGACACGGCAACGACGCCCTCGGCAACCAGCGCCGTTGGACGGGCCTTGATCAGAATGCCTTCAGGGCAGTGCCTGGAGGCGATGCGGACAGTTTCGCCTTCCTTCACCCCCAGCTTTTCACAGTCCTTGACGTTGATGTACGCAAAGTTTTCGGGGAAAAGCTCCATGGACCACTTGTGGCTGGACGTTCTCGACTGGCCATGCACATTCATCTTGTAGGTGACGGCGGCAAAGGGCCACTGGGCGTCCTTTTCCGCAATGACTCCGCCTCCAGCCTCGGTAGCCTTGGCCAGACGAAGCGTTCCCCACTGCCTTTTGCCAGTGATGGAGTCAATGGACGAGGCGAGCTTTTCATTGTACAGCGCGATGCGCGCTATGGCCTTCTTCTGGGCGCCGTTTTTGAAGAGGTCTTCATAGCGGTCCTTGAAGATGCCGCCCCGCACGGCCATGGTGCAGACCTGACGCCAGACGCCCTGATCCATGAGGCCTCTGAACTTGAAGAGGGGATAGTTCTGGCGCACGAAGGCGCATTCCTCGTCCCCGGCCTTGGGCAGCTTCGCATTGCTCGCCAGGTTGGCAAGGCCCCTCACATAGTAGTCCTCAGCCTTGTGCAGGGCATGCAGGCCTCCGCCGGCGTCCTTGATGGCGTCCTTGCCGAAGCCGGGAAGCTTCAGGTACTCGGCTAGGTCCACAAGGAACGTCTCCATGGAAAAATGCCTGCCGTCGGCGGTTTGGCCCGTCAGGGGCTCGATGGCCGGGAAGCGCACCGTGGTGAACTTGAGGGCCGGCGCATGCGGAGACATGAAGGAATACTGGCCTTCAAGATAGGTCAGGTTCGGCACGATGTAGTCGGCGTAGATGTTGGATTCGTTCACAGTCACGTCGATGGAGACATGCAGGGGCACCTTGGCCTTGTCCTTCAAGGTCTCGACGTAGCGCTGGCCTCCGGGAATGGAGTAGACGGGATTGAAGAAGAAGGTGAAAAGGACCTTGCATCCATAAGGATAGCCCTGGTCAATGCCGTTCATGGCCTCCGTGCACAGGCCGCCTCTGGTGAAGGAGTACCAGGGGCGCCTGGCCGGGTAGCCGGTGCCGCCGGCGGCCTTCTTCTCCCTGTACTCGGCCGACTTTTCGTAGACGGCCCCCTCGCGGGAGATCTTGACGCCCTCGGGCTTTCTGGCGCCGCTGAAGGAGGCAAGATCAAAGAGCCCCTTCTTCCAGTCAGCGGCCTTGCCGGAGGAGCACATGTAGCCGCCCTGCTGGTTGATGGAGCCCACCAGC
This sequence comes from Desulfovibrio sp., assembly GCA_016284885.1. Classification (GTDB taxonomy): domain Bacteria; phylum Desulfobacterota; class Desulfovibrionia; order Desulfovibrionales; family Desulfovibrionaceae; genus Desulfovibrio. The sequence goes on from JAEEPQ010000066.1 coordinate 4,392, forward strand.
ACGGAGAGCATGGCGACGGCGTAGGCGGCATAGGTGCCGCCAACGTAGTTGCCGGCGCCGTGGTACTGGCACACGCCGGCCTTGCGTCCATGGGCAGCAAAGTCGCGGGCCGTCTTCTGAATGTCTCCGACGCCGATGCCGGAGAGCTGCGAGTAGGTTTCAAGCGCGTTGGCCAGGACTTCCTTCTTCATGAGGGCAAAGCTCGTGGCGCAGGCAAGCGTGGAACCGTCTGCAAGCGCGACCGCGCCGTCGAAGTCCAGATCGGCAGAGGAAGCCTTGGCAAAGTCCTGCGCCTTGCCTCCGGGGCCGGCGACAGTCCAGGCCTTTCCCTCATCCTTGCCCTTGAGGGCGGGATCGACATCCTCCATGAGGAGGAACCTGCCCTCCTTTGCATGTCCCTTTTGGGTCACGACAAGGTGGCAGGCGTTTGTGTATCCGGTGAAGCCTTTCTGCGCGGCGAGCGCCTCGTTGAAGCAGGAAAGGAAGGCGGAGTCGAAGAGATTCTCCTCCAGCAGCACGCGGATGAGGCCCATGGCGAGCGCGTTGTCCTGGCCAGGCTTGACGGCAAGCCAGGCGTCGGCATGGGCTGAGGCGTTGGTGCCTCTTGGATCGACCACCACGAACTTGAGGCTCCCCTCGGCGTGGCGTCTGGCCATGAGGGCGCCGTAGAAGTTGATGCCGGGCTGCAGAGCCTCGTAGACGTTGGCCCCAAAGACGAGCATGTATTCGCAGGCCATGGGGTCTGCCTTGAGCTCCACGTCCTTTCCCTCGGTGAGGGCATAGTTGCCCATGCGGAAGCCGAGCCCGCAGATGTCCGTATGGCCGATGCGGTTGGTGGAGCCCACGGCCTGCTTCACGAAGCGGTCGGAAAAGTCCTTGTAGCCGCCCTGGTCGCGGCCGCCGATGAAAACGAAGCCGTTGCGCATGCTCCCGAGTCCGGGGTCTTTGGGATCGATGGGATCGTCCTTGAGCACGTCCTTCAGGCCCGGGTAGACGTCGTTGTCGCCGGCGGACGCAAACAGGCGTCCGCCGTCGGCAACCTCCTGGACAAGCCTTTCCCAGGAGATGGGCTCGAACTTCCCTTCGCCCCGCCTGCCGGCGCGCTTCAGTGGCTGGGTGATGCGGTAGGGGCTGTAGGCGTAGTTCATGGCCTCCTGGGCCTTCGCGCAGGCCGGCGCCGGCACGGCAAGCGCCTCCGCCAGCGGCGTCGCATAGTCGAGCGGCTCGCCTGCCATGTTGTAGGGATGGTAGGGATTGCCGGAAACGTGGTCTATCCGCTCGTTGCAGACATGCACTTCAAGGCCACAACGGGCGTTGCAGCCAAGACATGTGGTGAAAACAGTGCGCTTTTCGTCCTCAACGCCCTGCCCGGCGGCATGGACCTGCGTCCTGTCCGGCTCTTTTCCCCCTCCGCGCCTGGCTTGGCAGGGAACGGCGCCTGCAAGCACGGCCGCGGCGCCTGCAAGGAAGGAGGTCTGAAGGAAGTCTCTGCGTCCTTCTCTGTCTGTCTTCTTCGTCATGCCTAGCTCCTTGCAAGTTCAATGTAGCATGTGCCGGACAGCTTGTCCTTGAAGTCCGCGTCGAGGGCTTTCAGACGGGCATTCTTGAGCGCCTCGGCAAACGCCCCCTCCGGATGAAGCGTGTCGCCAAAAAGGCGGGCATGGGAGGCGCAGGCCTCCACGCAGGCGGGAACGCCCCGATCTCCCCGGCAGAATTCGCACTTGACGGCTTTGCCTTCCGTCTTCTCGAGAAAGATCTCGCCGAAGGGACAGGCCTTGACGCACTCCCCGCATCCCTTGCAACGGGCGCGGTCGATGCGCACGACGCCGTCGATCCCTTTCGCGATGGCCTTGTGTCGGCAGGCATGGAGGCAGGCGGGATCTTTGCACTGATTGCAGTTTTTCGGCGTGAAGACGCTTCTGACCTCCCTGGCGTCCTCGGCAACATCCACGCGGCCGAGAAAGTTCGACTGGCGGCTGTGCACGGCCCTGCAGGCTATGGTGCAGGACTGGCAGCCGATGCACTTGTTGAGATCGATGATCATGGCAGGTCTGGAAACGGACTCTTCTGCGCCGGTGGCATGCGCCGGACAGGCCAGGCCGACGGCCGCAGCCGCGCTTCCCCCCAGAAAGCCGCGACGGGTGAGCCCTGCGACTCGCACCACTGTTTTCTTCATTCGTTTTCCCCTTGAACGTTCACAGGGGAGGGCGGGTTCTCCTAACCCCGCCCTCCCTTGGAAGTGGCTGAAAGAGCCGCTCTAGTCGGCCTTGAAGTTCACGGCGAAGGAGAAGTCCTTCGGAGCGAAGTAGTCGAGGCCCTTGCCGTCGACTTCAGCGTACGGATACATGAAGTAGCCGATGGCTTCGCCCTGCATGCCCATGAGCTTGGCGGCATGCTCGCCCCTGTTGAGGGCGATGTGGAACAGATCGTCGCCGTTCCAGAAGAACTCAGTGTGCTTCTTGGTGGCTGCGTCCTTGAGCTCCAGCTTCTCAACGAGCATGGCCTTGCGCACGTCGGCGGGATCGGCCTGGACCCAGCCGGTGCCGGGCAGATAGAACTCGGCCCAGCAGTGGAAGTCGCCGGTGATGGCGCCGTCCGCACCCTTGGTGCGCAGGCCGAAGACGTCGCGGCAGGGGATGCCGGCGGAACGGCAGAGCGTGATGAAGACAGAGCTGATGTCGGCGCACTTGCCGCCGCCCTGGGATTCGGTCAGGGTGCGGATGGCGTCGCCGAGGCCGCAACCCTTTACATTGGGATCGCGGTAGGTGTTGGCGATGGTCCAGTCATACAGGGCGCGGGCCTTCTCAAGCGTGGTCTTCTTGCCCTTGCAGGCGGTCTTGACGATGTCCTTGCAGTGCTTGCTGTCGGCAGGAATGTAGTCGTTGGAGGCGAGGTAGGGAGCCACGTCCACAGGAGCCTTTGCCTGAACGTCCTTCAGCGCCTTGCCCTTCTGGTAGTGGGAATCCACGTGGAAGGAGAAGGTCATCTTGGGCTTCTCCTTGATCTGGTCCCAAGAGGCCATGAGGTAGTAGGAGCCTGTCTTCACGTCGTGGTAGACGCCCTGGCTCGAAAAGTTGCCGCTCACCTTGACGTCGGTGATGTCCTGGTTTTTGTCGGACATGGGATAGGGCAGATAGACGTTGGCGGTCTTGGCGCCGTCGGCGACCTTAAGGTCGATGTCGTAGGTGACGGTGCCGGACTTCTTGACCGGATCCGCAGACGCGCCGGTGCCGAATCCGAGGGCGAGGCCCAGGACAACGGCAGAAAGCAGAAGCTTGCGCATGGAAACTGTCTCCTCTTGTTGAGAAACGGTTGAACGCCAGCAGGGAAGCTGGCAGTCCCCTGGGCAGACCATTTCTGCCGAGGGGGCGGTCTTGGGGCATCCGAACCTTCGGAGTTTACCGTCCTCTATGGGGAGAGCTTGAGCCGGGAAAGGGACAAGTCCGGCCTTCGGGCCCTGCTTTCTCCATGTCTGCCTCCAGCCTGCCAGGGACGTTGTCTTACACGCCCAGGACAAGCGTCATGCCGGAAGCTTCCTTCAGGAAAGCCGAGCATTGCATGCGCAAGGGAACCTCCCCACGAAGACAACTCGTCAAGTGGAGCCGGAGGTTTGTGTAGTCTGGGCGATGGCCCTTGCGTTGTGCACTGCTCAACCCCTTGAAGGTATGGAAAATGCGGTATTACTCTCGATCTGATGAGCAGTATTGTCAACACGCGCGTCCTGGCAGAACCACGGCCCTTTCAAAATATAGAACTTAAATTCAATATGTTGCCAGACAGCCCAAGCTCGTTCGCAAAATTCCGAGGTGGATCTTCTTCCTCGGTTCGGCATGTCGCTTCAGCGCTTGCCTGGAGGCAGCCTCCGGCCTGAGGCCGACATGTCTGGGGAGCGACGGAGGACATTGATTGGCGCTGCTCAACAGGGATTGCGCCGTGCTACAACGGACAGGGCGTTGCGCAGCACGGGATCTGCGCGAATGGACTGGCGCAAGCCCTGCCTGAAGGAAGATGCGGAGGACGAAACGGAGAAGGCGGGACAGGACGGCAGGGATGCAGGGAAGGTCTTCCGCTATCCGGCCGCGAACTTCAGCTCTGCCTCGAGCGAGCCGTCCGAAGCCAGGGAGAGCACCACGTAGCCGCCGTCCTTGAAAGCGCCGGGGTTGATGATCCGGGTGCTTCCGATCCTGTCCTCGCCTCTGGCTTCGTGGATGTGGCCGCAGATGCAGATCTCCGGGGCATGCGCCTCGATAAAGCCGCGCACGGCCTGGCTTCCCACGTGCAGGCCGCTCGCAATGCGGTCGCAGGAGCAGTCCTTCGGGGGATTGTGGGAGACAAGAACGGCGTGCCTGAAGCCCTCCGCCTGCCTGGCAAGGTCCTTGAGCCAGCCCTCGTAGGCTTCTTCGGGATACTCCGTGGGCGTGCGGGCCGGCGTCGGCGTGGAGCCGCCGAGACCCATGGCGCAGACGCCCGGGGCCAGCTCGACGGCTCTGGCGTGGATATTGACGCCCCTGGTCTCGAGCCAGTCCTGGCACTCGGGCCTGTCGAGGTTCCCCACATGTCCGAGGACGCGGGGGCAGCGCTCAGCCAGGGCGCCGTATATCCCAGCCAGCTTGCCGGGTCCGCCGTAGTTCGTGAAGTCGCCGTTGACAACGACGCCGCTGGCCTCGGCCAGTTCGGGAATATCCGGCAGGCGGGTAAGATTTTCGTGCACGTCGCCGACAACGATCCAGACGGCCTTGGCTGGCATGGCTTCCTCCTCGGCCTGCAGGCTGAGTGGACATTCCCCGCAGGCGCATCGCCAAGCTTGTCCTATTTCGGCAGCCCTGGCAAATGCCTGCCGGCACATGCAGAAAAAAAATTGCAAAATCACAGCTCTAGAACTAATATAGAAAGACCGTACAATTTTGCCATGAAGGAGCTTTCTCGTCATGAAAAAGCGTTCTCTTTGCTCCCGAAGCGCAGGCAAGGCCTGCCTGTCGGCTTTCCTTGCAGCTGGCATGGCGCTGGCCGGCCAGACGGCTGCCCAGGCCGTCGAGTTCCAGGCCAAGGGCCAGTGGCTCGTTGGCTTTGCCCTCGGCGACGCCAGCCTCGTCAAGAAGAACCATACCCACGATGAACTGAACGACGAGGACAAGTTCGGCGCAAGCCAACGCTTCCGCATGCAGATGGACGCCGTGGCCTCTGAGTCCCTCTCGGGCACGCTCTTCTTTGAAATCGGCGACCAGGCCTGGGGCCGCGCCAGCGACAGAGAAGGATCCCCTGTCGGGGGCGCCCTCGGCGCGGACGGCAAGGTCATCAAGGTCAAGGGCGCCTGGATAGACTGGATGGCGCCCGGCGCCGACGTCCAGGTCCGCATGGGCCTCCAGCCCCTCGTCCTGCCCAACGCAGCCGGCGGCTCCGCCGTCTTCGACACGGACGTCGCGGCCGTAGCGGCCAACTGGCGCATCAACGACTACGCGGGCCTCACCTTTGCCTGGATGCGCCCGGTCAACGACAACTTCCAGGGCTGGTTCCGCACAGGGGATGCCGCGCAGACCCGACACGAGGCCAACTTCCTTGACAACATGGATCTCTTCGCCCTGTCCCTGCCCCTGACCTTCGACGGCTTCAGGCTGACGCCCTGGGTCATGTACGGCATCATGGGCAAGTACGCCCTGAACGGCATGGGCAGGAACGGGGAGGTCGAGGACCACTTCCTGCGCGCCAACGCCGGCAAGGACTACATGCAGGCCCAGTGGCGAACCGCAGACGGCAGCCTGCCCGACTCGCTCACCTCCTACTACGAGGAGATGACCGACGTGCACGACGCCAAGCTCGGCCCCAGCAGCAAGCCCTACTTCTCCATGTTCTGGGCGGGCCTGCCCGTCGTCATCGATCTCTGGGATCCGCTCCGCATCGAGTTCGACTTCAACTACGGCTATGTGGAGAACATCGGCAACTACACCATCGCCAAGCGCGGCGACCACTCGCCCCAGCAGGTGCGGGCGAGCTCCAAGCGCCAGGGCTGGCTGGCCAAGGCCCTCGTCGAATACAGGCTCGACTGGGGCGTTCCCGGCATCTTCGCCTGGTACGCCTCGGGCGACGACGGCAATCTCAAGAACGGCTCCGAGCGCATGCCGAGCATAGCCGGCAAGGGCAGCTTCACGAGCTTCACCGGCTACGGCGGCCTCGACTGGGGCGTCAAACCGGGCATGTGCGAATGGCGCGGCGACTACTCCGGCACCTGGGGCGTGGGCCTGCAGCTGCGCGACGTGAGCTTCCTGGAGGACCTCACCCACACCTTCAGGGCGGTCCTCCAGGGCGGCACCAACAGTCCCAGCATGATCAACTACATGGAAGGCAGGACAGCCTGGAACGAGAACACCAGCGAGAAGCCCTACCTGACGACCTACGACTATCTGCTTGAATTCAACCTCGACAGCACCTACAGGATGTACGAGAACTTCGCCGTGCACCTCGATCTCGGCTACGTGGTCAATCTCGTCAACAAGTCTGCCTGGAACCGCAGCTGGATGGAGGACGACCCCCTCAGCTATTCCAAGAAGGACGCCTGGAAGGTCCAGGTGGCCTTTGAATACACCTTCTAGACCGTATCTGGGGGGCGTCTCCCGGCGACCTTCCCGCACAGCCAGCGATGCGCCTCTCGGCGCACAAAGGAGCAAACCATGCGCATACTGACGGCCCTAGCCCTTGTTCTGCTACTCGCGTCGCCCGCCTTCGCCGATTTCCAGGGCGGGGCTCCAGCTCCCGCCCAAGGGGGCTTCCAGGGTCCCGGCGCAAGCGGCGCAGCATCGACCGTGGCCGAGGCCAAAAGGGCCAGAGACGACTCCTGGGTCGTGCTCACCGGCCACATCGTCAGCCGCGCCGGCGGCGACCACGAGCACTACATCTTCCGCGACAAGACGGGCGAGATCATCGTCGACATCGACGACAAGTACTTCTCGGGCCGCACCGTGACGCCCCAGAACCTGGTCCGCATCTCCGGCGAAGTGGACAAGGAGATCCTTGAAAGGACGAAGATCGACGTCAAGCAGCTCGAAATCCTGCAGTAGCGGGACAAAGCCTGCCTTATTTCCTTCCGGCCTGCCGCATGCGCCGCTGAGCGCGTCCGGCAGGCCGCCTTCGTTGTGCGGAGGGGCTGGCAGGGCAGGGCGCTTCCATCGCAGACTGCCGCTACATGCGAGGGCCTTGCCATCCATCTTCCTGACATGGAGCAGGGCCTAGCAGAGCCAAGCGCTTTTCAAGCTCCACCCGCTCATAGCCGACCACGAGCCTGGTCATGGCTTCCCCGTCATCGCCTTCGCGGTAGTAGGATTCAAAGGCATCATAGTATTTGCTTCTCTGCATGTATTTGATGCTGATAGGCAAATAGCCGTTTTGCATGAGTGAAAGGTTGAGAATAAGCCGTCCAGTCCTTCCATTGCCGTCAATAAATGGATGTATTCCTTCAAAACGGAGATGAAACAAGGCTGCAGCCTGTAGGGGATGCATGCCGGCAATGTCAGGATCAGCAAGCAATCTGTCCATCTTTGCCTGAATTCTTTCAGGATGAGGATGAAGATGAAACGCAGTCAGGATGCGAACAGGAACGCGACGCCAGACGCCACCATCGTTTGGCCTTGCCATAAGGACAAGGGTATGTAGCTTTTTGACGATGGCTTCGGATAAGGGCGTCTTGTTTGTCACCAGATCGCAGACATAGCTGAAGGCTTCCTTATGGCCAAAGACTTCAAGATGGTCCTTAAGTGGCTTTTGCGAGATTGTCACTCCGGCGAGGACGAGTGCCGTCTCCTGCAAAGTGAGCGTATTTCCTTCAATGGCTGTTGAGTCGTGCGTATATTCAACGGCA
>JAEEPQ010000301.1 GCA_016284885.1 Desulfovibrio sp.
CATGGCGATGCTCACGGCGGCCGCGTAGAGCAGGACGGCTCCTATCCAGACGGTGAAGAAGACGGATACCGCCGTGCCATCCGGCCCGGCATGGGGCAGCAGGCGCGAGAAGACGGCATGCGCCAGCGCCGGGACGGCGAGCATGAAGATGCCTGCCAGGATGTTGAACGAGATCCCGCACCGCCACAGGCGGGAGAAGAAGGCGATGAGGGCTGCGTCCTGCATGGCGCCGGTCTGCCGGGCGGAGGGCTTGCGGGGGCGGGGCATGGGCTTACTCCTTGGCGCCGGCCTGCGGGAAGCGGAATTCGAGCCGCCCTCCCTTTTCCGGCAGAAGGCTGAAGGAAGGGGCGAGGGCGCTGCCCTGGAGCGTGAAGGGCATGGAGCGGGATCCGCGGCGGACCTCGCCCGAGGCGTCGATGCGCCTGTCCAGGAGGCTGACCGTGCCCGTGGCGTCCAGTTCGTCGCTGCCTGCAGACAGCGTGAAGTCTTTGCAGGTGAGGATGCCGCCCTTGATGGAAAAGGTGCTGAACAGCGTGCCGTGTTCAGGACCGGCGTCCCCCGTGCCGGGCAGGGAGATCTGCAGGTCGGAGGAGGTGAGGCTGCCCCGGCCGGAGAGCGTGGAGAGCGAGCGCGAGGACGTCCAGTCCAGGGAGAGGTTGGCATTGACCCTGCCCCCGAAGCAGGAGGCCGGGGGGTAGAAGGCGGCGATGCCGGCCAGGTCCGCCCCGGAAGCGCTCAGGCTGAACTCGCCGCGCACCGAAAGGGGCGCGGTGGGGAGCAGGCTGAACGAGAGCGAGGCCACGGCGCGGGTCCCGGCCAGGCTGAAGGAGAAGGGGTTGAGCTCGTACCGCCCCTCCTTGCCGGAAAGCCTGCAGGAGAGCCCGGTGGCCTTCATGCCTCCGGCGGAGAATTCCCCGGCGTCCAGCGTGACCGCGAGCCTGGGCCAGAAGGGCGCCTCGGTGAGCGCAGGGGATGCGGCAAGCAGGCCCAGCAGGCGCGACAGCCCATCCATGTCGAGGGAAGAGGTCTCCAGGCGGCCTTCGAGCGCGGCCTGGCGCAGCGGCTGCACGAGTTCGCCCCTGATGTCGGCGCCGCCCAGCATGGCAGAGATGTTGCGCAGGCGGACGGCGTTGCTGTCGAGCAGGCATTCCGCCGACAGGGTGCATCCCTTGCCCATGGCCTCGAGCAGCTCGCGGCAGGCGGGGAAATAGCCTGCGATCGCCGGCGGGTCGAGCCTGGCATCGATCAGCGCATGGGCGTTGGCCAGATGCGGGTCTTCCAGCAGGCGGGAGAGGGAGCGGACGCCGCCCGAAAGCGCAGCCTGCTGGGCAAAGCCGGAAAAATGCAGCCTGTCGAGGGTGAGGGAGCCGAGGGAAAGGTCGTAGGACAAGCCGCCGGCCAGGGTGAGCGGTTCGGTGAAGCCCATGCCTTCCTCGGGAGTCAGCACGGACCTGTCGAGCACGAGGTTGAGCGTGTCGTTCCTGATGGAAAGGGCGCCGCCCATGGAAAGGGTGGCCCCGGCGCGGGGCTCGGAGCGCGAGATGCCGGCGTTCAGGGTGAAGCTCGTGTCGCTGTTGGCGTGGATGTTGGAGGCGGAAAATTCCAGGGGGTGGATGCTGTAGGCCGTGCCTCCTTCCAGGACGAGCGTGCCCCGGCCGTCCGTGATGTCCACGGCGTTGGGGGCGAGGTCGAGGATGCGGCGGAACAGCTGCGAGCGCGAGGAGAGCTTCTCCGGCAGCGTATGGGTGCGCAGGGCTTCCCTGATCCTGCCCTCGAGGGGGGAGTGGCTGACGGCGACGGTGAGGTCGTTGACTTCCAGCTTCTTGATGACGAGCCTGCCCGTGAGCAGGGCGTGCGAGGAAATGCTGGCGTAGGCCCGCGTGAAGCTGAGGCTCACGCTGCCGTCGGGGCTGCTCCAGGAACTGGCGCCCAGCTCCAGGGAACGGCTGGGGAACAGGCTGATGCGCGGCGCCTCGCTGTAGCGCAGGCGGGAGCCCAGGTTTTCCTCGAGGTATTCCTGGAACTTTTCGATGATGAAGTCCTGCGCCTTGCGCTCCAGGACATCCCTGTTGGCAAGCGCCAGGAGGAACGCGGCCGCGGCCAGGGCGGCGGCCATGCCCAGGCGCCTGATGATCTTGCGTGCGTTCATGGACAGATCCGTGTTGCTGTTGACGGAGAAGCATAGCCGCAAAGGGCGCCGCGGGCAAGGGAAAAGCCGCCGGGATGCGGAAGTCCGGCGGGCAGCCCCCCCATGGGC
>JAEEPQ010000067.1 GCA_016284885.1 Desulfovibrio sp.
GCCAGGCCCCGGCGGCCCCTGCCGCGCCTGTCGCGCCCCAGCCGGCGCACCAGGACCTGCAGTCCGACCTTGCGCCCTCCGAGGACGCAGCCGCCAGCTCCAGCGTGAACGCCAGCAGCGGCAATGCCAACGAGGAGAAGGCCACCATCTTCCCCACTGAAGCCAACATGGATCAGGTGCCCTTCTAGGGCCTCTGCGATCCGAGAGCAGCATATTCTGAAGCCGGAGGCGGATCGGATGGCAGATCCGCCTCCGGCTTTGCTGTCCGCTTTGGGCCTGCCCAGCTCTTGTGAATTTTGGCGCAAGGAAGCCTGGCCGGTACCCGGCCCCTGCCCCGCAGGCGGCGCCGAAAGCCCCTTGGCACGGCGCCAGCCAAGGCGCTGGAGGCAAAACGCCGGCAAAAAATATTTCGAAACCTGCCACGAATAATTTAGCCTAGTTAGCCATCCCCAAGGGAGAAATCCCAGGCTTGGCGGTTGACTTTTTGTACTTCCTTTCACAAGATGCGACTGTTCTACACAGCGGCCTCACTTTGCGATCGCAGGCCGTTCAACTCATTATGGAGGAATGGATATGTCCAAGCTCGTGCCCCCTCATGGCGGAAAAGGCCTCGTCTGCTGCCTGCTCGAAGGCGACGCTCTCAAAGCTGAACTCGAAAAAGCGAAAGGCCTGAAACAGGTCGAGATCTCTTCCCGCGCCAAGGGCGACCTCATCATGATGGGCATCGGCGGCTTCTCTCCGCTCGATGGCTTCATGGGCAAAGCCGACTGGAAGAGCGTCTGCGAGAAAATGCTCCTCGCCGACGGCACCTTCTGGCCCGTGCCGATCACCCTCGACATCTCCGCTGAAGACGCCGCCGCCATCAAGCCCGGCCAGGAAGTCGCCCTTGTCCGCAACGGCGAGACCATGGCTACCATGAAGGTGGACGAAATCTACGAGATGGACGAAGCCGCCAAGAAGTTTGAATGCGAGAACGTGTTCAAAGGCCACGGCGAAGACTCCGAGAAGTTCTGGGACGTCGCTCCCAACGATCACCCCGGCGTGAAGATGGTTCTCGCTCAGAAGCCCTTCAACATGGCCGGCAAGGTCAAAGTCCTCTCCCAGGGCGAGTTCCCCGTCAAGTTCGCCGGCGTCTACAAGACCCCCGCTGAACTGCGCGCCGAAATCGAGAAGCGCGGCTGGTCCAAGGTTGCCGCTCTCCAGCTCCGCAACCCCATGCACCGCTCTCACGAGTACCTCGCCAAGCTCGCTGTTGAAGTGTGCGACGGCGTTGTCATCCACTCCCTCGTCGGCGCCCTGAAGCCCGGCGACATCCCGGCCGAAGTCCGCGTGAAGTGCATCGACACCCTGATCGACAAGTACTTCGTGAAAGAGAACGTCATCCAGGCCGGCTATCCCCTCGACATGCGCTACGCTGGCCCCCGCGAAGGCCTGCTGCATGCCACCTTCCGCCAGAACTACGGCGTGAACCGCCAGATCATCGGCCGCGACCACGCTGGCGTGGGCGACTTCTACGGCATGTTCGAAGCTCAGGAAATCTTCGACAAGATTCCTCAGCCCGCTGAAGAAGGCAAGCGCCTCCTCTGCGAGCCCCTGAAGATCGACTGGACCTTCTACTGCGTGAAGTGCGACGGCATGGCCTCCATGCGCACCTGCCCCCACACCAAGGAAGACCGCGTCATCCTTTCCGGCACCAAACTCCGCAAGTTCCTCTCCGAAGGCAAGGAGATTCCGGATCACTTCGGCCGTCCCGAAGTCCTCACCATCCTCCGCGCCTACTACGAAGGCCTCACTGAGAAGGTCGAGATCAAGATGCAGAAGGCCGCTTCCGGCGCCTCCATGTAGTCTTGATGCGCTAAGCTAGCTCTTTCGGGAGCCGTCTTTCGGGACGGCTCCCTTTTTTTGCCGCAAGCCCCTGTTTGCCTAAGCGCCCCATCTTGGCTATAAAAACGCGTTTGCCCTGCCGGAGAGGCCCATGCCGGCACGCCGGCCGGTCCATATCCCGGGCAAGTCCCAGCCAAGGCAGGGGCCCAGCCACGCCCGCATCACACTCCCGCTCTCCACGCTGCTTCTTGCTCGCCACTTCTTTCTCGCCATTTCTCTATGGAGGAAGCGCACGCGCCCCCAGAGGGCCCTTGCGCCGAAAAGCCCATGAAGCGTTCCCCCAGCCCCGTCTACGGCGCTCTTGTCCTTTCCGTCACGGCCCTTGCCTTCTGCGTCTGGGTCAAGACGGGCAACAGCTTTGACATCTGCTTCACCGAAGGCTGCACGCTCTACGCCGACGCCAGCTTTGCCGGCGTCTCCCTGTGGTGGTTCGGGGCCCTTGCCTTTGGCCTGCTCGGTTTCCTGGCGCTCCTGCGCCATGCCGGCCTCGGGCGCCTGCTGGCTGGCCTGTGCGTCGCTGCCGACATCTTTCTTCTCGCCCTCATGGCCTTCACGGCGCCCTGCTTCAACTGCCTGGTCGCGGCAGGCTTCTTCCTGGCCGTCTACCTGAGCTTCAGGCGCGCCTGCCAGCCGGCCCAGACCATCTCGAGCCGCGTCCAGGGCAGATCCCTGCTGGCGCTCGTCTGGACCCTCTTCTTCCTCTTCAACGCCGGCGCCGTGCTCAAGTCTTTTGCCGGCGTCTGGGCCGTCAACGAGAACCTCGAGCACGCCAAGGTGCACTTCTACTTCTCCCCCTCCTGCCAGGCCTGCCGCAAGGGCGTCGAAGCCCTGGCCGGCAAGGTCGACGTGGCCTTCCTGCCCGTGGCGGAATCCTCCCGGGATCTGGCCCGCATCCGCATCATGGCCCGCGAGCTCCACAGCGGCTCCAACATCCTCGAGGCCCTGGCCAAGTCCGAGACGGCCTCGGAGCCCGGCCTGCTCGACTACCTCGACAGGGACATGCTCGCCGTGAAGTTCCGCGTCCTGCGCAACCAGGCCCATGTTTTCCATGCGGGCTCGCAGGTGGTGCCCTTTGTCGAGTACTTAGGCCTGCCTGGACATCTTGCCAAGGCACCAGAAACCAGAGGCGCCGCCAGCCCCCAGGCCAGGCGAACCTATCAGGGCGCGTCCCAGAGAGCGGTCCAGCCCCAGGCCAGAGCGACGGCTGCGCCCCCGGCCCAACCGGCAGGCCAGCCGCAAGCACCCCAAGCGTCCCAGACCTCCCAGACAGGACAGGCAGTACACGCAGGCCAGCCAAGCCTGGCCAAGCCTGCTCCCCGCAGGCCGCAGGCAAGCCAGGGCGGCGATCCCTCTCTTCCCTTCGGCGAGGGCGACAGCGGGTCCGTTGCCGGCGCCTGCCGCCACAATGCGGCCTGCGACGACGAACCAGACGCCTTCGGCCAGGGCCAAGGCGGGGCCTTCCAGCGCCGCAGGCCCTGACTGCAGGCAATTGCAAGCAATTTCAGCTAGTTGACTCCGCATCTCTTTTCCAGTATTTGAGGAAGTTAATCGCTTCTCCCTCAGGCGCGGCCAGCCTGCCCTCTGCAGGCCGCCTCGACGCCGGGACGAAGCGCCAGCCAGCAGGAGCCTTTGACCATGAAATCCCTTGACGTTTTCTTCAACTGCCGGGAGCAGGTGATCGAAGAATGGGTGAACGCCATCTTCAACACCTACCCCCTCCAGTCCACCGGCTTTCTGCGCACGGTGAAGGATCCCTTCACCAACCCCGTCGCCGACATGACCCGAGAAGCGGCCCGCACCGTCTACGAGGCCGTCTCCGGCTGGGACAAGAAGCCCGAGGACGTGAAGCAGGCCATAGACCGCTTCGTGCACCTCAGAGCCGTGCAGGCCATGCTCCCGAGCCAGGGCATCATGGTCTTCTACCTGCTCAAGCCCATCATGCGGAAGCATGTCCTGCCAAAGCTCAAGGACCAGGCCCTTCAGGACTACCTGGACGCCGAGTCCAGACTCGACACCATCGTGCTTATGGCCTTCGACATCTACATGAAATCACGGGAGACTGTCGCTGAGAACAGGATCCGCGAGATAAAGAACCAACATGCCCAGCTCGTCCGCTGGGCGCAACGGGTGGGAGGCAGCCCTCTGGAACAAGAGGGAAAAAGCTAACACTATCGTATAGAGAGGTAGGGAATGTTAAAATCTTTACTGGTTGTGGCGCTCGTCGCAGCCATCGCCTGGCTGGGCGCATCGGCAGGGCTTGGAAGCCTTTTCGGTGTCGTGCTGCCGTACGTGGCGATTGCCGTTTTCCTCGGTGGCGTCGTCTGGCGCATGGTGTACTGGGCTAAATCGCCCGTTCCTTTCGCCATCCCGACCACCGGCGGTCAGGAAAAGTCCCTCGACTGGATCAAGCAGGCCAAGTGGGACTGCCCCGACACCAAATGGGGCGTTGTCAAAAGGATGATCCTCGAGGTCTTCCTCTTCCGGTCGCTCTTCCGCAACATGCACGCTGAAATGAAGCCCAACGACGCCGTCAACGGCGGTCCGCGCCTGGTGTACTACTCCTCCAAATGGCTCTGGGTCTTCGCGCTGCTCTTCCACTACTGCTTCTTCCTCGTCTTCTTCCGCCACTTCCGCTTCTTCATGGAACCCGTGCCTGCCTGCGTCGGCTTCTTCGAGATGCTCGACGGCATGTTCCAGATCGGCGCCCCCCGCTTCTACATGACCGGCGGCCTCCTGTTCTGCGCCGTGCTCTTCCTGCTCCTGCGCCGCCTGGCCAACCCCCGCGTGCGCTACATCTCGCTCTTCCAGGACTACTTCCCCCTGTGGCTCATCATGGGCATTGCCGGCTCCGGCATCTGCATGCGCTACTTCACCAAGACCGACATCACCCAGGTCAAGGCCTACATCATGGGCCTGGTGCAGTTCCACCCCATCTCCGCGGCCGGCATCGATCCCGTGTTCTTCATGCACGTTGCCCTCGTGAGCGTCCTGCTCGCGTACTTCCCCTTCTCCAAGCTGACCCACATGGCGGGCGTGTTCTTCAGCCCCACCCGCAACCTGCCGTGCGACACCCGCCGCACGCGCCACGAGAACCCGTGGAATCCGGAAAAGAACTTCCTTACCTATCCTGAATACGAGGATATGTACCGCGAAGCCATGGCCGACGCCGGCCTGCCCTTGGACAAGCCTCTGGAAAAGAAGTCTGGCGAGTAAGGAGTCCCGAAAATGGCAAAGCTACCAACCCCTGAAGAACTTGTTGCCAGCAGGCCGGAATTCCCCGCCCAGAGCTGGTTCGACTACAAGCCGAAATTCGAAGCCGGCAGCTACTGCTACCCGGCCCAGAAGCCGACCATGGAGCTCATGCACATGCCGAATCCCCACGACTGGGATCCGGCTGCGGACGACTGGAACCTTCCCGAGAACTGGAAGGAAATCCTCTGCGACGCCTTCGCCGACCGCCTGGCCAAGCACCGCTCCCTGAAGCTTTTCATGGACATCTGCGTGCGCTGCGGCGCGTGTGCCGACAAATGCCACTTCTTCCTCGGCACCAACGATCCCAAGAACATGCCGGTGCTGCGCGTGGAGCTGCTCCGCTCCCTCTACCGCCGCGACTACACCCTGCTCGGCAAGATCCTCGGCAAAACCATCGGCGCCCGCGAGCTCGACTACGACATCGTCAAGGAGCTCTTCTTCTACGCCTACCAGTGCACCGAGTGCCGCCGCTGCTCGCTCTTCTGCCCCTACGGCATCGACACGGCTGAAATCACGGCCATCGTCCGCGAGCTGCTCCACGAAGTGGGCCTGGGCATCCACTGGATCATGGATCCCGTGAAAAACTGCTCCCTGACCGGCAACCACCTCGGCATCAAGCCCCACTCCTACAAGGAAATCGTCGAGATGCTCGCCGACGACTGCGAAGACATCGTCGGCATCCGTCCCAAGACGCCCTTCAACGAGCGCGGCCACGAAATCCTCTTCATCTGCCCCTCTGGCGACGTGTTTGCCGACCCCGGCATCTACACCTTCATGGGCTACCTCATCCTCTTCAACGAGCTCGACCTCGACTACACCCTCTCCACCTACGCCTCGGAGGGCGGCAACTTCGGCTCCTTCACGACCTTCAACATGGCCAAGAAGCTGAACGCCAAAATGTACGCCGAAGCCGAGCGCCTGGGCTGCAAATGGATCCTGGGCGGCGAGTGCGGCCACATGTGGCGCGTCATCAACCAGTACATGGACACCTACAACGGTCCCACGCCAGCCCACATGCAGACGCCCGTGTCCCCCATCACCGGCACGGTCTTCGAGAATGCGGCCAGCACCAAGATGGTCCACATCGCCGAGTTCGAGGCCGACCTCATCAAGCACGGCAAGCTCAACCTCGATCCCTCGCGCAACGACGACCTCGTCTGCACCTGGCACGACTCCTGCAACCCGGCCCGCGCCATGGGCCTGCTGGACGAGCCCCGCTACGTGCTCAAGCACGTGGTCAACAAGTTCTACGAAATGCCCGAGAACACCATCCGCGAAAACACCTTCTGCTGCGGCGCGGGTTCCGGCCTCAACACGGAAGAAATCATGGAGCTGCGCATGCGCTCCGGCATGCCGAGAGGCAACGCCCTGCGCTACGTCCAGCAGAAGTACGGCGTCAACCGCATGTGCTGCGTGTGCGCCATCGACCGCGCCACCCTGCCGCCCCTCGCCAACTACTGGGCTCCCGGCGTCACCGTCTCCGGCCTGACGGAGCTGGTCGCCAACGCCCTGGTCTGCAAGGGCGAGCCCAAGCGGACCATGAACCTCCGCCAGGAAGACCTTCCTCATCTCGATGAAGAAGAACAGGGGGAATAAGTAGATGTACAACAAAACAGCCGTCATCGCTGGCATCGTGGCCTTCCTTGTAATCTGCAGCTCCCCCTTCTGGTGCGGCTTCAGCTCCGACAGTTACAAGAAGCCCGAGATCGTCACGCAGAAAGACAAGAACAAGGAGTGCGTGGAGGACGTTGCCTTCATGCGCGCCGAACACATGCAGCTCCTCAACGAGTGGCGCGACCAGGCCCTCAGGAATGGCAGCCGCGTCTACGTCAACGCCAAGGGCAAGAAGTTCGACATCTCCCTGCAGAACACCTGTCTGAAGTGCCACAACAACTACGAAGAGTTCTGCGACAAGTGCCACAAGACCAACAACGTCGAGCCCTACTGCTGGACCTGCCACATTCTTCCCAAGGGGAGCAAGTAACATGAAAAAGAACAGAAGATCCTTCCTCAAAGTGGCTGGACTGTCTGTCTTCGCCCTCTCCAGCGGGCTTGGCTCCCTGGCGGGCGAGGCGAAGGCCGACGTGGCCCCCGGCAAGTACGAGGCGGAGCCCCTGGGACGCAAGCCCCTGGCCGCCAAGCGCTGGGCCATGGTCATCGACACCCGCAAGTTCAAGAGCGCCGACGACTACAAGCCCCTCATCGACGCCTGCCACAAGGAGCACAACGTCCCGCGCATCCGCGGCGCCCAGAACGCCGAGGGCCATGACGACCAGGAGATCAAGTGGCTGTGGCTCGACAAGTTCGACCATGCCTTCCCCGACGAGATGAACGAATACCTGACGCCCAAAATCAAGGCCCAGGTCTTCCCCATGCTCTGCAACCACTGCACCAATCCTCCGTGCGTGCGCGTGTGCCCCACCCAGGCCACGTACAAGCTGCCCAACGGCATCGTCACCATGGACTACCACCGCTGCATCGGCTGCCGCTTCTGCATGGCCGGCTGCCCCTACGGCGCCCGCTCCTTCAACTTCGTCGATCCGCGCAAGTACCTGCCCGAGCAGGTGCCGAATCCGAAGTTCCCCACCCGCATGATCGGCGTCGTCGAGAAGTGCACCTTCTGCGTGGAGCGCCTTGACAAGGGCATGATGCCCGCATGCGTCGAGGCCTCCGGCGGCAGGATCCTCTTCGGCGACCTCGAAGATCCGAACTCCGTTGTCCGCAAGGCCCTTGCGGAGAACTTCACGATCCGCCGCAAGCCTTCCCTTGGAACGCAGCCCGGCGTCTACTACATCATCTAAGGGGACCAGCCATGGTTGAAAAACTTCTCGAAGGTTCCAAGCGCTACTACTACTGGCTGCTTTTCCTGGTCGGTGTGATAGCCGTCTGCGGCATCGTCTACATCTACCAGCTCATCAACGGCCTTGGCGTCACCGGCATGAGCAGAGACGTGTCCTGGGGCCTCTACATCTCCCAGTTCACCTACCTCGTCGGCGTCGCCGCCTCGGCCGTCATGCTGGTGCTGCCCGCCTACTTCCATCACTACCAGAAGTTCAAGATCATGATCATCTTCGGCGAATTCATGGCCATCGCCGCGGTCGTCATGTGCTGCCTCTTCATCGTGGTGGACCTGGGCCAGCCCCAGCGCGCCCTCAACGTGCTCCTGCACCCCACGCCCAACTCCGTCATGTTCTACGACATGATCGTGCTCATGGGCTACCTTCTGATCAATGCCATCGTCGGCTGGACGACCCTCGAGGCCGAACGCCACGACACCCCCTACCCGACCTGGTGCAAGTACCTCGCGTACCTCTCCATCGTCTGGGCCTTCTCCATCCACACCGTCACGGCCTTCCTGTACGCAGGCATCCCCGGCCGCCACTACTGGCTCACCGCCATCATGGCAGCCCGCTTCCTGTCCTCGGCCTTCTGCTCTGGACCGGCCATCCTGCTCCTGCTCATCCTGCTGCTGCGCCGCCTCACCGGCTTCAACCCCGGCAAGGTCGCCATCCGCACCCTGGCCACGATCATCACCTACGCCATGTGCCTGAACGTCTTCTTCTACCTGCTTGAAGTGTTCACGGCCTACTACTCCGGCATCCCCGGCCACTCCGCTCCGCTCACCTTCCTGTTCGCAGGCTACGAGGGCGTGACCTCCTGGGTGACCGGCTTCATGTGGGTTGCCGTGTTCTGCACGGTCATCTGCCTGACCATCCTCATCAACCCCAACACCCGCACCGGCAGCTACATGCCGCTGGCCCTCATCCTCCTCGTGCTCGGCACCTGGATCGACAAGGGTCTCGGCCTGCTGATCGGCGGCTTCACGCCCAACATGTACGAGGGCATCACCCTCTACCTGCCCACTGCCCGCGAAATCGCCGTGGCCATCGGCGTCTACGCCGTCGGCGCGCTGGTGCTCTCGCTGCTGTGGAAGATAGCCCTCGGCGTCAAGTACGAAGTCGGCCACTTCGACGGCGACGAAGGCGACGAGGCTGAAGCTGAAGCGCACTAGACGACATCCTCGCCTCTGAACCATAGCCTCTGACTCCATGGGCCCCGGAATCGCTTCCGGGGCCCTTTTGCATGGCGAGAGGCAAGCCCCTGCCGGCCCAGCCTGCAGACGAACGAAGGCCGCGCATTTCTTGCATTTTTTACCGCCGGACGGCATACTTCTGCGGATAAAAACCATGTCCCCGAGCCCTAGGAGAGACCCATGCTGGAAGCCCTGAACCAAGCGGCCCTGCTGTGCAAATCGCTGTTTCGCAACGGCTACGACGCCCACGTCATCAACGCGCCCCTGCAGGAGCGCCTGCTGGCCCAAGGCGGCAAGCCAGCCGTCGACATCGCCTGCGAAGCCGACTATCCCGTCATCGCCAAAGTCTTCCCCGACGCCCAGCCGGCGCCGGAAACAGGTCCGCGCCTCTCCGCCACGCTCGAGCAGGACGGCGTCCTCTTCCGCTTCTATCCCCTCTCCTGCGAGGATGCGGAGCACCCCGAGCTCTCCCTGATGAAGATCACGCCCACCATGGTGGACCGCTTCACCCCGGAGGACAGGCGAAACCTGCGCCTCACCGGCTTCGGCTCGCCCAAGCCCACCAGCAACGTCTACGACGGCTTCCAGGACCTCTCCTGCGGGGCCATCAAGCTCGTCGGCATCCCGGACGACACCCTGCGCCACAACTACCTCCTCGCCATCCGCGCCCTGCGCTTTGCCGCCAACTTCGACCTGCCCCTCGGCCACAACACCTGGCTTGCCATCATCCGCAGCGCCTCGCGCGTGCTCGACTACGTGCCCGCCTCGGACATCATGGACGAATGGCGCAAGGTCGAGGCCGAATCCATGCACACCTTCGTCAAGTACCTCTTCGACTGCCACATCCTCCACGGCCTCATCCCCGAGGTGGCTGCGCTCGCCTGCATCAAGCAGCGCAAGAACAAGAAGTCGGAGGAGTTCCAGGACCTCTTCACGCACACTCTGGAGTGCATCCGGCACTACCCCGAGGGCGAATTCCACTACGACTGGCTCGGCACCATGGCCATGCTCTTCCACGACGTGGGCAAGCTCTACACCGCCGAGTACATCGAGGGCGACTACACCTACTACCAGCACCACCGCGTCGGAGCCCTCGTGACCCGCAAGATCCTGCGCCGCCTCCACTTCCTCTCCGAAGACATCGACCTCATCTGCCATCTGGTCCGCTACCACATGCGCTTCTACTGCATGATGACCGACCGCGGCATCCGGCGCTTCAAGAGCCTCCTCGAATACCCCAGGCTCATCGAGATGTCGCGCGCCGACCTCGCGGCCCGCGAGGACGCCCTCACCACCTACAAGCACAACATGAAATACCTCCACCGCGCGGAGACGCCTGAGCAGATGCTCGAGCCCCTGCTCAACGGCAACGAGATCATGCAGCTCACCAAGCTCAAGCCCGGCCCCCAGGTCGGCCTCCTCCGCGACGCCCTGCTCCAGGCCCAGATTGCCGGCGACGTCACGGACGCCGACTCCGCCCGCGCCTTCGTCCAGGACTACGCCCGCAGGTCGCTGAGCTAGGCCTGCCCCCTGCCACATTTCAAGGCGTCCCCGCCCCTCGCGCGTGGGGACGCCTTTTGTCATCCCAAGTCCCGCGACGCCCCTGCCTGCTTCCCCTGACGTTCTTCCCTGCCTGCTTTTCCTGCCCGCCTTGCCCTCCTGAGGATTGCCAGCCATGCCGAACCTGCTCGACTTCACGCTCCCTGAACTGACCCGCTACGTCACCGAAGAGCTCGGCCAACCCCGATTCCGCGCCGTCCAGATCTGGCAGTGGATCTGGCAGCGCATGGCGCGCTCCTTCGACGAGATGACCAGCATCTCCAAGGACTTCCGCGCCAGGCTGAAAGAGAGCGCCGTCATCGAGTGGCCCGCCGTCGACAGGGTGCAGACCAGCGCCGACGGCACCACCAAGTTCCTCCTGCGCCTTGCCGACGGCGAGCGCGTGGAAACCGTGCTCATCCCGGCGGCGGACAGGGAGGGGAACGTGCGCTGGACCCAGTGCCTCTCGACCCAGGTAGGCTGCCCCATGCGCTGCACCTTCTGCTCCACCGGCACCATGGGCTTCACCCGCAACATGACCATGGGCGAGATCATGGGACAGATACTCGTGGCCAGGGACCACCTCGGCGACACGCGCCCCCAGTGGCCCGTCCTGCGCAACCTCGTCTTCATGGGCATGGGCGAGCCCCTGCTCAACTTCGAGAACGTCAGGCGCACGCTGGAGGCCCTGAACGAGAAGAACGGCCTCAACTTCTCCCCGCGCCGCATCACGGTCTCAACCTGCGGCGTCAAGCAGGGCCTGGCCGAGCTGGGCGCAAGCGGGCTGGCCTTCCTCGCGGTCTCGCTCCACGCGCCGACCCAGGAGCTGCGGAAGCAGATCATGCCGGGCGCAGCCCAGTGGCCGCTGGAGGAGCTTGTCGAGACCTTGAACAGCTACCCGCTCAAGACCCGGGAGCGCATCACCTTCGAGTACCTGCTCCTTGGCGGAGTCAACGACGGCCCCGAGCAGGCGCGCCAGCTTATCAGGCTCGTGCGCTCCGTGCGCAAGAGCAAGATCAACCTCATCGTCTACAACCCCTCGGCCGGCTCGCCCTACCAGGCGCCCAGCGAGGCGCGCATCCTCCAGTTCGAGAAGCTCCTCTGGGATGCCGGCATCACGGCCGTCATCCGCAAGAGCAAGGGGCAGGACATCGACGCGGCCTGCGGCCAGCTCAAGGTCAGCGCCGAGGCGGAAGAGGCGAAGGCGGTGTCGGGACAGGCTGCCGGCACCCTGCGCTGTCCCTGCCAGGCCTAAACCGGAACGCTCTCAGGAGGAAGCATCGCCCGCCTGCGGCTGAGGCGCCTCAGGGAAGGCCACATGCCCGGCCAGCGGCGGCGCCGTCATGGCCTCCCCCTCCTGCCCGCCAGCCTACTCCTGCAGGGAAGCCTTGGCATCCTCAGCCTTGGCGCCGTCCTTGGAGAAGATCGAGGGCGGTCTCCAGCGCCAGAAGAGCCCCAGCAGGGGCAGGAGGCCCGCCAGTTCGGCAAGCTCCCTGATCGCGCCAAGCGC
>JAEEPQ010000302.1 GCA_016284885.1 Desulfovibrio sp.
CTCAGCTTTTTTCCTTCAACACGCCATCCGGCGCCTGCCCCCGTTGCGTGGGGCTGGGCACTGTCGACTATTTCGAGCCAAGGCTCATCGCTCCCAACAGGGGGCTCACCCTTGCCCAATGCGCCCTCCTTCCTTGGAGCTCGCCCAAAGCCATGGCTGCATACCACAAGGCGCTGGTGGCTCTAGGGAAACGCCATGGCTTCACGCTGGACACTCCGCTCCAAGACTATCCAGAAGAGGCTTGGCAGGCGCTCTTCTACGGCGAAGACGAGGACGGCAGGCCTGCTGCCGGCTCGGCTGGGCTTCGTCGCAACTGGATGGGGGGGAGCGTTGCCGTCTTCGCCAAGGGCGACTACCAGTCGGCGCACTTCGGGGCGAGCTTCCAGGCCCAGGTCAACCTCGAGGTCACGGAAAAGCGCTGGCCAGGCGTCGTGCCCCTGCTCGAAAAGGGCATGCAGTACGGCGAGGCCTGGCGCGACGAGCTGAATCGCTACCGCCAGACCATGGACTGTCCGGCCTGCCATGGCCAGCGCCTTGCCCCCGAAGCCCTGGCTGTCAAGATAGATGGGCTCAGCATAGCCGACTTCTGCGCCCTGTCCATCGACAAGGAGATCGCGTGGCTCAGGTCGCGTACCTTCACGGGGCGCTGGGCCGTCATCGCGGACGCGCTCCTGAAGGAGCTCCTGCACAGGCTTTCTTTCCTTAAGAGCGTCGGTCTCGACTACCTCACCTTAAGCCGGTCCATGGCGACGCTTTCCGGCGGCGAGGCCCAGCGCATCCGCCTGGCCTCTCAGCTCGGCGCAGGGCTTGTCGGCGTGACCTACGTCCTGGACGAGCCCTCCATCGGCCTGCATCCGCGGGACAACGAGCGCCTTATTGCCACGCTCCGCTCCCTGCAGTCCCGGGGCAATACCGTGCTCGTGGTCGAGCACGACGAGTCCACCATCTGCCACGCCGATACGGTGCTGGAGCTTGGCCCCGGCTCCGGCGTCCAGGGTGGCGAGGTCATGTACCAGGGTGGCGTTGCAGGCCTTCTTAAAGCAGACACCTTGACGGCCAAGTATCTGCGTGGCGACATGACAACGCCCCTGCCCGATGTGCGCAGGGAGCCAAAGGGCGAAATTGTCCTGCAGTGTGTCACGACCAACAACCTCAAAGGCATGGACGTCCATTTTCCCTTGGGCGTGCTCACCTGCGTGACCGGCGTGTCTGGCTCAGGCAAGAGCTCTCTTGTGGTGGATACTCTCTACAAGCACCTTGCCATCGGCCTTGGCCTGCGCGTGGACAGTCCTGGCACCATCGCCGGCATTCAGGGCAGGGGGCTCGTGGATCGCCTCGTCGTCATCGACCAGACGCCCATAGGCAGGACGCCCCGATCCAATCCCGCCACCTACACCAAGCTCTTCGACGATATCCGCCAGATTTTTTCCATGACGCCGGACGCCAAGCGCAAGGGATACTCGGCCAGCCGCTTCAGCTTTAACGTCAAGGGCGGACGTTGCGAGACGTGCGGCGGCGACGGCGTGCGCAAGCTGGAGATGAGCTTCCTGCCGGACGTCTACGTCACATGCGAGCAGTGCGGCGGCAAGCGCTTCAACAAGGAGACGCTCGAGGTGACATACGGCGGCAAGACGATCTCAGACGTCCTCGACATGACGGTGGCCGAGGCGTACGAGTTCTTCGCCAAGGTGCCGCGCCTCGCCGCAAAGCTCAAGACGCTCGTCGATGTCGGCCTCGGCTACATCGGACTCGGCCAGCCCGCCACCACCCTATCCGGCGGCGAGGCCCAGCGCATCAAGCTCGCCACCGAGCTTTCGCGCCGTTCCACCGGCAAGACACTCTATCTTCTGGACGAGCCTACCACCGGCCTGCACTTCGACGACATCGCCAAGCTGATGAAGCTCCTCCTCAAGCTCCGCGAGAGCGGCAACACCGTCATCGTCATCGAGCACAACGTGGACGTGATGCGTTGCGCCGACTGGATTGTGGACCTCGGTCCGGGCGGCGGCGACGCCGGCGGCAACCTGGTGGCGGAAGGTCCGCCATCCGAGATCGCCAAGAACCCCGCCAGCCTCACCGGCCGATTCCTGTGAAAGGACACACATGGGGCTTTGCATCAAGAATGCGCATGCGGTGACGCCGGGGAAGGACCTCGGCGTAGTCGGCGTGCGCGTTGAGGACGGGCACATCGTGGCCGTCGGCAGGGAGGTGCGGCCAGCTGCAGGCGACCGGAAAGGGGA
>JAEEPQ010000303.1 GCA_016284885.1 Desulfovibrio sp.
TGTCTTTCATTTGGCAGCCCAGGCCCTGGTGCGCAAGTCCTACGACGAGCCGGCTGAGACTTTCGAGAGCAACGTCATGGGCACCCTGAACGTTCTCGAGGCCGTGCGCGCGACGCCGTCCGTTGGGGCGGTGGTCATGATCACCTCGGACAAGTGCTACCGCAACGACGAGCAGGTCTGGGGATACCGCGAAAACGACCCCTTGGGCGGCTTCGATCCATATTCGGCCTCCAAGGGTTGCGCTGAGATTGTGGCGCGCTCCTATTTTCAGAGCTTCTTCGCTCAGGGCCCCGCCTGCGCCACCGTGCGCGCCGGGAACGTTGTCGGTGGCGGCGACTGGGCCCTCGACCGCATCGTGCCCGACTGCGCCCGCGCTTGGTCCAATGGCGAACCTGTCCAGATCAGAAGCCCTCATGCCACGAGGCCCTGGCAGCTCGTGCTTGAGCCCCTGTCCGGTTACCTCTGGCTCGGCGCGCTCCTCTATGAAGGCTCTGAAAAGGCCGGCCGTCCCTTCTCCCTCAGAGGCGAAGCCTACAACTTCGGCCCTGCGGCCGACGTCAATAATTCCGTGGCCGAGGTGGTGCAGGCTCTTGCCCTGCGCTGGCCTGGCTTCAAGAGTGAGATGGACTTGGCAGGCCAGGCTGGTCGCAAGGAGTGCACCCTGCTCAAGCTCTGCTGCGACAAGGCTCTTGCCCATCTCGGCTGGAAGGCCACGCTCGATTTCGACGAGACCATGCGCTTTACTGCCGAGTGGTACAGCCGCTACTACCGCGGAGGCGGAGCCGGGGGCTCCATGCTCGACTTCACGCTCGGCCAGATCGATGCCTACGCCAACGCGGCCGCGAACCGCGGCCAGCTCTGGGTGCAGTAATGGCAGAACGCCTCCTCACGCTTGACCAGTGCGCGGATCCGGCTCTGGCGGAATCCGGCCTCTGCCGGCTTCCCATAGACGGCGCCTTCCTCTTTCCCCTGCGCGCCATCGCTGTTCCCGGCGGCGACGTCCTGCACATGCTGCGGACGTCCTTTCCGCTCCAGCCTGGCCTGGAAGCGGGCGAGGCCGGCGGGGAGAAGCTCTCGCTTGGCGAGCTCTACTTCTCCGAAGTCCTGCCCGGATGCGTGAAGGCCTGGAAGCGCCATGCCCGCCAGACGCAGCACTTCTGCGTGCCCTCGGGACGCCTTGGCATCGCGCTCTATGACGCAAGGCCAGATTCCCCCACGAAGGGCGCCGTGCAGGCGCTGGTGCTTGGCCGGGGCGAGCAGGCCTGCTATGGGCTCCTGCGCATCCCCTGCGGGGTCTGGTATGGCTTTACGGCGCTAGGCGACAGGCCTGCGCTGATCTGCAATGCGCCGGACCTGTCCCATGATCCCGCTGAGGGCGAGAAGTTGTCTTTTGACTCTGACGAGGGAAGGTCCTTCCCCTTTGACTGGGAGAGCCCCTTTCCCAATCCCTTTGTCTCCCGTTTCTAAGGGCCACAAGCCTGCACGAGGTTTTGATTCGATGACCTTTTCCGAAGTCATGCGGCGTACGCTGGCGGACTATCCTGAGAATGCCCCGTCCTACACCCGCAGGGAGCGCCTCAAGGGCTGGTGGCGCGCCTGCCGTCCCCCCTTTTTCGTGACTGCAGCCATTCCGGTTGCCATTGCCATGGCCTTCGTTGCCAGGACAGGCGGTTCCGTCACGGCAGCCATGTGGGGCAAGTTCGCCGTGCTGCTCGTCGGCTGCTTCATGGGCCTCACCATCGCCAACTTTGCCAACGACCTCTTCGACCACGTCCTCGAGGTGGACGACCAGGAGGACAGCATCGGCGGCACCGGCGTCATCCAGGCAGGCCTCATCTCCTGCCGGCAGCTCTTCATTGCCGTCGTCCTGCTCTCCCTTGGCACCTTCGCCGTGGGCGCAGGTCTCGTCTGGTCGCTGCCGGACGCCCTCAGAACGCCTCTGCTTGGCCTCACGGCCTTTGCCGTGGCCTCGGCCGTCTTCTACGTGGCCCCGCCCATACGCTACGGCTGCCGGGGCCTTGGCGAGGTCATGGTCGGCATCAACATGGGATTCATCATGGTCGGCGCCTCGAGCGCCATCCTGGCCGGCTCCTTCGACCTGCGTTCCCTTGCCGTGGCCCTGCCCGTGGTCGGCATGGTCTCCGGCATACTCTACTACCAGAGCATGCCCGAGATAGAGACCGACAAGGCTGCCGGCAAGACGACCCTTGCCAACATCCTCGGCAAGCATGCCGCC
>JAEEPQ010000304.1 GCA_016284885.1 Desulfovibrio sp.
CGAGACCCTCGCACTGGCGCCGGCCGCCGAGACGCCCCTGGACGAGCTTGGCCCGGGCCAGGCCGTCCTCGTGCACTATGATGCGGCAACCCGGACGCACCGGCACTCCACGACCGGCGTCGACGGCATGCACGAGGCCCTGCGACCGGTGCTGGCCGGCATTGTCCCCAGGCCGGGCCGCCTCGCGACGGAGCCAGCCGAGGTGAAGGAAGCGGAAAAGGAGGTCCAGAAAGCCTTGGCCGCTTTAGGCGCCGGCATCACAGCGGCCCCGCTGTCTGTGGATGACGAAATCAAGATTTTTGAAAAGCTGCAAAAAGACGTTGAACTGTGGGAGCAGTCGGCACGCAGTACCTACAGTGGTGCCTACGGCGATGCCAAGGCCAGACACGCCCGTGCCACATGGGATCTTGTGCACAGCTCGCATATGCAGGGAGAAGCGCAGTCGACCTGGGCCATGGCTAAACAACTCGAAACAGGGTCTCCAGTCAGACCGCCGGATCTGAAGCAGGCGGTGCGCCTGTACCGCATCGCAGCATCCGGAGGACATGCGCCGGCCATGATGCGGCTGGCCGAAATCTATGAAGCCGGTCAGGGCGTGCCTCGGAACATGGGAGAAGCCGAGCGCCTCCTGCACGCCGCAGCCAGGACCGGAGACGCTGAAGCCCTGATCAAGCTGGCCCAGCTGTACGAGCGGACCAGTCGCAGGAGGGCCGCCGCCCGCTACTGGCGCGAGGCGGCCATGGTGGCGCAGAAGAAAATGCAGGCACGCGCAGAAAAGGCATAAGAATAGGAGCAAACCATGAAGTTCAAAAAGAAGGCAGCGATTGAAGACGTGCTTGAGGCCGTGAAGGAGGACGGCATGGCGCTCCACTTCGTACCCGAACCGCTGAGGACGGAGGCGCTCTGCCTTGAGGCCGTGAAGCAGAACGGTCTGGCGCTCCGCTTCGTGCCTCTGGCGCTCAGGACCGAGGCCGTCTGCCTTGCCGCTCTGGCGCATGGGCGCGTGGCGGACTATGCCCCTGCGACTGCGTATGTACCGGCCCGCCTGCTGGAAGAGTCCGGCGCCGTCAGGGATGCCGCAGTCAGGCATTGCGGCATGGTCCTGCGGCATGTGCCGGAGGCGCTCCGCACGCCGGATCTGTGCTTGGTCGCGGTGCGCCAGAACGGCCTCGCCCTGCGCTGGGTGCCGGAGAACATGAAGACCCCGGAGATCTGCGCCGATGCGGTCTGCAGCAGCGGCTGGGCCGTCAAGCACGTGCCGGCGGATTTGCTGACGGAGAACCTGTGTCTGGTCGCGGCTCGGGACGCGGGCGCCGAGGCGCTGGAGCTCATGCCGCACGAGATGGTCACGCGCCGGATCTGCGGGGCCGCGGCGGCGCGTGACGGTATCGATCCGGAGACTGTCTGGCAGGATACCTGCGAGCGGCGGGATGCCGTGCCGGCGTGGAAGCTTGCGCGGAGCGCGGACGCTGTCCGTGCAAAGCTCGAGGCGCAGGGGATCACGGAGCAGGACATCGAGGACGCCGTGAGCTGGGCACGGGGAGGACAGCAATGATCATGATTGTGACAAGAGAAGAGGCCCTTGATGCCGTGAGCCGCAACGGCTTCGCTCTGCGGTGCGTTCCTGAAGAGCTGCTCACCCCCGAGGTCTGCCTTGCCGCCGTCAGATCGTGTGGCCACGCTCTCGAGGCAGTTCCCGAAGCCATGCGCACGCCGGAACTCTATCTGGAAGCCGTGCGGGAATGCGGCTATGTCCTCAGGCTCGTGCCGGAGGAGATAAAGACGGAAGCCCTGTGCATCGCGGCGGTCCGCAGGCACGGCATGGCCCTCGAGTTCGTGCCGGAACGGCTCCGCACGCGCGGGATCTGCATGGATGCCGTCCGCGAGGAGGCCTATGCCATTCAGTACGTGCCCGAAGGCGTCCTCGACGAGGAGATCTGCCTGGGTGCCGTGGCGGCCAAGGGCTCCGTGCTCAAGTACGTGCCGAAGCGGTTGCGGACGCCGGCAGTCTGCCTTGCTGCCGTAGACTCTGCCTGCTGGGCCATCGACTGCGTGCCCATGGAGCTCCGGACCCTGGAACTCTGCCGGGCGGCTCTGGACGGCAGAACCGGGAACGAATGGGAGCCCGAATTCTGGGACGAAGTGCCGATGGCCGTCAGGCAGGTGCTCGAACCCGGCTGGGAGGAGAAGGATCATGAAGAAGATCGTCACGACTGAAGCGGCCCTGGCA
>JAEEPQ010000305.1 GCA_016284885.1 Desulfovibrio sp.
GGCGCGAGATCGCCCACGGCGCAGTAGGACAGGCTGAGACGGGTAAGGTTGGGGAAGGCCTGGACGAGAGGCGACAGGTCGGCGGGAGCCGCGCCGGAAATCGTGGCGTCCTTCAGATTGGGCAGAGAGGGCAGGCCTTCAATGGAAACGAGCTTCTTCTCATGGGGAGCGCCGAAGCTGTAGCCCGTGACGGAGACGCGGCGCAGATGCGTCATGCCGGACATCCACTTGAGGTCGGGACCCATCGACTTGCCCTGGACGTTAATCGTTTCCAGCTTCGTCATGCCGGCCAGAGGCGAGAAATCGGCAACGTTCTCAAGATTCAGGTCGAGCTTCAGCACGTTGACGAGCTTGGCCAGCGGCGCAATGTCCGTAGCGCTTTTGTCTGCGATTTTCAGAGTCTTAATGCCCGTCAATCCCGCCAGGGGAGACAGGTCGGCAACGCCGACGTCAAGGCCGAGCGCCTCGAGCTTCTTAAGTCCGGCCAGCGGAGCAAGGCTCGTCAGCTCCTTGCTGCCCGTGACGCTGAGCGCATGCATGTCGGGGTAGGCCTGGCAGAGTCTGGCCAAATCCTCGTCCTTCACTTTCGACAGCGCAAAGCCGAGCTCGGCAGGACTTTTGACCTTGCCCATATCGGTCTTAATCTGATTGAGGACGTTGTCGTCCACGCCCTCGGCTATGACAAAATTGCTTCCGTTCAGCTTTGCCTGCGGGGCGGCCAGCAGGGGAGTGGCCATCAAGCCTACGGCGCACAACGAAAAAAGCAGCGATTTACCGTACATGGCTTCTCCTTAACGCAAAATGAGTTGAGCTCCGCTCAGGGAGCAGAGGCGCTGAAGGTCTTCCGCTTCCGGCGTGAACGCAGCTGCGGCGCTGGTCCAGCACCAGTGCAGGCAGAGAGGCTCCTCCCCGCCTGCAGCGGCTTCCCATCAGCGCTTGGAGATCTCCACCCGGGGATCAAAGCCCTGCAGCTCCGCATCCGGGAAAGCGTCCTCAGCGACCGTGAGGCTTGTGAGCGCAGGCAGCTTCTTCAGCGCAGCCAGACTGGCAATGCCCTTGGCCTCGCGGATATCCACCGTTTCAAGCGCCTTGCAGCCCGCGACCGCATCGAAGTTGGCGACCTTGGAGCCGTTGATGACAAGCTCCTTCAAGGAAGACAGCTTGCCGAGAAACGAAAGGTCCACAGGGTCGCCCGACTCGGCGTTGACGCCGTCGAGCGTCAGCTTGGCGAGACGGGGCAGGCTGGCCAGCGCCACAGCGCCCTTCATGCCGTTCAGATCCCACAGCTTCAGATCGGTGAGCGTCTTGACGGAGCCGAGGCTCGTCAGGTCCTGGGGCACGCTCATCTTCCAGATCTGCAGCTGCTCCACGCCGCTCGAGGCCATGGGCGAGTAGTCCGCCACCTTCTCGCTGAACAGGTCGAACGACCTCAAGTTCTTCATGCCGGCCATCCAGGAGATGTCGGCAAGCCCAGTCAGGCCGCCATTGAGCTCCTTGACATGCGTCAGCTTGCCGAGCGCGCTGTAGTCGGCGCCCTTGGTGGCGTAGTAGTTGAGCGTCTCGAGCGCAGGGCAGCCGGCCAGCGGGCTGAAATCCTTGACGTGGACGCCGTAGAGGCTGAGGTCCTCAAGCTTGGACAGCTTGGCCAGCGGCGAGAGATCCTTGATGACGCAGTTGGAGAGGTCAAGCTTGACGAGACCGGGGAAGGCGGCCGCAAGAGGCGTCAAGTCTGCCGGCGCACAGCCGCTGAGCTGGACCTCGTCCAGGTTCGGCAGGGAGGGCAGACCCTCGAACGAAGCAACTTTCTTTTCGGCTGCATCGTCGGAGGCGCCGTCAATCTTGATGCTCTCGAGCTTCACGAGGCCCTTCATCCACTTGAGATCGCTTATGGCTTGGCAGGCGATGTCGATCTCCTCCAGCGAGGCAAGGCCGGCAAGGGGCGAAAAGTCGGCAACCCCGTCGAGGCTGAGGCTAAACCGCTTGAGCTTTTTGAGGCCGGCTACTGGAGCGATGCTGGTGAGTTCCTCGCTGTCTTCGATGCTGAGCCCGTACATGTCGGGAAAGGCCTTGCAGAGCTTGGCCAAGTCCTCGTTTTTGACCTCCGACAAGGCAAACGCAAGCTGCGAGGCGTCCTCAACCTTGCCCATGTCGGCCTTGATCTGGCTGAGGACGCTGTCGTCCACGCCCTCGGAGATGGAAAAGCAGCTGCCATCTAGTTCTTCCTTCGG
>JAEEPQ010000306.1 GCA_016284885.1 Desulfovibrio sp.
TCCACGACCAACGGCAGGGGGGTCAGGAGCAGGAACTCCACCTTGCCGCCCGTGGCGCGAAGGCCGCGCAGGCGGGCCGGCAGCACCTTCGAGTTGTTGGCGACGAGCAGGGATCCCTCGGGAAGCAGCTCGCAGAGATCGCCGAACATGCGGTGCTCAATGCCGAGATCGCCCGTCCGGTTCAGGACCATGAGCCTCGAGGCGCCGCGACGCTCCGGCGGGACCTGCGCGATGCGCTCCTCAGGGAGTTCGTAGTCGTAGCTTTCCAGCAGCAAGTCCTTGGGATCCTGCATTCGTTCCGTCCTTTGTCTCGCCGCGGGCGCACGCGCCCGGGGCCTTGGGTGGGGCAAGCGCGGGAAAGGTACAGCCGGGACTCTGCCAGCGTCAAGACGGAGTCCGGCGGACCTTGCGCAGGCCAGGGCGACAAGGTATCAAGAAAACCCGCTCCCGCTTTTCCCGCCCCCTCCCAAGGATCCGTGCCGCCATGCCCCGCTCCGCCCTCTGCCTTCTGCTCTCCTGCGCCCTCCTGCTTGAGGCGGGATGCGCCTCCTTCGGCTCCCTGACGGGCCGCTCCGCCTCCGGCGGCGCCCCTGCCGTGCAGAGCGTTCTGCTCGGCATCCCCCTGCCTGCCGGAATGGAGAACTACCCCTCCCACAGCGCCGTTTCGGGCGGCGAGGGCGTCGAGGTTCTGCGGCGCACGGTCTCGCCGGCCACCTGCGCCATGGCCGTGGCCCAGGCCATGCTCGACCAGGGCTGGCGCATCCGCCTCAGCAAGACCGTGGGATCCCGCGCCTGGTATCTCTTCGAGCGCGATGCCAGCCACGCCATCGTGCACGTGCGGATCCAGACGCCTCCCGGCATGACCATCGTGGAAATCGCCAAGGGCAGGACGCTTCCCGACGGCGCGGTCTTTGCCATGCCGCAGCGCCCGGAACAGGGCTCCGGCGCAGCGACAGGCGAGCCCGCGCCAATCCCGCTCCCGGCGGATCATTCCAGCCAGCCCCTGAACGAGGGCGGCAGCCGCATTCAGGGACGCGACATATAGAGAGAGACTCATGACCGACGTCATTTCCGCGCTGCGCCTGCTCACGCGGCTCAAAAACAAGAGCGTCCATCTGGGCGTCACCGGCTCCGTGGCGTGCTACAAGGCCATCGAGCTCATGCGCGCCCTTCTCCACGCCGGCATGCGCGTTTCGGCGACACTGACGCCGGCGGCCAGAGAGTTCGTCACTCCCCTGCTCTTCGAGTCGCTGGGAGCCTTCCCCGTCTACGCCGACATCTTCCGGGACGGCGACGTCTTTGCGCACCTCGAGCCCGGCCAAAACGCCGACGCCTTCTTCGTCGTGCCGGCATCGGCCAACACGCTGGCCAAGATGGCGCAGGGCCTCGCCATGGACATGCTCTCCGCGCAGTACGTTGCCTTCGACGGCCCCGTCCTGGCCGCCCCTTCGATGAACGTGCGCATGTGGAACCATCCGGCCACACAGAACAACGTCAGAATTCTCAAGGAAAGGGGCGTTGCCGTCATCGAGCCCGACTCGGGCAGCCTTGCCTGCGGCACGAGCGGCAAGGGCCGGCTCGCCTCCCTGCAGCACCTCTTTCTCCACGCCCTGCGCGCCGTTGCCCCCAGCGACATGCAGGGCCAGCGCGTCATGGTGACCCTCGGCCCCACCCGCGAGCCCTGGGACGGCGTGCGCTTCTGGTCCAATCCCTCCAGCGGCCTCATGGGCTCCTGCCTCGCCATGGCAAGCTGGATCAGAGGCGCGGAGGTCACGGCCGTGGCCGGCCCCGGCGTGCCGGAGGAGCTGCTTCCCTCCGATCTGCCTGGCCTTGTCCGCATCAACGCCTTCACGGCCCAGGACATGTTCGAAAAGGCCGCAGGAGTCTGGCCCGAAAGCACGCTCGGCATGTTCTGCGCGGCCGTTGCCGACTTCTCGCCCGTGCCCTTCGGCGACAAGAAGTTCAAGAAGGCCGATCACCAGGACGGCTTCTCCGTGCAGTTCACGGCCAACAGGGACATTCTGTCCACGCTTGCCGGCGAGCGGCAGGGACGGCAGAAGACCCTCGGCTTTGCCGCCGAGACGGCAGGTTCCATGGACGAGCTGCTGAGCCTGGCCAGGCTCAAGTGCGAACGCAAGGGCGCCGACATCAGCGCCGCCAACTGCGTCAACCAGCCGGGCTCCGGCTTTGCGGCGCCCACCAACAGCATGGCCGTGGCCTGC
>JAEEPQ010000307.1 GCA_016284885.1 Desulfovibrio sp.
CGAGACGTGGTCGTCAACTTCAGCGCCTTCTTCATCACCGTCTCGTCGTCGGCCCGCTACTTTCGCTGCCCCTTCCTGATCAAGGACGGCACCCTTGATCTCGGCAAGGCAAAAAGCCTTCCCGTCGCCATGGAGGGAGGCGAGCTCGTCCTCGACGGCCTGCGCCTCAGGCGTCTGCTCACGGCGGAAGAGGCCGACTCCGTCCTGGCGCCGGACGTGGCCGCGATGGTGCGCACCTTTGCCGCGCGAGACCATGCCCTGCACTTCTGCAGCGTCAAGCCCAGTCCGGAGGAAATCAAGCTTGTGCAGGACTATCTGGACGCCGATGCGAAAAGGCGCTGCCTCTACATTGCGGAGCGGCATATGCTGGACTCCATCCGCGTCTGCGATCCGGCAGGCTGGTGCCGCGACCAGGGGATCAGGAGCGGTCTCGGGGCCAGATAGCGCTGGAACTGAGCTCGGCCCCTGCACGCGGGGATGCCGCGCCTTGCACCCTGTGCTCTGCCTTGCCTTATGACGCCCTGACGCCGTCCTGATGCCGCTGCCTGCCTTCGCCTGCGCTCCGGAAAGCGCCTGCCAGGCAGATCCCCGCCGTCCGCATTCCGCCGGACACCAGGCGCAGGGCCTCCGGCGCCCTTTCGACAGCCAGCGCGCAGATCTCCTCTGTACGGGACGGGGCGAAGACGGCGCTCCGGAGGCCTGTCCTGGGCCGGAGAACGGCGGCCTGCAGGGCGAAGAGAGACAGGGCAGGGCGCGGGGGAGAGAGGGCTTCGCGGCCGCCTCCCCGTGCGGGGGCTGGCGGAGCGGACTACTGGCGCACGTAGGGGATGGGTTCGCTGCCGGGCTTGTCCGAGACGACGAGCAGCATGCGGCTGCCCTGCAGCTGGCAGGCAAAGCGGTCGGTTCTGCCGGCGTCGGAGCCCGTCTCGTGATGCATGACAAGCATGGCGTCCTTGAGCTCGAAGGTGCCTGCGCCCGTGACCTGGCCGTTGAAGAAGACCTGGAAGCGGCCACCATGGAAGATGAAGCCGAAGCTCACTGGCCCAGTCTTGGCCCAGACCCAGCGGCCTTCCAGAGGCGTGACGCCTTGAGCGGGCAGACCGGATCCCGCACCCGGCGCAGGCGGGCCGCTGGAATTCCACTGGCCGCCCGGCGCAGGCTGGTCCGGCCAGGGCTGGCCCTGGCCCTGGCGGACAAAGGTCAGCTCCTGGCCGCTGTCCCACTTCATGGTGAAGGTCTGGCCGTTGAGGACGTAGCGGTTGACGCCCTGCCGGCCGGCATGGGGGCCGACGGTGACCCAGTAGTGGAAGCGGCCGTCCGGCATCGCCAGGAAGAGGCCCTCTTCCACGACCTGGCCGTTGAGGCTCGAGGCGTAGCGGCTCTGGCTGAAGCGGATGGAGCGCGGCCCCTGGGGGGTCTGGCAGGTCCAGACGCCGTCGAGGAGCACGTTCTGCGCAGGAGGCGGGGAAATCCTGCCGCAGCCCGCACTGCCGGGAAAGGCAATGTCGGCGCCTGCCGGCGCCGCGAGGGCAAGCGACAGCGCCAGCGCGCCTGCAAGGACGGGGAGCCGCCGCAGAGACGGAAGGAGCTTCCGGATATGCGTCATGGCAAAGCCTCCTCGGGCTGGAGTCGTGCGGGGCGCGCGAAGCCGGCAGGTCCGGCGCGGCCCCCGCTTCACTCCGGAAGTACAGCCCTTTGTCCGCCTTGTCCAACACCCTGCGGCACGGTCTCGGCAGGGTGCAGAAGCGACCTCTCCGGGCGCTCCGCCCTGCGTCTCCCGGCAGGCGGTCCAGGCCTAGGCCGTCTCCCGCTCCGCAGGCGCCTCCGCCACCGCCTTGATGCGGCATTCGATATACTTCGGGTTCAGCTCCTGAGATCGACAATTAGAGGGCTCTCTCGCGAGGCG
The DNA here is from genome assembly GCA_016284885.1 of Desulfovibrio sp. GTDB lineage: Bacteria > Desulfobacterota > Desulfovibrionia > Desulfovibrionales > Desulfovibrionaceae > Desulfovibrio. Next base: position 1,907 of record JAEEPQ010000307.1, read on the forward strand.
CTCAGCCTAACCGGCCGAAACCTCATCTTTTTTCTAGACATTCTTTCGATCCCGATGTAGGGAAGAGGTAGGGAAACCAAGGAGGCGCCCATGAAATTCGCCCTGACCCGGAAAAAGACGAAGAACGTCTACTATGTGTACATCACCACGTCGTACCGGGACGCAGTGACCGGTTCGCCGGACAAGGTCTACTGGCAGAGGTTCGGACCGGAGGAGGCGCTGCTCAAGGCAGACCCCCAGGCTCTCCAGAAAATCCAGCGCCAGGTCGACGAACTGAACGCTCGAAAGGAAGAGAAAGAAATACAGGAAAAA
>JAEEPQ010000308.1 GCA_016284885.1 Desulfovibrio sp.
GGAAATGCGAGGCAGAGATGGTCAATGCATGTTCCTTGGGGGCGCTCTTCCAGCCGCGACATGCGGTTCGGCGGCACCTCGGGCAAGCATAGGACAGGCTCGTTCCGGTTTATGGAACGATGCAGGCTGGGCATGAAAAAGGATGGCGGACTGCGCCGGCCGCGCCTTGTCCGGCATCTGAAGCCGGCTCGCCGATGCGGGCGGGCCTTGACGGCGAAGGTCCGGGAGTCGCGTTCCCTGCTCCCTGCGCATCCTGCGAAAGCGGGAGCCTGGCGCTCTGGGCCGGGCGGAAAGGCGACATGGGAAAAGAACGCTGGCGACGGGGCAATGAGGCGGCCGGCGATGCCTGGCGGGGGGCCGCACAGCCTGGCCAGCAGGGCTTCACGCCTGCTGCCGTGCCTGTGCAGGCAACCGCTGGCGCCGCGTCCTGACGCTTTGGCCATGCTGATCTCCTTGGGGGCAGAGCCTTGCGCCCCTCCTGCCATGACCGGCGCTGGCCCGTGCCGGCCGCTACTGGCCGGTGCTGGCCGGTGCTTGCCAAAAGCCGCTCGAGGCTGGCCCGGCGGCCATGGGCGTCGCCGGCAGCGGATCCTGCCGGCCCTCGTGCAGGGCACCCTGTTCTGCCTGTCCATTCGATGCCTGGGGCCTTTCACGGCCGCCTGGCGGGCAGGCAGCTGTCCTGCAGGCAGAGCGCATGCCCTGTAGCCTGCGCACCCCGGCATGCGGCGACGGCGCGGCCCGATCCGCAGGGCGTCTGCGCTGTGAAGGGAAAACCTGCACGGCAGGCATTTTCCAGAATACGGAACTTTCAGGCCACACTTTGCGGCCAGGCCGGCATTGCGCCTGGGGGTGCGCTCCTGTCGCTCTGGGGCCGTTTCTTGGCTGGCACGCGCCAAGGGCGGAGGCTTGCAGCCTTGCAGAGGGCTGTCTGGCAAAGCTTCGGGCACAGGCGTCCGTCGAGTCAAGTTTCCTTGGGAAGGATTTTTTTCTTGATGCAGGTTGCAGGACATGGCATCATGCCAACGGCAAGACGGAACGAAAGCGTGGCAGACGGCATCCGCGAGGCATGCGGCAGTGCGCAGACAATGCAGGGCATGGTGCGCGCAGACTGCAGATCATGCCGGCATTCCCAATGCGAAACCAGGGCGAAAGCGTCTGCGAGGCTGGCCCAAGGTCCGTCTGGCAAAGATTGTCTGGCGCAGATTGCCTGTCAGAGAGCCGATCCGGCGGGGCGGCGCTTCCAGGAGCGATCCTGAACCGGGGGTGAATGGAAGATGGACGGCATGAAGCAGGAGCGTGTCCGCTGGAAGGACACGGTTTTCCATTCAGCGGCAGAGGCCCGATGGGCCGTCTTTCTCGACGGCATAGGCGCCGGATGGGAATACAGGCAGAAGAAGGCGGCGCTCACGTCCGGTACGTTCATGCCGTCCTTCTGGCTTGCAGATTGGCACATCTGGCTCGAGGTCCGGCCCTCTGGGCCTGACAGGGCGGAAAAGGCGCTGGCCCGGGAGCTTTGCGAGTCCACGGGCTATGCCGTCCTGCTGCCTGACGGCCTGCCATCGGCGCAATGGGCGGGATCCATTTTCTATCTGGGAGCTGCGTGCGGGCCCTGGCTGGAGGCATCCTGTGGCAGGAGGCATGCCGGGAAGGAGGGCATGGATGCCGAAGCCCTGACTGCCTGCCTCGGTCCGGCTATCGCCGCCGGCCGGCAGGAAGGCGCCCTGGACGGCGCAGCCGCTGTCATGGATGGCGCAGCCGCTGTCATGGAAGACCTGTTCCGCTTCTCCTTCGCTCCGGAGGGCGGCGCGCCGTGGATCTTCGTTGGCCAGTGGGAGCGCGTCGTTCTCTTCAGGACGGCGGGCGGCGCCGGAGAAGCCAGATTTGCGGATGCGTCCGGCAGGCGACGCCTTTGCCTGTACGAATGGCGATCGCCCCTTGTCTATACGGACGCAGACAGGAGCCCTGCGGCTGACTGCGCCTGCGGCAGGGCCTGGATCAGGGACTGGGTCGAAAGGGCGACAGACAGGGCAGGGAAGATGTCCTTCATGTCGGCATCGCCCTGCGGTGCCGCCGGGCCAGCCCTTGCGCCGGGCCTGGACGGCATGCCTGGCAGGCAGGAAGCCGGCGCTGTCCCGAAGGGGCTGGAGGATCCGCTTGCCGGCCCCCGGCCTGCGGGGACGCAGACGGCGCTCGCCCGCGCCGGGAAGGCCTTTTCCG
>JAEEPQ010000309.1 GCA_016284885.1 Desulfovibrio sp.
GATCGCCGGCTCCTACTACCGCGGCGACGAGAAGAACAAGATGCTCCAGCGCGTCTACGGCATCGCCGCCGCGACGCAGGAGGAGCTCGACGAGATCGTCGCCCGCGAGGAGGAGGCGAAGAAGCGCGACCACCGCGTCCTCGGCGTGGAGCTCGACCTCTTCCACCTCGACCCCGAAGACCCGGGCCAGATCTTCTGGCACCCGAAGGGCTGGACCATCTACATCGCGCTCCAGGAGTACATCCGCCGCAAGATCCAGCGCGACGGCTACCAGGAGGTCAACACCCCCGCGATCATGCCGCGCAGCCTCTGGGAGCGCAGCGGCCACTGGGAGCACTACCAGAAGAACATGTTCGTCACGGAGAGCGAGAAGCGCATCTTCGCCGTGAAGCCGATGAACTGCCCCGGCGCGCTCGAGATCTTCAACAGCCGCCTCCGCAGCTACAAGGACCTGCCGCTCCGCCTCGCCGAGTTCGGCCACTGCGCCCGCAACGAACCCAGCGGCTCGCTGCACGGCATCATGCGCGTCCGCGGCTTCGTGCAGGACGACGCCCACATCCTCTGCACCGAGGAGCAGATCGAGGAGGAGGTCGCCAAGTTCTGCCGTCTCCTCAAGGATGTTTACAGCGACTTCGGTTTCGACAAGAACCTCACCGTCAAGCTCTCCACCATGCCTGACGACCATGTCGGCGACGAGGCCACCTGGCAGCACGCCGAGGAGGCGCTCGCCCAGGCATGCAAGGCCGTTGGCATGGACTACGAGATCCAGCCCGGCGAAGGCGCCTTCTACGGCCCGAAGCTCGAGTTCACACTCATCGACGCCCTCGGGCGGCCCTGGCAGTGCGGCACCATCCAGCTCGACTACCAGCTGCCGAGCGCCGAGCGCCTCAATGCGCAATACATCGGCGCCGACAACCAGAAGCACCACCCCGTGATGCTCCACCGCGCCGTGCTGGGTTCGCTGGAGCGCTTCCTGGGCATCCTCATCGAGCACTACGCCGGGGCCTTCCCGGTCTGGCTGGCGCCCGTCCAGGCGCGAGTCCTCCCGCTCAACGACAAGCTCGCCGCCTACGCGGCCCAGGTCTGCGCCACGCTGCGCGAGGCCGGCTTCCGCGCCGAGGTCGATGGCGAGAACGACAAGCTCGGCGCCAAGATCCGCCGCGCGCAGGTCGAGAAAATCCCCTACATGCTAGTCGTCGGCGGCCGCGAGGCCGAAGCCGGCGCTGTCTCGGTTCGCAGTCGCGAAAAGGGCGACCAGGGCACCATGCCCCTGGCCGAATTCCTTGAAAAAATCCGCATGGAAGCCAAGGCGTAATCTTGCGCCAAACACCGGAGGTGAGCCATCGGCTCCTTCATTAGAACGAACCAGAAAATCCGAGTCCCGTCCGTCAAGGTAATAGGACCTACCGGGGAACTGCTCGGAATCATGCAGACGAGGGAAGCGCTTTACATCGCGCAGAGGCAGGGCCTCGACCTCGTCGAAATGCAGCCCAACGCGGAGCCGCCCGTTTGCCGCATCATGGACTACGGCAAATACCGCTACGACGAGGGCATGAAGAAGAAGGCCGCGCGCAAGCAGCAGCAGCGGCAGGTGGTGAAGGAAATCAAGTTCCACGCGAATGTGGACCGTCACGACCTGGAGACGAAGCTGAAGCAGATGCGTGCCTTCATAGCCGATGGCAACAAGGTGAAGCTTACGCTGGCCTACCGTGGCCGCGAGAACGCGCACAAGGATCTGGGCATCGAGGTGATGCAGCAGGTGGTGCAGGAGATGGCCGACGTGGCCATCTGCGAGCAGCAGCCCAAGGTGCTTGGGCGCCTGCTCGGCTGCCTGCTTGCGCCGAAGCCGACCAAGGGCAAGGCCCCTAAGAAGCCGCAGCCCGGCGCCGAGGGCGCACAGCCCCCGCCGCCCGCCGCCCCCGCTCCCTAACGGCCCAACTTACATTCCATCCATCCAGCCCCGCGCCATCCCTGGCGCGGGCCTTCTCGTTCTGTGCTGCGCCATCCTTGGCGCAGTTCTTCCCTTGCTGTTGTCCGCTTGCTGTCCCTTCGTCCTGTGCTGCGCCATTCTTGGCGCAGTTCTGTCCTGTCGGGGCCCCGTTCCCCATTCCCCGTTCCCCGTTCCCCGTTCCCCATTCCCCATTCCCCCATTTTCACATTGGCTGTTGGCTGCTTCCACACTTTCACATTTCCACATTCTTCCCCGTTCCCCGTT
>JAEEPQ010000310.1 GCA_016284885.1 Desulfovibrio sp.
CATGGCGGCCCTGGCGGCCGACTACTTCGTCACGCCCGTTCTGATCCAGAAGTTCCAGGTCTTCGGGCCGGAACGCAGGGGAAAGAAGCACGGCAGGCCCGTAGGGGAACCTGCAGGGAGGAGACCATGCCGCACAAGGTAAAAATCGAAAAGGGCTCGGTGCAGGAGACGCTGATGCTTCCCCTCTACGCCAAGGCCTGGTGCAGGCGCCATTATCCGGACATCTTCGGCGACTGCGACGCCGAACGGATCATTGGCATGATCGACTGGGACGATGAGGCCTTCCGCAGAAAGGAGGGGAGCCCCGCGCTCAAGATAGCAGCCGTGGCGGCCGGCACGCGGCAGTACGCCATCGCCTGCGAGCTGAAGGACTACACGTCCCGCCACCCCGAAGCACTCCTCGTCAACCTGGGATGCGGGCTCGACACGACAGGACGCCAGGCAGACACGGGACGCTGCCACCTTCTGAACATCGACTTTCCGAACGTCATAGCCCTGCGCGAGGAGCTTCTGCCCTCGACGGACAGGGAGCGGAACATGGCGGCCGACCTTGCGACATGCTCGGGAGGGGAGCCGGCCTTCCTCGACGCCATCCCTGCCGATGCCGGCCAGGGAGCCGCATTCTTTGCATGCGGCGTCTTCCTCTATCTGAGAAAAAGCGACGTGAAGCGCATCCTCCAGGCCCTCGCCAGACGCTTCCCCGGCGGGCGCATCGTCTTCGATGCCCAGAATCCCCTGGGCGCCAGCTTCGATCCCAACACCTTGCGCAAGGCCGGCATCAGGGCGGGCCCGAACTTCTCCCTGCGCGATCCCGAAGCCGAGCTCTCGAGCTGGAGCTCAGACTTCGCCTCGGTGCGCAGCCGGGGCATGTCGACCGGCTACCTCCGGCCTGGCCTGCGCTTCGGCCCCGTCTACTGGGCTCTGGCCCACTTCGCCGACTGGAGCCGAATGTCGCAGCTCAACGTCATCGACTTCAAAGGCTAGGCGGGCCCGGCGGAGAAGAGACGTCCGCCGGAACCCCGCAAAGCCGGCTACGCCCTGGCCTGCGCCCGGCCGCACAGGCCGAGGTTCTCGGCGCAGGCCTTGGCATGGGGGCTCTCCTCCATGCCAAGCTCCCGGTAGATGGCCTGGCATCTGGCAAGGGCCTCGGCAGCCTCCCCGAAGCGGCCGAGCGCGGCAAGGCCTGTACCGTAGTTGAGGAGGGAGAAGGCCGTGTCAGGATGCACCCCAAGCAGGTCCTGGCGGATCTGGGCGGACTCCCTGAGGAACTTTACGCCCATCTCGTTGTCGCCCATGTTCTCGTAGATGCGGCCCAGATTGTTAAGGCAGGTGGAGACGCCGAGGGACTGGCGGCCGTCGGCCTTTTCGTAGACGTCGAGGGCCCGCTGGACGAGAAGCTCCGCCACGTCGAAGCGGGAGAGCTCGTAGTGGTGCTCGGCCAGGGCCACCAGCGCGTCGGCGATGGCCGTGCTTTCGGCTGGCTGGCTGGCCGTGACGATGGCAAGCTCCTCGTTGCTGACGGGAATGGCCTCCTCGTGCCGGCCGAGCATGCCCAGCAGCAGGGAAAGGTTGTGCAGCGCGGGCGCCACATGGGCGTGGCCCTTGCCGAACATCTTCTCCAAAAGCGCCACCTCCTGCCGGCAGGCCTTTTCCGCCTCGGCCAGACGCCCGTCCTGGCGCAGAATGCGCACCAGCGTCTCGAGCACCAGGATGCGGGCGCCGTCCGGCGCGCTCTCGCTTGCCAGCACCTCCCGGCAGACGGCCTCCGCCTCGCCGAAGCGCCGCTGGTCCATCAGCCTGCCAACCTTGGCGACAAGTTCTCTGACATCCATGAAAACCAAACCTCCCTGCGGCCCTCCTTGCCCCCGGTGCAGAAAGGCCGGATGGAAAGTGGAACCGATTTTCAAATTTGCTGAAAATGCTTGTGGACGGCACTGTTCTCCAAAGCGTGGCTGCTGTCAATGCCCTAGGGATACGCTGAATAATTCGGCATCGGCTCAACTGCTTCACGACATTTCAACAGGCTAGCCGGGCCGGGCCGCTAAAAACGCCTTTCATCAGCGCTTCCCTGGGCAACGCCTCGCCTTCAGGCCAGCTCTACGGCGACTCGAAAACTTTTTTTGCAAAAAACGCTTTTTTTGCTTGCCAAGCAGGAACCATGCGCCTATAAGAATTCCTGCACGTCGGGGTGGTGGAATTGGTAGACACGC
>JAEEPQ010000068.1 GCA_016284885.1 Desulfovibrio sp.
CCCTCGAGGCCGGGGTAGTTCGCGCAGTCGCGCAGGCTCATGCCCCAGCCGGCAAGCAGCCGTGCGTTGAGGTCCGGCAGGGGCCTGTCCAGGCGCACGAGCAGGTAGTTGGCAACGGAGCGGGCAAAGACGAGGGGAAGCGGCGCGAGCCTGCGCTTCAAATCGGCCAGATTCTCCCGGCAACGCTCCCGGACGGCCTCCTCTCCGGCCAGATTTTCCGTGGCCTCGTCCAGCACGGCGCAGGCAGCCCGGATGGCGAAGCCGTTGAGGTTCCAGGCGCACAGGAGTTCCCGCACCTCGCGGGCAAGGGTGCCGGCCGCTGCCAGCAGGCCGATGCGCGCGCCGGCCAGGGCCTCGAACTTGGTGAGCGAGCGCAGCACCGCGACGTTGCCGAGGCAGGGGCTGCCGCCGGCAAGCCAGCCCAGGGCGGATACCTCGCTGTCGGGGCCGAGGTAGCGGATGAAGGCCTCGTCCAGCACCCAGCACATGTCGGGACGGGCCTGGGCGAGGGCCCGGAAGCGCTCCCGGTCAAGAAAGGTGCCTGCAGGATTGCCGGGATTGGCCAGAAAGACGGCAGCTCCCTCGGGACTTGCCAGAAGCTCCGCTTCCGGCAGCCTCCAGTCGATCTCGCCGTCTTCGGCCATGAGAGCCTTCGCGAAGACGCGGCGCACGGGAAGCCCGGCCAGCCGGCAGCCCTCTTCGTATTCGCTGAAGGCGGGCTCGGGTATGACGGCAAGGAGGCAGCCCCGCCGCTTGAGCGCCCGGCAAAGGGCGTGGATGAGCTCGGCCGAGCCGTTGCCGAAGCAGAGCCGCTCCTGGGGGATGCCGAAGCAGGCTTCGGCCTTTGCCAGCGCCTCTTCGCCATGGGGCGAGGGGTAGAGGGCGGCGTCGGCAAGGCCGCGGATCAGGGCCGCCTGCACGGCAAGGTCCGGGCCGTCAGGACGCACGTTGACGGAAAAGTCGAGCAGATCCTCCTGGGGCCTTCCGGCCTGGGTCGCCAGGGCCCGGCGGTTGCCGCCGTGGGCCTTGTCCTGCATCTTCTCCCCGCATGTCATGCTTTTGCTCCCTGGGCGTCCTTTTCCTGGGCATCCTTTTCCTGGGGAGCCTTGTCCTGCGGCAGATCCCGCGCCGTGATCCAGCCGCGGCGCAGAAGCTCCTCTGCCAGCGCCTTTGCCAGATCCTCAGGGGCGTCAGCTCCGCTGTCAAGGACGACTTCGTCTGGGAAGGGTTCCCAGGGCATGTCTGCCTGGGCCAGGCTGTGGCAAGGATCGGGCGCCCTGTCGCGCCGCGCGAGTTCCCGTGCCCGAAGCATATCCCCGGGACAGCGCAGGCGCACGGGCAGAAGGCGGGCGCCAGTGCGTGCCAGCATGGCGAGAAAATCCTTTCGCCATGCCTCGCGCTCGAAGAGCACGTGGTCGCAGACCAGAGAAAGGCCCTTGGCCAGCATGGCCTCGAGGCTGGCCGCATAGGCCTCGGCCAGGGGAAGGCCGGCGTCCTCGGCAGCCGCGAGGCTGGCAAAACGTTGGCCCTGGACGCTGAAGGCGGCCAGCACGGCGTCCAAGGAGGCCCGCAGGACAGGCCTCCCGCATCGGACAAGCTCCTGCTCCAGAGTGCGGGCCAGCGTGGTCTTGCCGGCGCTGGAGGGGCCTGCCAGCAGGACAAGGAAGGGCGGCTGGCGCCGGCTTTCGAGCTCTCCGGCATCGCCTTCCCAGAGGCCGGCGCGTTCTGCCTCCCCGTCGCCCCAGTAGAGATGCACGTAGCTTGCCATGACGTTGCGGCAGGGACCCAGGGCAACGCCGTGGAAGCGTCCGCCTTCCTCTTCGAGCAGGGGACTGGGGCTTCCTTCCAGCTCCATGTCCGACCAGTGGAACTCGTGGCCGCGGAAGCGCGTGCCGGGCAGGCCGAAGGGCGCCCTGCCGAGGAAGCGCACCTCGCGGTAGCCGAGGGCTGCAAGGCGGCTGCCCATGCGTGCGGTGCCGGCGACAAGGCCGCACAGGGGAAAGGATCCCTGCTCCGTCTCGAGGGTCTTGGCAAGGTACATGAAGCCTCCGCACTCGGCGTAGACCGCCAGGCCCGCCTCTGCCTTGCGCCTGATGTCCGCGCGCATGGCCCGGTTGCCGGCAAGGCGACTGGCAAAGACCTCGGGGTAGCCCCCGCCGAGGTAGACGGCATTGCTCGCAGGAAGCGCTGCATCGGCAAGCGGCGAGAAGGGAACAAGGGTCCAGCCGAGGCGTTCCAGCAGGCGGAGGTTTTCGCCGTAGTAGAAGCAGAAGGCCTCGTCGCGGGCCAGGGCAAGGCGCCGGCCCTGGCCTGGCCTGGCATTCAGAGCGGGCTCGGCTGGCGCGGCCGGCCGCGGGAGCCGGGCAGCCTCGAGCAGGCGCATGATTGCGGCCTCTGGCAGGCTGTCAGCCAGGGCCTCGATGGCAGCCCCGGCTTCTGCCGTCTCGCCGGCAGGCGTGAGGCCAAGCTGGCGCGAGGGAAGCTCGGCCTTGGCAAGACGGGGAAGGGCTGCCAGCAGGGGCGGAAGATGCTGGCGCGCCAGAGCCTCTGCCAGCATGGCCTCGTGGCGGGCAGAGCCCGTGCCAAGGGCAAGGAGGCCGGCAAGGCGCACGCCGCGGGCCCGGCAGGCGCTGGCAAAGCCGGACGCAAGCGGCGCGATGGAGCCCGCCATGCCTCTGGCGTTGACGCAGAGCAGCACGGAGATGCCGAGGCTGGCCGCGAGATCGAGGGCAGAGCCGCTGGCGCCCGATCCGCCCTTGCCGTCGCACAGGCCCATGGCGCCCTCCACGAGGCAGAGATCGGCGTTCTGGGAGAGCCTTGCAAAGAGCCTGCGGCAGCCTTCTCTTCCCATGAGCCAGGTGTCGAGGTTGCAGCAGGGCCGGCCCGAGGCTAGGGAGAGAAAGGTCGGGTCGATGTAGTCCGGTCCGCTCTTGAAGCACTGGACGGCAAGGCCAAGGCGCGTGCAGGCTTTGGCCAGGGCAAGCGCGGCCGAGGTCTTGCCCTCGCCCGAGCGGGGCGAGGCCACGAGCAGGGCGTGGAAGCCACCCTCCCAGGACATGGCGGCGGGCCTTCCTGCGGGCGGACCTGGCAATGGCGAGCGCAGGACCGTCATTGCGCCGCATCTCCCGTGCGGCCTCCGTGCATGCCTTCCTTGCGGCCTTCTTCGAAGCCGTACTTTTCGCCGTAGCCGCGCCGTTCAAAGAGTACGCCGTGCTCGAGCCTTGTGCGCGGTCCGCCGACGAGGAGCAGCGTCGACATGTCGATCCTGTCCTGGTCGAGGTCCTTCAGGGCGCCGGTCCAGATCTCCTGCGCGGGCTGGCCCGCATGGCGCACCCAGGCCGCCGGCACGTCCCCGCCGCGGGCTTGCGTGAAGATGGCGGCTGCTTCGGCCAAAAGCGTCCTGCGCCTGCGGCCTGCCGGATTGTAGATGGCGCAGGGCAGGTTCGAGGCGGCCGCGGCCTTGAGGTTTTCCCGCACCTCGGAAGCCGGCACCAGCAGGTCCGAGAGCGAGAGCAGGGTGAAGCCGTTCTGCAGGGGCGCGCCGAGGGCTGCCGCAGCCAGAGATGCCGCCGTGACGCCGGGCACGATGCTCACTGGCACGTTCTGGAAGGCGGGCTCGGCTTCCTTGAGCTCCAGAACCAGCCCCGCCATGGCGAGAATGCCGGGATCGCCGCTTGTGACAAGGCAGACCCGCTCGCCCTCCCTAGCCCGCTCGAGGGCCTTGCGGCAGCGCTCGGTCTCGCCGCGCATGCCGCTGGAGACGATTTCCTTGGTCGCATAGGCTTCGCCCAGCAGGCGCCTGGCATAGTCCAGGTAGCCGCTGTAGCCGGCAAGCACTGTGCACTCTCTGAGTGCCCGCAGGGCCTGGGGCGTTGCGCTCTCGGGCTCGCCGGAGCCGAGGCCCGCTACGCAGAGGCTTCCGCGCGAGGGGCTGTAGAGGGCCTGGGGCCGGGGAGTTCCGCCTCTGCCGTGGGGAATGGCTGCCAGCGCAAAGGTCATGCTGCCCTGCACCGCCTCCTTGGGGATCCTGAGCTTGGCCGGATGGAGACGGCCGCCCTCCTCGAAGGCCATGACCAGGGCCGCGGCCTCGCTCACCGAGCCCGTGCCCGTGGCGGCGCGCACGGTTTCGGAGGCGTGGGCGCCGGCTGCGCCGTCGAGCGCCGGGGCTGGGTAGGTCCAGAAGGGTACGCCCAGAACTTCGGCAAGGAGTGACATGCAGGGTTCGTCGCGCTTCAGGTCCAGCGAGGCGAGGCCCGCCACCGTGGCCTGCGCAATGCCGTGCCTGGCAAGAAAGGCCTGGGCTTCCCGGACAAAGGCGTCGGGATCGCAGCCCTTGCGGCAGCCTGCGCCGAGGATGAAGCGCCTGCCTGTGATCACGAGATCGCCGTCATGGGCCTTTGCCGGATCAAAGGCGTTCCACCACACGCAGGGCATGTCCGGGGCTGGGGCGCTCTCTTCCTGCCAGTGCACGTGGGCGCACTTCGCCCAGCAGCGCTCATAGACCGTCCTGTCGCCCCGGAAGGCGATGTCCCTGCCCTCGAGCAGAGCCTGGTTCAGGCCGCGGATCGCGTCCGCGTCCACGATGCGGCAGTTCTCGCGCGCGCAGGCCTCGTCGAAGGCGACAAATCCCTGGACGTCCGTGGCCGTGCTCACGCAGGCCTCCCCCTGGGTGATGCGGGCTATGCGCCTGGCAAGGCGGTTGGCGCCCGCAAGGTGTCCGCCGGCAAGGCTCACGGCGAAGCGTCCCTGCTCGTCGATGGCGACCACGGCCGGATCGGCGGTTTTGTCGTCGAGCAGGGGGGCGATGGTGCGCACGGCAATGCCGGCTGCGCCCACGAAGACAAGGCCGTCGAAGCTGCGCCAGGCGCGGGCCGCCCTGCGAGCTAAAGGCTCAGGCCCGTCCAGGATTTCGGCGCGGTTCTGCCCCAGGCCCTGGGCTATAAGTCTCGCCTTTGCCATCCCCTTGGACGAGCAGGCAAGCAGGGCGCAGCGACCGGGGAAGCGCTCGTCGGGGAGGCTGTTGCGGTAGCCGTGGGAGAAGCCGGCGTCGTAGAGCTTCGAGGCGGCCTGTTTCTGGTCCTGTTCCTGCGCCTTGTTTTGGTCCTGGGGGTGGTCCTGTTCTTGGGTTTGGTCCTGGGCTTGATTCTGGGCCTGCTGCTGAGCCGCGCCCAGCGCCCTGCCGCAGAGCAGGAGGGCCTGGCGGGATATGCCGGCCTCGCGGGCCAGGCGGGGCATGTCCCTGAGCTTTCCGCGCAGAATGCGCTCGTCTTCCCAGGACGCCCGGTAGACCACGGCAGAGGGCGTGTCGGGCGCAAGGCCGCCGTCTTCCTCAAGCTCCCGGCACAGGTCGCCGAAGGCGCCTGCGCTTAAGTAGAAGGCCAGGGTGGCGCCGGTCCGGGCGAAGCGGGCGGGCTCCTGGCCTGGAGGCAGGGATGTGCGGCCAGAGCTCCTCGTCAGCACCAGGGCCTGGCTCTGCTCAGGGAGCGTGAGCTCGATGCCGAGGCTGGCCGCTGCCGCAAAGACGGCGCTGACGCCGGGCACGCACTCGTAGGGCACGCCTCGCCCAGCCAGTTCCCGGAACTGCTCGGCCACGGCGCCGTAGAGCGCGGGATCGCCGGAGTGCAGGCGCACGCAGCGCGCGCCCGCCTGCCAGGCGGCTTCCATGAGTTCGATTTGGGCCTCAAGCGCCAGTCCCGCCGAGTCCACCCTGCGGCAGTCCCGCCGGCAGCGCTCGAGCAGGGCCGGATTGACGAGGGAGCCGGCGTAGAGCACGAGATCCGCGGCCTCAAGCAGCCGCGCGCCCCGCAGGGTGATGAGGTCCGGGGCGCCTGGGCCGGCGCCGACGAAGGCGACGGGAAAGCGTTCGCAGGCAGGTTGCGTCATGGGGCGGGCTCCTTTGCTGGTGCCGTCGTGCCGGGCGGCGTTTCCGGCGCCGCTGCGTCCGGTTTCTGGTAGACGAAGAGATGGATGCGGTGTCTGGGCTCGAGCAGGCGCAGGCCCTTTCCTATGCCGCGCGACTCGGCGCAGTCCAGGGAAAGGACGCAGCGGCAGAGGTCCGGTCGGAAGGCGGAAAGGATGGCCTGGGATTCCAGGGTCACGGCGCAGGCAACGCAGATGCCGCCCGGCGCAAGCCGCGCCAGCGAGGCCTCGGCTATGGCGGCAAGGTCCTTTCCCCCGCCGCCGATGAAGATCCTGTCCGGATCCGGCAGCTGGGGCAGCCTGTGCAGCATGTCGCCGCCAAGGCCGTGGTAGTTGACGACGCCGAGCGCCTGCTGGTTGGCCTCCATGTCCTTGAGGCGCTCTGCCTTGCGCTCGACGCCCCAGACCTCGAGGCCCGGGCGCAGGGCCGCGGCCTCGAGGCCTACGGAGCCGGAGCCGGCACCGAGATCCCAGAACACGCCGCTGGCGGGCAGGCGCAGGCGCGCCAGCGCGCAGGCGCGCACTTCGGGACTTGTGACAAGGTGTCCCTGGAAGCGCCAGCAGCTGTCGGGAAGGCCTAGGGCCAGCGGCAAGGGCACGAAGCCTTCCGGCAGGAGGACGAGGATGGAAGTGGGGCCGAAGGACTGCTCTGCAGCGGTTCCAAGGCCTGTCCGGAGCAGGCGCTCCTCAGGCGAGCCGAGGCGCTCTGCCAGCACGCAGGCCCTGCCGAGCGATGCGGGATGGAAGGCGAGCAGGGCCCTGGCGAGGTCCGAGGCCGTCATGGCGGAGCCGGCATAGACTATGGCCAGGGGCGCTTCCAGAATCTGGCGCAGGGGAGGCCTGCGTGCATGGGCCGAGAAGAGCCTGGCCTGGCTCCAGGCAAGCCCCAGCCTGTGGCAGAGGACCTGGAAGGCCGTGACACCCGGATGAAAGTGCACGCATTCCCGGGGCAGGGGCTGGCCCTCCAGCACCCGCGCCAGGGTTGCGCCCATGCCGTGGTAGAGGGCGTCGCCCGAGGCAAGCACCGCCACCTGAAAGCCTTGGCGGACCAGCGCTATGGCCTCTACGGCATCGCGCTCAGGCTCCCGGGCTATGGCATGGGCCTGCCATGTCCCCTGGGGGAGCCGTGCCAGCAGGCTCCGGGAGGCAAAGACGTGGGCGCAGCGCAGGGCTATTGCGGCCGCGCTTTCGGGAAGCCCCACGCCGCAGGAGAGGACGTGGAGCATGCCGCAGGCATCCGGCCTGGCATGCCTTTCATGAGCCGGTTCAGCAGCCGGTTTCAAGGCGGGCTTGGGGTGCGTGGTCATGGCGGGATCCTTCACGGCGCTTGTCGCCGTCCTCTTCCCGGCGTCGGGAAGCCGCCAGGGGGGCATGCGTCCTGCCGGCGCCTGCGCTGGGGGCGCGGGGTCTTGCCGGGGCCTTCCGGCTCCGCCTCCTCGCGCAGGGCGAGGGGCGTGCCTGCGAAGTCCGCGGCAAGCAGGATAAGGCGGGGGCGCTTGGCGCCCTGGATGAAGAGGGAGGCCAGACCCTTGAGGGCAAGGCGCATCAGCTCCTCGAGCAGTCCTTCCTTGAGCGCTTCCGGCACGATGCCGAGCGCCTCGCGCACCGTCGGGATGCCGGCGAGGCGATCTGCCAGCTCCGTGCGCTCCGGAGCGAGCTGAGCAACGAGCCCGGCCAGCAGCTGCAAGGGCATGGGGTTCTTGGCCGCGTGGGTGTTGTCGAAGCCGGCAGCGTACTTCACAAGCTTGCCAGGCATGCAGCAGACCAGGACGTGCGCCATGCCCTGGGCCTGGGCAGCCCTGAGGCTTTCGCCCGCAAAGTCGGCCATGCAGCAGAAGGCTTCCGGGGGCAGGGGGCCGGGCGGCATTTCGGCGCACCAGGCTTCGGCCGCGCGCTTTGTCTTTCCGCCCGTGCAGAAGGCCATGCAGGTCGCGCCGGCCTCTTTGGCGCAGCGCACCTGGAGCTGGATGGAGGCAATGTAGGATTCGTGGCTGAAGGGCTGGACAAGTCCCGTCGAGCCGAGCACCGAGATGCCCCCGACGATGCCGAGGGCGGGGTTGAGGGTGTGCCTGGCCAGCTCGGCGCCGTTTTCGACGCCCGCCTCCAGCAGCCAGCGTCCCCGGCGCATGCCCATGAGCGCCAGATTGGAAGCCAGCATGCGCTGGACGCTGAAGTTCACGGCCCAGCGCCCCTGCTCGCAGTCGAGGCCTGCGCGGGTCGCCACGCCTATGCCTTCGACGGCGTGCACGGCGACCAGGGCCTGGCCCACCTGGACGAGCACGTCCCGCGGGTCGGGCGGAAAGGGGGCCTGAAGGGATGCTCCGCCGGCCTCCCTGAGGCGCGCGTAGAGCAGGGCGCCGTGGGTGCAGTCGGGGTCGTCGCCGGCATTCTTGCGCACGGCGAGAAAGCCCGGGCGGGCGGACGGCGATCCTGCCTGAGGCATTTCCAGAGGGATGCGGCGGACGGCGCCGTCGCCGAAGAGAATGTCGATGAAGGGCTGGCTTTCCCTGTCCTGCAGGGCCCGGAAGCCGGCGCAGGCAAGGGCCGTGAGGCAGGCGCCCGTCGTGAAGCCCCATCTGAGCTCCCCGGATTCGGGCAGAGGCGAGCCGTCCCAGGGCTCCCAGCCCTGGGGCTTGGGCGCGAGGCTGCGCGTTCCGCCTGCCTTGCCGCCGCGGTCCATGGCCTTAGCCTTCTCCGCCCGGGGAGCCTGCCTCGATGACGGCGTGCAGGCAGGCGACAGCCAGGGTGGAGCCTCCGCGGCGGCCCCGCAGGACGATGGCCGGCACGTCCGTCTGAAGCAGGAGCTCCTTGGATTCCACAACGTTGACGAAGCCGACGGGCATGCCGATCACCAGCGCAGGCCGCAGGTCCTCTTCCAGGATGAAGCGGGCGATGCGGGCCAGGGCCAGCGGGGCGTTGCCAACCAGGACAACGGCGCCCGGGAGCAGGGACCTTGCCTTCTCGGCGCAGGCAAGCGCCCTCGTCGTGCCGGCTGCCCTGGCGCTGGCGGCCACGTCGGCATCCTGGATGTAGCAGGCCACGGACGCCTTGCTGTAGGCGGCGTTCATGGACCTGAGCCTGGCTTCCGAGAGGCCTGCCTTGATCATGGAGGCATCGCACCACAGGGGGGCGCCCGCCCTGAGCGCCGCAAGCCCTGCAGCCACGGGATCGCGCTGGAAGACGAGGGCGTCGAGCAGGGCCGGGTCGGCTGAGGCGTGCACGAGCCGCCGGGCCACCAGCCGTTCCGCCGGGGCAAAGCGGGCAAGGGCGGATCCAAACTCCGCCTCGATGCGGCGGAAACTCTCCTGCTCTATGGCCTGGCCGGAGAGCGTCCAGGCAAGGCGGTCCGCGATGCGCTTCGTGTTGCCCTCGAGCCTGCGGGGCTCGGCGTGATGCCATGGCTTGCTGAGCACGGGTCCTCCGTCAAGGTGCGTTGCTGGGGATTGCAGGGAGCCGGGCTGAAGCCTAGCGCAAAGAGCTCAGCCTGCAAAGCTGTCCATCCAAAGCATGACGCCGGCCATGCCGAGCAGGCAGGTGAGCATGCGCGAAAGCTGCATGGCGAAGACGATGGTGCAGGCCACGCCTGCCGGGAAGATGGCCAGCGCCGTCGGCAGGTTGCGCCGCAGGGCCCGGAAGGGGTTCGAGAGCAGACTGGCTGCCAGCATGGCGAGCAGGATCTGCGGCCCTGTGATGAGCCCCTGCTGGAGCAGCGAGGCCGAGACCGCCGAGGACTGCACAAGGCCGCCGAGCTGGGCCGCGGCAATGGCGAGCATCTGCTCGGGAAAGTAGCGGGCAAGGCTCTGCGGCACCATCTGCTCCCAGAAATCGAGGGTGCCGAGCCGGATGAGCGCCTCCATGGCGAGAATAAGCGGAACCGAGATGCAGGCCAGGCGGAAGACCAGCGTGCCTGCCCGGACGAGGCTCTTCTTCAGCGTTGCTCCCCAGGGCAGAGGACTTGCGCCTTCGAAGGACAGGTCGGCGCAGGCATCGGCGGCAAGCCGGCCTTCGGCTTCGAGGCGTCTGGCAAAGAGGGCGTGGCCGAGGAAGACCAGGCCCACCACCAGCAGGCCGCCGGCGATGTGGATGGCAAAGTAGAGCAGGCCCGGGATGCCGATGGCGGCTATCACTGGGTACATGACGCGGATGGAGTGCGAAAGGTAGGCCAGAAAGGAGTTGGCCATGCCGCCGGCCACGAGGCCGGAGCGGGGCAGGGTTCCTGCTCTGGCGCTGGCCATGAGCATGGAGTCGGCTGCTGGGGCCGAGGCCAGCGCCGTCGGCATGGCGATGCCGACGATGGCGGGCAGTCTGGCTGCCCGGGTGAGCCGGCCAAGGCTGCGGGCAAAGGCCATGTACCAGCGCCGGCCTTCGATGACGCCGCCTGCCAGCGCGCCGAGGGCGACGAAGAGGAAGAGCCGGACGAACTGCAGGGCGCGCGCGGCTATCCTGCCGGCAGGACCTGTGGTTGCGGAGGCATGGTGCCGGCTGGTTTTTGCCTGACGCTGGGCCTGATCTTGGACCGGCTCCCGGTCTTTGCCTCGGACCCGCTCCCGGGGCTTGTCCCTGCTGGTTTCGGAGCTGGCCCCTGAGCTGGCCTCGGACCGCGCTTTGGGCGCCTGCACGTCAGGCAGGTCGGCACCGGCTGGCCGCATGCCCTGCCGAGGCGCCTGGCCTTCGGCTTGCTTCGCCTGCGTCGCAGTCTGGGTACGGACGCTCATGGCGGATCGGCCGTGCATGCCTTCCGGCATGCTGGCTGAAAGCCAGGCCGACAGGGCAAGGGAGCAGACGAGCCAGATGCACCAGAAGGGGGACTTCCAGGGAGGCTTCCGCTTGCTATGGCGCCGTGCCGGAGCGTCGTGAGGCGCTGGGCTTCCGCTTCCGGAACGGGAGGTGTCGGGATTGCGTCCGTGCATGGGCATGCCGCTGGCCGGGCAGGGCGGCTATGGCCTGCGCACCAGCATGAGCGAGAAGTAGCACTCGGGCCTGGCCTCGATTTCGTCGAGGTCGCGGCTGATGAACTCCCCCTCCATGGTCAGGCGCTCGCCGTAGAGGACCTTGAGGTCCTTTTCCTGCCGAAGCCGCCGGATGAGGGCATTCCTGCTGCGGTAGGTCTTGAGCAGCACGGTGGAGGAGCCTTTGGGGAATTCGATGCTCTCCGCCATGGAGGCCTTGAAGGCGGGAACGACGCGCAGATCCTCGGTGTTCTCGACGAGCACGGCGTCCGCCCTGGCAGCCAGAGTGGCAAAGGAGGTGACGCCGGGCACGGTCTCGACCTCGAGGTCCGGCAGGGTTTGGCGCAGGATTTTCAGCATGTAGCCGTAGGTCGAGTAGGTCAGGGTGTCGCCGAGCGTCGTGTAGGCGCAGGTCCGGCCCTGCACAAGCTCGTCTGCGATGCGCTGGGCGTTGGCCGCCAGCATGGCCTGGCGCTCCGCAGGATCGCGGGACATGCTGAAAGTCAGCCGCTCCACGCGCCCCTTGGGCCGCACGGCCTCCACAACGGCGCCGGAGACGGATTCCGAGACATGCTGGGAGATGACGGTGAAGATCACGTCGCACTCGGCGAGGATGCGCGCGCCCTTGAGGGTGAGGAGCTCCGGATCGCCGGGGCCAATGCCGATGCCGTAGAGTTTGCCGGGCTGCATGCTGCTCCTGCCGGCCTGAAGGCTTGGCCGGAGCGCCGGCCGGGGGCGCTCCGCGGCGCCTCCTGGCAGAGGTTCGTCCTCTGCCGGGAGACGTCCTTGAAAAGAGGGAAAGCTAGTCGGATTTCTTGGGATGGGCGAGATCGTCCTTGGCGTCCTTGGTGTGGCGCAGGTACACGGCGCGCACGGCGGGATTCTGGCCAAGGCCCACCAGATGGGGTACGGGCGTCATGCCTTCCTTCCTGATCAGGCTGGCCCAGGAGTCGTCTTCGTCGCCCGCAAGGTCGTTATTGGCGTGGTCGCCGGCCACGACCATGAGGGGCGCCAGGTGGCAGGTCTTCACGCCGGTCTGCTTGATCTGGGGCAGGACGGCGTCGAAGCCGTTGGCGCCTTCCACCGTGGCCA
>JAEEPQ010000311.1 GCA_016284885.1 Desulfovibrio sp.
TCTTCAGCCCTGGAATGCCCGCCGGGAGGCCCTTCGGGGCCTCCCCGTGGGGCGGGCGACACTTCGGAACAGCGCGGCGGAGGCTCAGCTTCGGCAGGCAGGAGAACATCAATGCATATGGCATCAGAAAAAGCCCGGCTAGGGCTTTTTCTGGCTGCGCCAAGGAGAGAGACCATGGGCTTTTTCGCTCCCCGCGAGGCCAAAACCACCATTCCCTGCCCCAAGTGCAAAGAGCCTCTGCTGGTCGTGCGCAGATGTCGCTCGGCCCACATGGCCTGCCCCCGCTGTAGGAAGGAATATCCGCTGCAGGACTACATCCGGAAGGCTGACAAGGCTATGGAGGAATTCCTTGACAACTGCTACATTGATCGCCTCTAGTAGACGATCTGCCCCGTGCCGGTTCCGGACCGCGTCCGGAGAGCCGTGTGGCGGTGCCTTTACGCCTTCTGCGCCTCTTGACAGCAGGAGCAACGGCAGGTAATAAATTTCTGTTCACATTTTGGACGGTTAGCTCAGTTGGTAGAGCGCTGCCCTTACAAGGCAGATGTCACAAGTTCAAGTCTTGTACCGTCCACCAAAGAGATGTCAAAGGACCGCGCCAGAGATTGCAAGGCGCGGTTTTTTTTTGATTTTTTATCCAAACTCTGATACCAGAGGGCATCTCGGAACAGTAGAGTTTACCTTCCTGGCAGGTAACTTTTCAGGTAAACTCTAGCGGCCGGGGAAGCAGTTTACCTGATGGCATCGAAGGCTCCGACAGAAGCGACCATCAAGGTCCTGTAGCCAGGGGAAAAAAGATACAGAGTCTCACTCGGCGAGGGCCTGCACGTCGTCGTCTACTCCAGGGTAGCGGCAGGGAGAAACGCTGGGACTCGCGGGTCCACTGTTGCGGAAAGGAAATCCGCATTGGCCTCGGCACATCACGGTCGCGAGGCGGACCTCCACCGTCTTCCACCTGTCCGGCACGAACTCCAGCGTCCTGCCGTCCATCTGCACGCTCCCAGCGCCCAGGCATGGAAGGCTGCCGTTGACGGCACCATGGCCGGTGGCGCCGTCGTCTCGGTCGATGGTGCCTCGGGCATCTGGACTTTCTCTACGTCCGGCACGGCGTCCAGAGCCGGGGCGTGGGCCGGCGCATCTGGATAGCTCTGGAGCGGGCCTGTCCCGAAGTCGAGGTCTGGGAGACATTCATCCCGTGGTTCGAGAAGCGGAACATCTGCTTCGACGTCAGCGTCAGTGGCGGGAGCGGCGAAGACGCCATGTTCCGCTTCGTCAAGCGTCTGCGCCAAGACAGAGCCTCATGCAGCTGAGATCTGATGACTCGGCCGACATGCCGTCAAGGCCGAAAAGGCTGAGGGAGCGGAAGCTCCTGAGGCATTTCAGGCGCTGTTCCGAAGCGCGGGGGCGGGAGGCTCCGGCGCCAGGCCAGCCTGCCGGCATCCCTCATGAGAAGCGATCCATCCAGAGGCGCTTGAGGCAGCTCTTCAGCAGGCGCAGGGGGCGGAAGGACGTGTGCTGGAGACGACTGGGGAAGACAAAGCCTTCTGCGTTGAAGTCCTCAGGCCGAAGCCTCGGATACTCCGCTTCGCAGCCGCACGCTCTGCAGCCGGAATGTCCCCTGCGGATGAAGGCCCGCTGCAGGGGAACGTCTTCGGGGCGCTTTCCCACGGCAAGGCAGACGGCCTCGTCGAGGGCCACGGGGCTTGAGCCTGCCCCCAGCAGGCCCAGCGCATAGGGCCGGCCGCCGGCAGGACCCGTCACGTGCATGGCCTCGATGCCGTCCAGCACGGCCGAGACGGGCGGAAGGAAGTCCATGAGGCTTGCCAGCATGTCGGCGAAGGCGTCCGGATCGCGTCCCTCCCTGCCGTGATGAAGGGCCTTGCGCAGGCCGGGGACGAGCCCGAAGAGGTTCTTGCAGGCAAGCGTCAGGAGCATCTGGGAATGGACCTTGACCCGGCCGACGGAGAGGATGGCATCCGCCTCCTGGGCCTGCCTGGCGAGCATGAGGCTGTTTCCGCTGGGAAGCCGCACGGCTTCGCCCGGGACAAGGCGCTGGACGGCAAGGCCAAGGGGCCTGAGCGCTTCGTCGAGGCCAATGCGCCTGGCAACGCCCTGGGCCGTCCCGAAGCCGGGGGAGTCTGCCACCGCGACGCTGGCGCCGCAGTCCTTGAGCCAGCCGCAGACGGCGACGGCAAC